>WQSG01000024.1 GCA_009788055.1 Defluviitaleaceae bacterium | reverse complement strand
CGCGCCATCCTCCACACCGGGGGTGAAGGGCATAAAATAGTAGGCAGTAATATTTTGGCTTGGGCGGCGGGTTGGTTGGGTGCATTTCGGTGAGCGATTGTGCGCCGAAGGCGCATCACAGCGAACGAAATCACCCAACCGGTCCGCCGCCACCCGTACAAAAAAACTTACACAGTACATCAACAGTCCCCTAAGAGGAGGTTACACTTTATGAAGAAATCCATTAAATATGCGGTTTTGGCAGTAATTTTATTGGCAATTGTAGCGGGAAGTGTGTATTATGTTATTCAGCCTGTTTCCGTGCGAATGACGGAAATGGTTTTGCAAAATGCGGAGTTAAGTTTTACGGAACTTGGCGTAGTGGTTGCGGAAAATACGATGCTGGTATTTTCGGGGGCGCAGGGCGAAATGCGAGAGTTGTACGTGCGCGAAGGGCAAAATATTAATGCGGGGGACGCGATTTTAAGCGTGGACACAACGGCATTACGTTTGCGGCTGACGCAGGTGGAAAGCGGGATTGTGGGGCTGGAAGCACAGCTTGCCAATATCGAAGCGGAAAATGCAAATTCGCGGCGCGGGCTGGAAACCACGCGCACAAGCCTTCAGGGCGAACTTGCGGCAATAAACGCGCAAGCGGCAGAAGCGGAGCGCGGTTTTGCAAATCAACAGGAAATTATTAACGAGCAATTGCGTGTTCAAAAAATTTTAATTGAGCAAAATAATCGTGAGATAGCGCAACTTTCCGAAACTTACGAACGTATATTGTTTTTGTACGAAAGCGGTGTTGTTGCCCGCACGGAATATGAAGCGGCACAAGCGGCATTATCGGCGGCGCAAGCGCGGCTGGAAGCGGCGGAAGCACAGCTTGCCGTAATCGCGGCGGGCACTACACAAAGCGGCGCGGAACACTTTGAAGGAATACGCGCATCACTTATTGCGCAAATTAACGGAATAACCGCACAGCTTGCGGGGGACACTTTAACTGCCGCACGGGCAAATATCGAAGCACTTATTTCCATAGAGCAAACCAATATTTCGCAAATAGAACACGAGCTTCAAAACGCAACGGTAACTGCGCCCGCGAGCGGAATAATCACAACGCTTCACGCGCAAAATACAAATTTCATAAGTGCGGCAACACCCGTTGCAGAAATTACAACGCAGGGCAATATGTACATCGAAGCCTATGTTTCCACGCAGGACACGGGCAGTATCCACGCGGGCGATATCGTTAGGCTAACACTGCGCCAACGCACGGGCGACATTATTTTTAACGGAACGGTGGAAGAAATCGGAAACACGGCGGTTGTTCGCCACACCGCCCTTGGTGTGGAAGAACGCAAGGTAAACGTGCGGATATCGCCTCAAATTCCCGAGGGCGTTAATATCGGCGTGGGTTACGGCGTGGATGTTACCTTTTACATCTATCGTCGCGAAAGTGCATTAACCGTACCGCGCACGGCGGTATTCCGCGAAAACGGGCGAGATATGGTTTGGATTTCAGACGGCGGAGAAACAGGCACGGCACAAACCCGCGAAGTTGTAACGGGTTTGGAACTTCGCACGGAAGTTATAATTGAAAGCGGTTTGCAAGCGGGCGAGTTTGTAATAAACGATGCCAACAACCGCGATATTTCAAACGGCAGCAGAGTAACACGAGAATAGATGGGGGTATTAAAATGAAAAGATTTTTTGCAATTTTTACGGCATTTGTAATGCTGTTCGGCACGATGGTTTTTGCGGCGGAAGCGGCAACAACAACGGCAGCGGAAGCCACGCCTGAAAACGGAACGGTAGTTCTCACCTACGAAGAAGCGGTGGAACTTGCGCTGGCAGATATGCTTGCCATTACCGATATCGAAATCGCAATCCGAGATTTGCAGGTACACCGCATATGGTTTCGGGACGAATTGCGCCGCATAGACAGCGGACGCGGAACGCTTCAAATTCGCGCAATGCAGGAAATGCTTTGGGATTTGGATGCAGGAATAACAGCGGCACAAACAGGCCAGCAAGCACTAAGCGCGATGACAGGCGCGGCACTAAACCAAATGCAAACGGGCATTGCAGGCATTGCAGACCCTAACGCTCCGCCGGAGCAAGTTGCGGGCCTGCAAGCGTCACTAACAGGACTGTTCGCCATGTCTACACCGGATTTAAGCGGGCAAGTAACCGCCCTGCAAGGCCAGCGCAGTCAGCTTATGCACGAAATAGCGCGTCTAAACCGCCCTGAAGAAATTGCGGAACTTCGCCGCGATGTTCAGCGCAACATGAACGAGTTAGACCGCCAAACAACCATGCTTGAAATGGGACGCGAACAAGCGGAACTTTCTGTTGAATACATTTTGCGCAGTTTAATAGTGGCGCAAGCCGAGCTTGACTCTTTCATCGAAAGCTTTACGGCAAGCCTTGCCCTTCAAGAAATGAACCTTACCCGCATGACGGTAATGCACCAAGTTGGTATGTTAAGCACCCACGATTTCAACGCGGCAAAACACGGCTTATCACAAGCCCGCACACAGCTTGAAGAAATGAAACGCACACGCCAAACTCTTATGCAAAGCATAAATCACCTCCTCGGCCAGCCGCTGGAGCAAGACACGGTAATCGAATTTGAACGCGAGTTCCACGAAACACCCGAAGACCTTACCGCCCACATAGAAGCGGCAATCACGGAAACACACACAATTCGCAGTTTGCAGTTGGACGTTGAACGCGCTTCGGACGCACGGTGGGTTTACACGGGCAACCGCGCCAATGTTTCGCTAAGCGAATCCGAAAGACGCCGCGCCCACAACCCCAACCGCATAACGCAAAATATTTGGAGCTTAGAGCAAACCGACGAAGACGAAGAAATCGAGAGCCTCCGCACCCGCATCGCTTTGCAAGAAGCCTTTGAACGCGCCGAAACCAACCACGAGCAAACAATACGCCAAATGGAAGCAAACCTTCTACGCGCCTACACAGAGCTTGAAGCACTCCACACCCAATACGAAGCCCAGCAAGCAGACCACGCCCGCGCACTGGAAAACCTTGAGGTTGCCATCACAAACCTTGCACTTGGCCTAATCACCCAATTTGAAGTAGAAGGTGCGCGCCTTGCCGTTTTCGCCGCAGAACAAGAAAAAGACCTAACCCTAACCCGCAAATGGGCACTTTCATTCCGATTGGAAAACCCGACGCTGTTGCAAAACTAAGACCTTGGGGCTCTCCCCCAAACTTTAAATTTTGACTAGCGATTAACTGCATCGAATAACCCCAAAACCGCGCGTATGCGCGGTTTTAAGTTAAAGTTTTTGTCGAACTTTTTTCAAAAAGTTCGTGGGGGTTCGGGGGCAACGCCCCCGAGGTCTTAAAATGAGGAGACGCAAAATGGATATTGCAAAAAAGCTGGTGGCATTGGTACTTATTTTTATTTTGGCGGTGAGTCCACTGCCTGTTTTTGCGGTGGAATTGCAGGAAGTGGCAGAGAATTTCGGTCGTGATGTAACGGACGAAAACGCCCATGCAGACCTTAACGCGGATGGATTTATAAACGCGCTGGATATAAGCGAAGTGTTGCGGAATTACGGGCAAGGGGGCGGGAACGTAGCATTGCCGCAAATGGCAACAATGGGTGCGCTTACGGCGGTTCGTGTGAGTGCTTGCAGAGCGGAAATTGCCGTTGAGGTGACAACGGACGGCACGGCGTATTTGGATGTGGCAGTTATAAGCGACACCAGCGACTACGGAACGGATTGGACAACGGGAAACATTTTGACAAGTGGCAGGGCGCGTATCGCTTACGCAACGGAGGGCGAGTTTGTGTATGCGGCGGTTTTGCAAACACTGCCGCAGTATTTTATCGTGGTTGCAACGCTTACAAATGATTACGGCGAAGAAATAACCGACCAAGCGGTTTTCATAAATTACACGCGGATTTTCGCGCAATTCGCGGCGGCAACAATTTACGATTTTGAACCCGAAACGGTAATCAATTTAGATGACAGCACAGACGAGAACTTTATGGTTGTAACCGACAGCGCGGCATTAATCCGCATGACGGAACGCAGCGATTATTTTCAAACAAGCGGCGAAAACACATTTACGTTTTACAATGCGCAAAGCGATATTTTTGCGCTGCAAGCGGGCGATAAAATTGTTGTGGTCGCAATCTGCGAAACCATGCATTTAATCCACATTGCGGCGATAACTGTAAACGGCGCGGACATCACAATCACCGCCCACCGCGATTTTTGCGTTACATATTTCTTTCGTCATATCACGATAAGCGTGCGGGAATATCTGCACAGCCCCGATATAACGGCAATGTTTATGCCGCACAGGAACTATCCTTTCAGCCGAAATTTCCGCGCTGTATTTTCGGGCGCGGCGGGCAATTTTGCGGTGGATGCGTGGATTGGTTTGGACGTGTACATTATCGCGGAGATTGAATATTCCGTGGAGTGGTCGTTTTTTGTGCCGACGGGCGTGTCTTTGTGGGCGAAATTTGGCGTGGGCGTTGCGGCGGAAATTGATGTAACATCGGTTGCCACGTCCGCACCTGCGAGCGGAAGCGGCGCGGAGATTTCTGTTTTCAGCGGAAATATCCCGATTAAATGGGGCTTTAACGCCGCGTTGGAAATTGATTTGCTTCTCGACTGGAACGCGCAAGCAGAAGGAAATGTAAACATATACACATCCGCAACGGCGGGGATTATTTTCAATAACGGGAGCGTTCAAACATTTACGAATCGCGGCGGCCCGCACTTAGAGCCGCGTTTTGAAGGAAATCTGTATTTTTCCATAGGGCCGCGCATTGCCGTCGCGCTGGACTGGCTGGACTTGATTAATGCCGCAATGTGGGTTCACCCACGGGTTACGGTTGACGCAACGGCTTTTTTTGACGCAAACCGCCCCATGGTTGGCAATTCGCACCATGCTTGCGACGGTTGCCTTGCGGGGCAAATCAACTTCATTTTAGACGCGGGTTTTGACGCAACATACAGCATACTTATTTTTAGCGGAACAATCATAAACAGGCACTTCCCGAATATGATACGGCACAGGTTGGGGGCGTTTCATTTTTCCTTCGGCGGCGGCGAGCGCGTTTTTGGGCGCGGCGAATGCCCCAATATTTTGTACCGCGTTACATTCCACCCACGGGACGCGCAAAGGCTCACGCTTGACAATGCGTGGCTGGAAGTCCGCAACCAATACGGCTACACCGTTGCGCAGGGAGAAGGCAGTTTTTACACCTTCCTTCACAGAGGGCGGTATTCCGTCACCGCAGAATACGCGGGCGAAACCTTCACCCGATATTTTACCGTGCTTGAACGGGCGAATGCCGTTGTGATTCCCATGTTCCAAGGGGATTTCAACGGGAACGGCGGCGAACCCGCGCCGATTAGATGGAGACAGGTGGTAGCGGGAAACAGGGCAAGTTTTGCCATACGCATGGATGACAGTCTTTGGGGCTGGGGGGCAAATGCTGACAGGGAGTTAGGCGATGGTACGGGTATCGACAGGCATATTCCCGTGAGAATTTTGGACGATGTTGTCTCTGTTTCAAGGCAACAAACGGCTTCAATGATGGATGGTTCTGTTGCGGGCTGGGGCTGGGACAGGGGGCAATTAGCCTCCGGCGCGGCGTCACGATGGGTTTCACCGCCAATGAGAATTTCATCAAATGTTAAATACTACACGCTTCTTACAGACGGCGGAAGAGCAATTCAAACAGATGGCACACTTTGGACGTGGGGACGTAATAATTTTGGGCAACTGGGCATTGGAACTGTGTCTACCGCGATTACAACATGGCCTGTTCGTGTGCTGGATAATGTTGTTGCCGTTTCGGGAAGCGGCTTTCGTTCTGCGGCGATAACAGCGGACGGTTCGCTTTGGGCTTGGGGTGCAGATTCGGCGGTGGAAAGCAGCCCTTCGCCCGTACACCTTTTGGATGATGTTATTTCCGTAAGTGTCGGTCAATTTTATACATTGGTAATTAAAGCTGATAACTCGTTTTGGGCGTGGGGTTCAAATATAAGCACTACGCCCATAAGAATTATGGATGATGTAGCTGTTATAATCGGGCATAATTTGGTAAAAAGAACAGACGGTTCAATTTGGGTTTGGCGAAGTGACCATTGGGCGTGGAGCGGCATTCCCGAAAAAGTCATTGATAATGTTGCATATGTATACTATCGAGAGCTATTGACGCACCACGGTATGTTGCGCAGCAGTGCCTTTGTAATACGAGAGGACGGCGGGCTGTGGGCATGGGGCCCGAATTTTCGCGGACAGATTGGTGACGGCACTGAAATTGACAGAAACGCCCCTGTATTTGTAATGGACGGCGTAAAAGCTGTAAGTGTCAACCACTTCCATGTTATGGCAATAAAAACAGATAATTCCCTTTGGGCTTGGGGCGACAATGAATTTGGTCAGGTCGGCAACGGCACAACAATAAACCAGAGTACGCCTGTGAAAATTATGGAAGATGTTAAATATGTGTCGGCGGGTGTCACTCACGCCTTGGCAATAAAAACTGATGGCACGCTTTGGGCGTGGGGCAGTAACAGTCACGGACAGCTTGGAGACGGCACAACCACAGACCGTCATACCCCCATGCAAGTTTTACCTTCCGCATTGCCGCAAATTGCCGCTTTTGATATTCCCCCGCAGGCGGCGGTGGATATCCGCAAGGAATCGGTAGACTCCGCTCGGGTTGGGCAGGACATTTACCGTATGGTTTTTTCCGCGAATGCGAGCGGCGGGTTTGATTTATTCAGCGCGGTTTTCTCGTATGACAACGGGGCGATTATACCCGTTTGTTCCGAGAATCACACGGATGTTACGGGTATTGCGCAAGATTCTGCCGAACCCGCACCATTCCGCATTCTAAAAAACGACAGCAACGGCGTTCCGTTTTCCCATACGCAAACATGGGGCAGGGCGGGCAACCGCACGGGCGTAAATTTTGCCGCGTTTTGTTTGCCGCAGTATCGCCCGTATTCACACGCCCCGCAAGACGTTTTCGCATTTTATTTCCGCATAGTCGGTAATGATATGAGTCTGATTACCCCCGCGGTCTTTCGTTTTGAAAATGCAAATAACGCAAACTTACAGTCCCTTTTATCCGCAAACTTTGGTATAATAATTGACGGTGCGGAAAATTTGTATGTACACGGCGCGATATGCCCGATTGCAACATTCGGGCGCGAACCGCTTTGCACCGTAACGCGCTCGTTTATCAGCGAAGCCGCATTTATATCCTATCTTTCGCAACTAATCACAAACGCGGAGGAACTTCTGCGCACCACCCGCTCCTCCCCCGACGGCAGAAATATTCCCATATCGCAGTACTGGGCAACGCCATGCGAACATTCGGCATTGCAAAACGCAATCAACGCGGCACGAAGCGCGATTAAACAACATTAAGAAGGTGAACCCATGCCCGTAAATTTACCCGCAAATTTACCTGCGGCAAAGACGCTTAAAGCGGAAAACGTGTTCTATATGACGAACAAGCAAGCGGCATCGCAGGATATTCGCCCGCTTAAAATCGGCATTGTAAACCTGATGCCAACCAAAATTGAGACGGAAACACAAATTTTGCGAATGCTGTCCAACACGCCGCTCCAAGTTGAAATTATCCTTTTGCAAATGAGTTCCCATGTTTCAAAAAATACGTCTCAGGAACATCTAAATGCGTTTTACCAAACATTTGACGACATCAAAGACACCGTACTGGACGGTTTAATTATCACGGGAACACCCGTGGAAACTCTGCCCTTTGAATCGGTGGATTACTGGCCCGAACTTTGCGCCGTGATGGAGTGGTCCAAAACCCATGTGTACAGTACGATGCACATTTGTTGGGGTGCGCAAGCGGGGCTGTACTACCACTACGGCGTACAAAAACATATCATGCAAGAGAAACTTTCAGGCGTATATCCGCACCACGTACTTATTCCGACTTGTTGCCTTACACGCGGTTTTGACGACCCGTTTCTCGCGCCACATTCCCGCTACACATACGTCCGCGAAGAGGACGTTAAAAACGCGGGGCTGATAATAATTTCCACCTCCGAAGAAGCGGGTCTTTACATGGCGGCAAGCCAAAACCGCCGCCAAGTATTCGTAACGGGCCATTCCGAATACGACCACTACACCCTCGACGCCGAATACCGCCGCGACCTAATAAAACACCCCACAATAAAACCGCCCTGCAACTACTACCCCAACAACGACCCCACCAACCCGCCTGAAATGCGTTGGCGAGCCCACGCGCACTTACTCTTCGCAAACTGGCTAAACTACTACGTGTACCAAGAAACGCCCTATGATTTGAAAAATTTGACCTAAAATCTCGGGGACTCCGTCCCCGAACCCCTGCGAACTTTTTTGAAAAAAAGTTCAACAAAAAACTTTAACAGGGACTAGCGATAAGATGTGTCGTATTTCCCGAATCGCGCGAATGCGCGATTCAAGTTAGGGGTCGAGGGGACTTGTCCCCTCGTGGGGGTTCGGGGGTGAAACCCCCGAGAACTAAAAAAAAGGAGAGAAATCATGTACAAATTTGAGACATTGCAAGTTCACGCGGGGCAGGAAAGCCCCGACCCAACAACGGACGCAAGGGCAGTGCCGATTTACCAAACAACGTCGTATGTGTTTAAGGACGCGGCAACGGCGGCGGGAAGGTTCGCGCTAAGTGAGCCGGGCAATATTTACACGCGGCTGATGAATCCGACTTCGGATGTTTTTGAAAAGAGGATTGCGGCATTGGAAGGCGGCGCGGCGGCATTGGCAACGGCATCGGGTTCGGCGGCAACGGCGTTTGCTGTGCAGAACATCTGTCGTGCGGGCGACCATATCGTTTCCGACCAATGCATCTATGGCGGAACGTACAATCTGTTTGCAAATACCTTTCCCGATATGGGCATTGAGGTCAGTTTTGTGGACGGCAGTGCCGCAAGTTTTGAAGCGGCGATTAAGGAAAACACCAAAGCAATTTTTATCGAAAGCATAGGCAATCCGAATTCGACTATTGTGGACATTGAAGCCATTGCGAAAATCGCGCACAAGCACGGTATTCCGCTGATTGTGGATAACACATTTGCAACGCCGTATCTACTGCGCCCCATTGAATACGGTGCGGATATCGTGGTACATTCTGCAACAAAATTTATCGGCGGGCATGGCACATCTATCGGCGGCGTTATCGTGGACGCGGGCAATTTCGACTGGGCGGCTTCCGACAAATTCCCCGGGCTTTCACAGCCAAACCCAAGCTATCACGGCGCGGTTTTCACGCAGGTTGCGGGCAATTTGGCGTACATTATCAAAGCCCGTACAACGCTAATGCGCGACATTGGCGCGGTGCTTTCGCCATTCCATTCCTTCATATTTTTGCAAGGGCTGGAAACCCTTTCCCTTCGCGTGGAACGCCACGTTTCAAACGCGCTTAAAGTGGTGGAATTTCTTGCGAAGCACCCCCAAGTTACGGCGGTAAATCACCCGTCCCTTGCAAACCACCCGCACAACGCACTGTATAAAAAATACTTCCCCAACGGCGGCGGCTCTATCTTCACCTTCGAGCTGAAAGGAACGGCGGCAGATGCAAAAAAATTCATAGACAATTTAAAATTGTTCTCCTTGCTTGCAAATGTTGCGGATGTAAAATCGCTGGTAATTCACCCCGCGTCAACCACTCATTCCCAAATGAGCGCGGAAGAATTAAAGGCATCTTTCATAACAGAAAGTACCATCCGTTTAAGCATAGGCACGGAACATATCGACGATATCATAGGCGACTTGGAACAGGCGTTTGCATAAGCGCACATTTGTTTGCAATTTTACATTTTCTATGATATGTTCTTAGAAAAATGTGAATGGGGCGTTTTCTATGGCAAAAGCGGCAGGGAAAACAGCGGCAAAATCTTCACGGAAATCAGACAAAAAGCTGACGGTAAAACAGCAAATGGTTTTGGATTTTCTAAAGGCGGAAATTCGCAACAGGGGATACCCGCCAACCGTGCGCGAAATTTGCGAGGCAGTTGGCCTAAGTTCCACATCCACCGTCCATTCGCACTTGGAAACGCTGGAGCGCAAAGGGCATATTCGCCGCGCACCCGCAAAAAATCGCTCTACGGAAATTCTGGAAGACGATTTCTATCAAAACGCACGCGAGCTGGTAAACGTACCAATCGTGGGGCGTGTTGCCGCAGGCATTCCGATTCTTGCGGAAGAAAATATTGAAGACACTTTCCCAATCCCCATAGACTATGTAAAAAACAATACCTGTTTCATGTTGCACGTGAAGGGCGATTCCATGATGGACGAAGGAATTTTCGACGGCGACCTCGTTCTTGTACGGCAACAGCCCGACGCAAACGACGGCGATATTGTAATCGCCCTCCTTGAAGACTCCGCAACAGTAAAGACCTTCTACCGTGACGGCGAATTTATCCGCCTTGACCCGGCAAACCCCGCATTCAAGCCAATCCTAACCCGCGAATGTGAAGTTCTGGGCAAAGTTATTGGCTTGTATCGGAGATATTAACAAGGGTAAAACCTCGGGGCGCTGCCCCGAACCCCGGAAACTTTTGAAAAAGTTTCATCAAAACTTTAACTAAAACCCGCGCAATTCGCGCGGGTTTTGTGTTGCGTTGGATAGTTTATCGCTAGTCAAAATTTAAAGTTTTTGTTCAAACTTTTTTCAAAAAGTTTGCAGGGGTGTGGGGACGGAGTCCCCACGGTTTTTTATTCCTCACGTGTGATAGACGCGCCGAGTTTATTTAGGCGGGAATCGAAATTGTCGTAGCCGCGGTCTATGTGGTGGATGCCTGAGATTTCTGTTGGGCCGTCGGCGCGAAGGGCGGCGAGGACGAGGGCGGCACCTGCGCGAAGGTCGGAAGCGGCTACTTGCGCGCCTGTTAGGCGTGAAACCCCTTCGATTATCGCACTGCGGCTTTCGATTTTTATTTCCGCACCCATGCGCTTTAGTTCGCCCACTTGCATGAAACGGTTTTCAAAAACCGTCTCGGTTATGACGCTTGTGCCTTCGGCGGTGGACAGTAAGCTCATAAATTGGGCTTGCATATCCGTGGGGAAGCCGGGGTATGGCAGGGTTTTTAGGTCGGAGGCGATTATTTTGTGGGAGGGGTCGCAAAAAACGCGGATGCTGTCTTCGTTTTCTTCCACGCAAATATTTACCTCTTTTAGTTTCGCGGTTACGGGCTTTACGTGGTCGGGCGTGACATTGGTGATTGTCACGTCCCCGCGAGAAATCGCCGCCGCCACCATAAATGTGCCTGCCTCAATTCGGTCGGGGATTATGCTGTGACGCGGATTTTTTACGTCCAAACGCGGCACTCCCTCTATTTTTATTGCGTCCGTTCCCGCGCCGCGCACCTTCCCGCCGATGGTGTTAAGAAAATTTGCGAGGTCTACAATTTCGGGTTCGTTTGCGCAGTTTTCCAAGATGGTCTGGCCTTCCGCAAGAACCGCCGCCATCATAATGTTTTCTGTCGCGCCCACGCTTGGGAAATCCAGATAGATTTTCGCGCCCTTTAGGCGTTTTGCAGACGCGGTTACAAAACCATGCGAGTGGTCGATGTCCGCGCCCAATGCTGCAAAGCCTTTCAAATGCAAATCCACAGGCCGCGAACCAATCGCGCAACCGCCGGGTAGCGGCACTTTTGCCCGCCCAAACCGCGCCAAAAGCGGCCCCATAACAAGAAACGATGCCCGCAATTTGCCCACCAACTCATAGGACGCGTCCAGCGAATTAACTCCGCTCGCGTCCAAAAATCGCGTGTCGCCCTCACTCCGCGACCTCACACCAAGGGACTCCAACAACGCCGTCATTGCGTCCACATCGCTCAAATTCGGCACGTTCTGCAAAATGCAGGGCTGTTCCGTTAAAATAGACGCGGCAAGCACAGGCAATACCGCATTCTTAGAGCCGTAAATCTCCACCGCGCCCCTAAGCGCGCCACACGGCTGTATAATAAATTTTTCTGCCATAAGTCTCACACCCGTACAACAATTTTTCCTATATTATTCCCATTTTTTTGGAAAAAAACCTATCGGCCTAAAGTTGCAGATTGATTCTGCCGATATAGTATTGAAGGAAAAATTCTTAGAGGAGTGACGCGTACTCATGTCAACAACTATAAATTTCAGAGATATAAATAGTGTCAATATGCCAAACAGACAAATTCCGACCCGCGCAAATTCTGCACGAGGCAACAGCGCGTTTGCGATAGCAGGAAGCGATATGTCTGCCGATATGCTACGGGCAAGGCAGGGGGAAACAAACCACAATAATGTATTTCGGCTGTCTTTGTCAGGCAGTTTTGCGTCTTTTATGGAAACAGGCAAAATTGCAAACTCGGACGAAATGGAAGATTATTCAATGCTTCACGACCGTACATCACAATTAGCCGACATTGCGCGTGATATGTTTTTTAGGGGCGGCAGTTGGGGTAACAGCACGGGCGTTAGAAGCATGGAAGAAATGACACAGCTTTTTGACGAAAGGCTGACGGCGTTACGAAATGCAGACAATATTTCAGACGAAAGACGTGAAATGGAAATTGAAGCCCTGAAACGGGGGTTTGTTTTAGCCGTTGAAGCGCGTTTCCACGGGACAAGCGGCGGCGTACATCTGCAAGGGACAAGTAGCGGCCTTGCGCGATTCTCAGACAGCAGATTTTCCAACCACCAATCTATCGGGCAGTTTGCAGTGCGCGAAACAATACGCATCCTAAACACAGGCGCAAGCGAAGAAGCACAAAACCTCCTTTTTCAAGCACTGGAGTCCGTAGTACTGCAAACCTCCGGCAGCATTAGCGGGAGGGACGCATTTGAAGCGTCACTTCGCGCCCGCAGTGAAGAATTTGATGCAATCGAAGAACGCCGCAATCGGCAAAACGAACGCTTATTAGAACTGTTAGCCGCCCTGCAAGAAGATGCACAAAGCATAAGAAGTGCCGCACACAGCATCATAGTTGCAGAGTTACTTACCACCACACAAAACCTGTTAAGGCAGTGGGATTTGGCTTGACACGTTACAGTAGTAATCCGATAATCATAAACGGGGTGATAAAGGAGAGTGACCCGAGTGCCCGCAATTGATGAAAACATTACCCGCTGTATATTAAAAACCGAGCAATTTCACGGGGTTTCCCGTATCGGAATTTTTGGTTCATTCGCAAGGGCAGAACAGACAAGCGAAAGTGATATTGATATACTCTACGATTATCACTATGAAAACAACAACGATAACGGGTTAAACAACACATTTGTTTTTCTTGACCTTCTTGAAAACGAGCTGTCTGAATTGACGGGAAACAGAAAAATTGATTTCACCTCCTACCACGGACTAATTGAAAGCGACAATGAAGGCTTAAAGCAAGGTGTTTTGAACGATGTCATTTGGATATACGACCGAAACCGAACGCCTAAATAATTCCCTTTTTGCGAAATTTCATTAAACAAAAAAAGCAATCGGTCGTATTAAACCGATTGCTCTTTTTGTTTGTTGTGAATCCGGATATTTACAGAAGCAAGCAATGTTTAATAATTTGTAACTTTGGTGTATATAGCCATAAGCCGTCCACCAACAAGCGCATCACCTGCCAACGTACCTAGTACTGCTCTATCCGCAGGTGCTAATCTTCGAATTAAAGCGGCTCCGCTATCTCCGTCTTGGATTCGTCCCAGCGGGTAGGTGCCTATTTTGTCGAAGAAAGTAAAAGTTTCGCCTGTAAATCTCCCTTCCGCATTTGTTGTACGTACTGCAGAATGCTGTATTCCGCTTTGCCCTCTAACAGAAATAACGGTATTGCCAACAACAGTTGTTTCCCTGAAGCTATTTATTACTCCGCCATCTATGATTGGATGAACGGTATTGGGGGAATGCAAATCGACTCTTGCGACATCTCTACGTGCATCAAAAAAAGCTGAATTTGCGCCAATAGAACCGATTTGCCTATTGCCGACATATACATTACGTCTTGCTGCGTCTCTTGTGTGAGGCGCAGTCGCAAACCCCCTTAAATTAGAGTTCAAGGGATGCCCCCGTGTCATATACGCTCTGCCTTCCGGAAAGCGAATATTAACCATTGTTCCCATACCCAAAGTGCTGAAAGGAGTAATTCCTTGATGATTTGTTGGGTATACGTAATGGGGTATTGCATCCTCACCGTGGTCATTTTCATCATAGTAAACCCACAAAACTCGGCGCGTAAGTGTAGCTTTAGCGATATAAGCAAGTTCATATGGTATGCCTGTGTAGTGTAGAATGAACTCAATGCATTCAGGTGTAGGGGTTTCCTCTACACCAATGATGAAATAGCACCTATCTCCCTCGGGGGGAACAATAAAATTAACCCTTGGGATATTAACAGTTTCGCCACCAGAGGAAAAAGGTACGATAACTTCTCCTTTAAGTAGCTCGCGCAACCGCTCACGTTGAGATTCGATACAATTTGGAAAGCCTATCATTTCGGTAGCCGAAAGTGATACGGTGAAAGCAAGTGAAAGCACCAGTGTCAGAAGTATTGAAATTATTTTTTTGTTACGCATAAAAATCCTCCTTTGGAATTTTGGTTTTGAAATGTTTTTTTGCGTGATTAAAAATCCATTGCAAATTAAGGCGGCGGGCGTGAGTTGTAGGGCATTAAAAAATCACCTCCAATCGTTATTTTTTGGTTCTACGCTATATAAACGATTGACTGTGATTTTTGGTGACAAGTTTTGACGAAATTTATAAAAAAATTTTTAATTTACGCTCATGCCCTCTCTTATCTTCTCAAGAATTTCATAATCAAGGGAAGCTGTGATGGCAAAAATATATTCACCAACTTGCCATGTGATTGTGTTTTCGTCGTAAATATAAAGAGTCCTTCTTTGTTGACGGGCTTCTGCGTTTTCCCTTGTAGAGACATTTTCATCTTCTAAACTCGCATAAACCCCGCCAACTGTAAAATTCTGCCCGGTGTCATTCGCAAAAGTATATTGTGTACTAACCAAGCTGAAGCCCTGCGGAATATATCCCAAAACAAACATAGCATCGCCTGTATCGGTTTCATCTTGCAGCGCAGAGTTTATAATCAGCGTGCCTATGCTAACAGCAAAAATAAACAAAAACCCTGCTGCAATTTTTGTAAATGCACTTAGGACTTTTTTTCTTCCCTCTTTTTTAAATTCTCGTTTGCTGACCGCATTTATTTTTTCATCTAAACTTTCGGTGCGAGGGTACATTTTGTTTAGCACCTCACAGCTTGGCATTGCGTTCACTTCGTTCCATAGGGCTTCTTCGGCGGCTACCTTGAGTACAGCATCAAAGAGTTTTTCATTTCTGTTAAATTTATTTTTCATTTTTTTTATCCTCCAATGCTTTTTTTGCCAGTTGTCTTGCCCTTGATAATCTTTTTTTGGAATTGTCGTAGCTTATTCCAAGAGTTTTTGCAATTTCATCATGGCTATACCCCTCGGTGTGAAGATACAACACATTTTTTAATTGGTCGGGCAAAGACATGATTGTCCTTAGCAACGTTTCATAAGATTCTTGGTTTATCATATCTTTTAATATGTCAACATTTTTGCCCGAGGTTGTTTTGGGGAAATCTTCCGGTGCTTCTTTTTTGCGATGCATTTTGCGGCACATATCGTAAGAAGTTGTTTTCACGATACTAACGATATATGACTTTGTTTGGTGACAGGAAATATCATGAAACTTTTTTAGATGTTTGGTCATTTTGACAAAAGATTCAGAAACCGCGTCTTCTGCCAAGTTTGGGTCTTTTAAAATACTGTTGGCAACGTACAGCATTGTGCCGTGGTACATATCGCAGATTCGCTCCATTAATTTTTTTTCATCCTCAGTGATTTGTATTTCAAAAATCATGAACAGCATTTTTACCTCCTCAAATATACCAAATCAGGTTTATTATACTTTTTTTAGCTATTCGCCACAACACAAAAACCGCGCGAATGCGCGGTTTTTAGTTAAAGTTTTGATGAAACTTTTTCAAAAGTTTCCGGGGTTCGGGGCAGAGCCCCGAAAACTTTTCCTAATCCCTATTAAACATCTCTGTAAGATATCTTAGCTGTGCGGAATGGTTATGGGTTAGCATATCTTCGGTGTAGCGGAATTTCCACCAGCCCTGTGCAAGACCGGGGCAGTTCATGCGGTCGTGAGCGTCAAGGCACATGATGTCTTGGATGGGGGCGATTGCGTAGAGTGCGTTGGTGGAAATTGCGAAGCGTATCAAATCCCATGCGACATCGTTGCCGCTGATGGAAAGGGAGCGGCGCAGGTAATCGCGTTCGGATTCGTGGGCGTCGTTGTACCAGCCTACGGTGGTGTTGTTATCGTGAGTGCCTGAGTAGACTACGGTGCGGCTGTCTTCGTAGTTGTGCGGCATATGTGTAGACTTGCCGCTGGGGTCGAAAGCGAAATGAAGCACGCGCATACCCGGCAAGTTGTTTTCTGTGCGAAGCTTGTTCACGGCGTCGGTTATCTCGCCCAAATCTTCGGCGATAATCGGCAGGTTGCCAAGTTTCTTTTTTAGTTCCGTGAAGAAGGTTTTGCCCGGGCCTTTCATCCACTTTCCGTTGATGGCGGTTTCCTCGCCTGCGGGGATTGCCCAGAAGGATTCAAAACCGCGGAAGTGGTCTATGCGGATGATGTCTACCATGGAAAGCACGGATTCTACGCGCTTAAACCACCACGCAAAGCCCGTTTTTTTATGCACGTCCCAGTCGTAAAGCGGGTTGCCCCACAACTGGCCCGTCGCGCTGAAATAATCGGGCGGCACACCCGCAACCGCCGTTGGGCGGCCTGTTGCGTCCAGCATATACAGCTCGGGGTTTGCCCACACATCGGCAGAGTCGCCCGCCACAAAAATGGGAATGTCGCCGATGATGGAAACCCCCGCATCGTTTGCGTATGCCTTTAATTCGTCCCATTGCGTGAAAAATTCGTATTGCAGAAATTTGCAAAAGTTTACGGAGTCTTCAAGTTTTTCCCTTATTTCGGCAAGGGCTTTGGGTTCGCGTTTTGCAATCTCTTTTGGCCACAGTTGCCACTCCTTGCCGCCAAAATGCTCTTTTATCGCGTAAAACAGCGCGTAATCTTCAAGCCAGTCCGCGTTTTTTTTGCAGAAAGTAGTCACCTTACTTTTTTGCGCCGCCGTTGCTTTCGCCTTGAAAGTATTAAACGCCTGCCGCAAAATTCTCATTTTGTACTTGATTAACGGACCGAAGTCTACGGCGCGTGGGTCGAACCACGGTTTGGTTACAAGTTCGCCCTGCGTAAGCCAGCCCTGTTCGTGAAGCTTGTCGGGGCTAATCAAGTAGTGATTGCCCGCAAATGACGAAAAACTTTGGTACGGCGAATCACCGAAACCAGTAGGCCCGAGGGGCAACACCTGCCACAATTTTTGTTTGGCGTCTTTCAAAAAATCCACAAATTTGTATGCGCCCCATCCCAAATCCCCAATACCGTAATGCCCCGGGAAAGACGTAGGATGAACCAGCACCCCGCTTGCTCTGGGGTTTTCGTTCAGCCGCGCATTTTTCATATTTTCAAACATAAATATCCTCCCTATAAAGTGGTTAT
Organism: Defluviitaleaceae bacterium; assembly: GCA_009788055.1. Classification (GTDB taxonomy): domain Bacteria; phylum Bacillota; class Clostridia; order Lachnospirales; family WQUN01; genus WQVC01. The sequence continues at coordinate 22,931 of WQSG01000024.1, read as the reverse complement.
ACTCACGCTTTGTTCCTCGGCAGACCACGCTACTTCCGCGCCGAATGTTTCCGCTATATGCCGTATCGGCACAAAGGTTCTGCCGTTTTCAATTATGGGCGTACCCATATCGTCGGGAAGCGGCTCGTCCAGTTGCAGTATTACATCTGTGCCGCCGCGCAAAATTCTTACCGTGCGGGTTTGTTCAAACCACTCAACCTGTCCGCCAAGCCCCTCCACAATAACGCGAACGGGAACCATTGTTCTGCCATCGCGAATAAACGGGTGCGCATCATCACTGCGCACCAATTCGCCGTCGATAAAAATTCTGATATACGGCGGCGGATTTGGCGGCGGCAAAGGCGGTACGCCGAATATTCCGTTACGGTGTGCGGTGATGGTGTATGGTTGCCCGTTGTCAAGCAATGTTTCAAGCATAATTGGTGCGCTTGTAAAATTGAAGGCGGTTACATAGGTATCTGTTGCCCGCCGCACAAGCAAGCGAGAATTTGTGCCGTCATTCAGCACCGCAAACAGTTCCAAAACCAAGGTATTGCCACGCGGAATATTCCACGCCCTAATTTGCGAATGCGTAAATACTGCGGTAAAACGCCCCCCGTCAACGCGGATAGAACCTTCCGCGTCTGCCAACTCCATCAAGGATTCCGATGAGAATTTTACGCCTGTGTGTTGGTTGTCCAAAACGAAATTGACAACAGGTGAGGGATTGCTTATCGCGCTTTCGACAGCGCGCGAAATAGCAAGCGCGGCAGAAGAAGCCGAAATCAAATACCCCGTGCCGCTTATTGCAACAGGCTCCAATACGGCCATTCCGTTGTTTGTCGCATAGGCGGGAACAAAAGCAAATATCATAACCACAGCCGTAAATAATGCCACATACTTAGTTGCAGCATTTAAAAATCTCATTCATTAGACCTCCACCATCGCAGAAAGCGGTTCTGCGCCTGTTAGTGCGATACTGCGACTATCGGGTTGGCAAATTCCAACGTGCAAGGTGTGTTCGCCTTCGAGGGTGTACAGGTCGCCCTTCCAGTCACGGCGACTGTACGTGTCTGCGGCAAGTTCTATCGTAATTTTTTTGAACTTATTTGCGGCAAGCGATATTGGCGCAACGCCCACAAGCCGATATTTTTCTTTCTGATTGGGAGAAGAAACGTAAACTTGCACCACTTCGCGCCCTGCTTTTTTGCCCGTGTTTTTGATTTTAACCGCGACAGATTTATTGTCTGCGGCAACCTCAAGACCATCCAGCGCGAATGTTGTGTATGAAAGCCCGAAACCAAACGGATACAGCGTTTCGCCATGATAGTAGCGATAGGTGCGGTTGTGCATGGAGTAGTTCCAGAACTCGGGCAGGTCGTTTGTGGAGCGGTAGAAAGTTACAGGCAACTTGCCCGAAGGATTCACCTTGCCGCAAATAATTTCCGCAATGGCTTGCCCGCCCAACGCGCCGGGATAAAACGCTTGAATTATACCCGCGCAGTGTTCGTCCGCGTAATTGATTGCCATTGCAGAACCTGTAATCATTACCAAAATCACGGGTTTGCCCGCGGCGGCCTCAGTCACTTTTTCAAGAAGAAGCTGTTGCCGCCCTACTAAATTGATATCAATTTTGTCGCCCGAGGCAAATTCGTTTCCTGTGTCGCCCTCTTCGCCTTCGATATCGGCATCAAGCCCCAGAACCAGCACGATTGCGTCACTTTCTTTTGCCGCAATAACCGCTTCCGAAAGACGATTATTTTCCTTGGCAAGTACAGACGTTTTCTCTTTGAAAAGGTGACACCCTTCCGAGAAAAGAACCTGCGTTCCCGTTTTTGCCGCAACCTGACGGATACCGTCCAGCACAGTTACATAGCGGGTTGCCGTGCCGTTGTAATTGCCCTCAAGGGCGCGGCGGCTGTCTGCGTTCGGCCCGATTACCGCGATTTTTTTCAACGCTTTAAAGTCCAGCGGCAACGCTCCGTTATTTTTAAGAAGTATCGGCGAACGGCGCGTAACTTCCAAGTTTAATTCGTTATGCTCTTCGCAGTCCACAACTTCATATGGAATACTCGTGTATTTTTTATTTTCCTTCGCGCCCAAAAGCCCCAGCTTCATGCGCGAAACCAAAAGCCGTTCCACAGAGCGGTCTATGTCCGCTTCCGCAAGCTTGCCCGATTGCACCGCTTCCACCGCCATAACCATTACGTCGCCGCAACAAAGGTCGCAGCCTTTTTGCACCGCAAGCGCGACGGAATCAATCGGATTATCCGTGACATGGTGGTGCTTGTGGAAATCTTCAATCGCCCAGCAATCGGAAACAACATGACCGTCGAACTGCCATTTTCCGCGCAGAATATCCACCAGCAATAATTGCGAACCACAACAAGGCTCGCCAAGCAAGCGATTATACGCACCCATCACAGACTCCACACCCGCGTAAACAGCCGCTTCAAACTGCGGAAGATACGTGTTCCAAAGGTCGTATGGGTCGCAAATCGCATCAAAAGAATGGCGGTCTGCCTCGGGCCCGCTGTGAACCGCAAAGTGCTTTGCACAAGCAATCGCCTTCAACGAATTCTTGTCCTCGCCCTGAATCCCCTCGATAAACGCCACACCCAACTCCGCCGTAAGATATGGGTCTTCGCCATAGGTTTCATGCCCCCGTCCCCAACGCGGGTCGCGGAAAATATTTATATTCGGCGACCAAAAACTAAGCCCTTTGTAAATATCCCTGTCGCCCTCTTTTGAAAACGCGTGATACTTTGCGCGACCTTCCGTTGCAGTAACGTCCGCAACTTGCTTTAACAGTTCCTTATCAAAAGTTGCCGCCATCGCAATAGCCTGCGGAAACATCGTAGCCGTTCCCGCACGCGCAACGCCGTGCAACGCTTCGCTCCACCAGTTATAGCTTGGTATGTTAAGCCGCTCAACTTCACCCGCATAGTGCAACATTTGGCTAACTTTCTCTTCAAGCGTCATTTGCGAGACCATTTCTCTTGCTTTGCTTTTAAAATCCAAAACATACCACTCCTATCTCTAAGAATTTTTCTTCCGATATTGCATTTTAAACCACCTGTAATTGTTTGTAAACCTCCCCCGTGCGGGTTGCCTTATCAAATTTTTGTGATAAACTGAATCCAACGGGACGGAGCGTACTTTATGCTAAAGATTATTAATGCCACAACTGTTGAATTCAATTTGGGGAATTTAGTTTTCCGATGGAATCCCGAAAAGGCAAAGAAAAATTTGCACAAACATCACGTGTCGTTTAAGGAAGCGGCGTCAGTATTTTTGGACGAAAACTTATATGTAGACAGAGACGGCACACACTCGTGGGAAGAAGAACGCTTTAACGCAACAGGATACAGCAAAAAAGATCGCATACTCTACGTATGCCATTGCTACAGAGAGCGCGACGACGGAGTTGACATTGTACGCATAATATCTGCGCGTGAAGCTACAAAAGATGAGATATCCCAATACAACCAAGACATTAGCGAGGAGGTGCGGCAATAATGAAAGACAGCACCATTACAAAACAGGACTTCCCATGCAGAAATCCTTTTCTGAAAAAACTCAGAGATAAAGGCATAAGCACCGAAGTTCATTTCAGCCAAGAAGATATTGACGAAATGAACAAAAACCCCCAACTGTACGCACTACCCGGCGTCCCATACGACGACGAAGAATTAGAAATATTATCCCAGCAAGGCAAAAACCCCGCCCATGTTGCATGAGCGGGGTTTTTATTACTCCACCATAAAGCAATTTGCGTCTATTCCGTTTTCTTTCATGTAGCCCATTCCCCAGTCGCGCATGGAATTTAGGACGGGCATCAGGCTTTTGCCAAGTTCGGTCAGCGAGTATTCCACCTTTGGCGGAACAACGGGATACACCGTGCGCGTTATGATATTGTCGGCCTCCAACTCGCGAAGCTGTTGCGTAAGCATTTTTTGCGTTGTTTGCGGAATAAGCTTGCGCAACTCGCCAAACCGAAGCGTTCCGCCAACCAAGTGCCACAAAATAAGAGCTTTATACTTCCCGCCGATTATATTCAATGTTGCCACAACAGGGCAGTTTGTTTTGGTACATTCATTGTGCATACGCAATCTCCCACGGTTACTTTTTAGGTACTATACCACATTAAAGTGCGTACTTGCAGTAATTTGCACCCCATCCCATAATACACAAAAGGGGGTGAGACAAATGCAAAAAAATCTATGTACCAACCCGCACTGCAAATGCCCAAACTGCAAATGCGACCCGTGCCTGTGCGCACCGGGCGTACCATGCCCGTGCGGTTGCGAATGTCACGAGAATTAAATCATGAAAAGTTCTCGGGGCTCTGCCCCGAACCCCGCAAACTTTTTGAAAAAAGTTTGAACAAAAACTTTAACCTGAAAACCGCGTATGCGGTTTTCAGAGATAGGGGTCAAGGGGATTTATCCCCTTGCAGGGGGTTCGGGGGACGGAGTCCCCCGAGACTTTAAATCCAATAAAACAGCCACAAGCATCGCGGCGAACAGGATGATGTTAAGCACGAAGGGCAGGCGACGGTTCATGTCGGACAGAACGCCCGCGAGGTATGCAAACGGGCTAACGAACGCAAGAATTGCGGCGTTGAACAAACTGCGAATTCTGGCGCGTTCCTTTGGCTCTATGGCGTTTGCGGTAAGCGCGCTAAGGCGCGGCATAAGAAGCGCGACCGCGCAAGCTTCAATAAAAGTGTAGCCCGCAAGCCAAAAGATATTGGAGGGCGGCGCAACAAGCAAGATTGCGTTTGCGACAACGTATGCAAGAATGCCGCAAAGCATGACGCTGTGCGGCTTAAATTTGTTAAGCAAATTTTGAACGAGGAATAAGAAAACCAGCATAACCAACGCCCGCAGTATGGGAAAGTACGCCAAAAACGACTCCGAAAGCCCAAGGTTCTGCGTTGTATACAGCGCGAAAAACGTAGTTGTTATCATAATCGTAACGTTCTGCAAAGCCTGTAATCCCAATGCGCGAAGCATTTTCCCGCTACGAAATATCTGCGCAAAAACCAAACGATACCCCGCGAACATTTGCAAAAACGGGGTGTTTTTTGTTTCCTTCATGCGCTCGCGCCCGCGGGGTGTCTCCCGCGAAAAAGCGTACAGCAAAACAGCCTTCGCCGTCATGCTTACAAACGCGAAGCCGTACAACACGCGCACCACAGGCACCAAACTGTACTGCCCAACAAGAAAGCCCGCAATCGGCACAACAAAAACCGCCAGCACACCACACACATGAAGCCAGTTATATATCTGCGTAATTTTCGCGCCATCGTCGCCGATTTCGTCTACCCACAAACATTCCCACGCAACGCCCGTCACCTGAATGACACTGTTCACAACCGCCGCCGCCAAAAACCATCGAAAGTCTTGCGCAAACGCCCATATCAGCGCGGGAATGCTCCACGAAACAATATCGCCAACCAGCGACGTAAGCCGCCGCCCAAACTTATCCGTAATAACGCCGCCGAAAAACGACATCACCATTTGCGCAACGCGCCCCGCCGCCAGCATTATCCCTATTTGAATATCCGTCACGCCCATGTGAAACATATACAGCGTTGCAAACGGCGTAAACAAATTAAACGGAATACCCCACAGCGGCTGCGACAAAATTGCCGCTTTCGCATTGCCTTTCAGGTTTATCAGAAAGAAAATCATTTCGCGCATAAATATGTAGCCCCCTTCAAGCGATTCATATTACCTTGCGCTTTGTAAAATTGCAATGGTATGATGTAAAAAAAGGCAGAGGGAGAGTTAATATGAAAATTTTTATTACGGGCGGTACGGGAAATATCGGGCAGTATGTGACAAAGGCATTTGCGGAAGCGGGTCATGAGTGCATGGTGTACACGCGAACGCCGGGACGGGTCGCGGGCATTGCGCAACTGCGCGGCGTTACGGAAGTACAAGGTCACATCTCCGAATTTGATAAAATGGAAGCGGCGGTTAAAGGCTGTGATATTGTAATACATATCGCGCTGGGCTGGGGGCACGAGCCGCTTAGTATGTTGATGAACGACACGCGGGTAAGCGTATTTTTAATGGAAGCGGCAGAAAAAGCGGGCGTGAAGCAATTTATTTACACCAGTTCCACGGCGGCGATTGGGCCTATGCCGGGCAACACAAACGAAATCACGCTGCGCAAGCCCGACGACCTGTACGGTGCAACAAAAGCGGCAACGGAAATGTTTTTGCTGGGCTTTCGCAAATATTACGCGAAGCAGGGCGGGCACGGCACAGAGGTAAAAATGCGACGCAATATTATTCGGCCGGGGTATACGTTTTCAAACCCTGCGTTTGCGGGCGGCGCGTCCCAGTCGGACAAACGCTTTGCGGATATCGCGACGGCGATTCTGCAAAACAAGGACATTCACCTTAGCGAACACGACGGCACACAGTTTCTTTCTTCCGAACAAATTGCACAAGCATATCTAAAACTTGCAGAAAGCGACCTAAACGAAGAAATAATTTTCGCCATGGGAAGCGTTCACACATCATGGGCAGACATCGCGCGAATGGGACTGGAATACGTCCCCGAATCCGCAACAAAACTAATCCTCTCGCCCCAAGACCCGCCCACATGGCGTTACGAAACTGACAAAATGCAAAGCCTTCTCGGTCTAAAATTCGACGCCACAAACGAACTGCGCGAACACATCCGCTGGAACATAGACCGCGCACGTCAAGTGCTTGCGGGCGAAACGTTGCCGAGCTTCACCCACGAATATTCGGATTGAGAACCTGTGTTCAACACCGCTCAACTGCCCTGTTTGCGGTAAAACATCGGTTTTTGAGAAACAATACGAAAGGGGGCGTGGCAACTTTCAGCCAGCGGGCATTTGCTTCTTGTGGAGAATATACAGGAGCGAAGCCCGTTGTTTTTTGTCCCCAACGGAACGCACGACGGTTTCGGCTTGTCGATACTGTATAAGTGCGCAAGGTGAAAAAATAAACTTCTAAATCCCTTGCCATTTTTTGCAATATCTCGGATTGTGCTATCGTGCTTAGCACTATCTTGCTTTTAGGGGTTTGGCTACCGTTATAGCGGGTTCATTCTGCTTATACGAAGCTATAATTTCTCTGCACTTTTAAGGTAGACGAATTTCTACATCTTCTCCGAAAGCATTGAATGTGAGAGTGATTGTTGTGCTATAGCCGGTCCATATTCCGCTGCGACGAGTCCGGAAACGCATTTCTGTGGCAACACCTTGAGGATTGCTGTTGCTATCAAGAATAATCGTATTTCTAAAGTCACGGATAGCAAAGTTCTCAAGATATTTCTCAAGATATTTCTCAAGATATGGCGCGTAATCGCCCACCACGTCTCGCACATAATCTAATTCCTCTTGTGCATGAATAAAAACATCAATTACAGTATTTCCGTTTTCCGTAATTTCAATGGTGGAGATGCGTAATCTTTCTATTGGCATATCAGGAATATTAGAAAACAATATATCCCACAGTCTTTCTATGCCTAAGCTCGCATAATTTTCATCATAATATGTTTCGATTCCGTCAACAAAAAATAAGAAAGAAATTATATCATTGCCTTCTTCAATCGTATACAACTGCAAGATACCCAATACTGTATAATTCTCTGTGCTTAACAATTCATAAGTAAGAAGTCTTTCTGTTCTGAAGCCGTCGGTTATCATTTGTAAATTTATTTCTGTTGTCATAATAAAAGGCTCATCGTCATATATGGCTTGCACGATAGTTGCATCAATATCAAATGCTCCCGCTTGTCCCTGCGGTATTGTCAGTTCCTGCCACACACGGTTCATTGCATCGCGTGCTACCATTATCGTATATTCACAAACCGTGTAGGTATTTTCGGGGTCAGTGACTGTTTCAATTGCCGGATACCCTAGTGTGTCGTACTGCATCGCTATTGTATCTGTTTCTCTATTGCTACAAGCTACTACGGAAAGCGAAATAATTATGAGCGTGATAATCGTCAGAAATCTTTTTGCCATTCAGAAAACCTCCTTGTTAAGCGTATATAAATTTTCTACTGCAAGTTAATTATGTCACGGAAAGACAGCACGCAATAACGAAAATTTTCCGCATCATTGATACCTTGAGCGTTTAAGCGTTACCATTATTTATAAAGATACATTGACAACACAAATCCTAAAAACCGTGGGACTGCGCCCTAATCCACCGTTACGCTGTCGCGAACCCTGTCCATTATCCCCGTGCCGATGCCTGATATGTTCATGAGTTCCTCTATGTGGGAGAAGTTGCCGTGTGTTTCGCGGAAACGGATAATGCTTTGTGCGCGGGCTTCGCCAATGCCCGACAGGGTTTGCAGTTCGGCGGCGGTTGCGGTGTTTATGTTGACTAAGCCGTCACTGCGGGGGGCAGAACCCGCCGCCGTTGCGCCGCCGCCTTGCGCCGCACCCTCTGCAAAAATAAATACTTCCCCCGCTTCCTCGCCTTGCGCGGGGATTTTTATTTTCATGCCGTCTTGCAAAAACGCGGCGCGATTTATTCCCGCCATGTTTGCGTATTCTGCCGCACCGCCCGCTTTTGTTAATGCATCATCAACACGTGCCGTCACGGGCAAGCGAAAAACGCCCGGCTCATTCACCGCACCATCCACGTGTATAATTATGTAATCCGTTTCCTCATACGGAACAGAAGCCGCAACCTCCGCAACGTACGCGCCCGTTTCGCCCGCTGTTTCCGAAATCGCGCCCGCCGTAAAAATAACCTCACCATCATCCCGCACAACCTCGGGCGTCTGCGCACGACTCACCGCAAAAACAATCCCAACCACCACAATGCACAACCCACCAAGCAAAAAAAACGCATGGTCGCACAAAAATTCTTTAATCTTTGGCATCAAAAAAATCCTTTCAAGATAGGGGTCAAGGGGACTTGTCCCCTTGCAGGGGTATTGGGGACGGCGTCCCCAAGGTCTTATTTTTTGATGTATTTTGTAAGAAGCGCGTCCATCTGCGCGATATCCAGCGGCTTGGAGGCATAGGCGGTGAAACCTGCGGTTTCGTATATTTCAGACATTTCGCTGTAAGCGTTGGCGGTTAGAACGATTATTGGGTTGGTGTAACCCATGCCGCGCAGAACTTTTGTGGTTTCTACACCGTCCAGTTCGGGCATCATGTGGTCCATCAGGATTATGTCGTAGACTTCGCCAGCCTTTATTTTTTCTATGGCAAGAAGACCGCTGTCCACAAGTTCAATTGTAAGTTCGTAGGGTTCAAGGAACGCTTCTGCCACGTACAGGTTGGCTTCAATGTCGTCAACTATCAGCACGCGCCCGTAGGGCATTGGCGTGCGCTCCAGCTTGATTGGTTTGTTAATCGGTTGGTCTAAATCGTGCAGGCTTTCCAGCCGTTCTATTGTTTCGGGGGAAATAATGTCGGTGCCGCTTTGTTTTTGCGGCAAGCGAATGATAAACACACTGCCTTTGCCGGGCGCGCTTTCCACAGAAACCGTGCCGCTCATCATATTAATCAAGTGGTAGGCAATGTTCAGCCCAAGCCCCGTGCCTTCAATTTTGCGGTTAAATTGCGGGTTGTACCGCAAAAACTCGCCGCTTAAATTGTCCATTTCTTCCTGTGTCATGCCTTGGCCTGTGTCTGCCACGGTTATCGCAAGTGCGCCCGTAACGTCCAAACCAAACGACAAATGAACATCGCCCTCGGGCGTATATTTGAATGCGTTGGACAAAAAATTATTTAAAATCTGTTTCATGCGCAGTTCGTCGCCGATTAAACTAGCGGGCAAATTTTCAGCTATGCTTAGTTTGAAATTGATTTTTTTGTCGCCAATGTAAACTTGGTTTAACTGCACGATGTTGATAATCATGTTTGCGACATCGTACGGGGCAGAAACAATTTCCATTTTGCCCGCTTCAATTTTTGAAAAGTCCAAGATGTCGTTGATGAGGGCAAGCAACATATTAGATGACGAATAAATGCGCTGGAAAGCGTCTTCCGTTTCCTTTGGGTGGGTTTCTTTTTGAAGTTGCACCTCGGTAATGCCCAAGATGGAGTGCATGGGCGTGCGGATTTCGTGGCTCATCCGCGCAAGAAAACGAGTTTTTTCTTTGTTTGCCATTTGCTCTGCGTTGATTGCGTCTTCCAATTTGGCAAGCATTTCTTTTTGCTCTCGCAGGTCGCGCAGATACACCAGCACAAATTCTTCGTTGCTAAAGCGAACGCGCTCTGCGGTTACGTCGCAAGGAAGCGGGGTGCCGTTTATGGTTTGATACACAAACTCGAAACGCTCGCGGCCGGACTTAAATGCCGCACGCAAACGCATAGCCTTTTCCCGTGCAGAATCCATGCCCGTGGGTTGCACCTCCGGCATAAATTGCTTGATGTAATCCACAAACAATTGCTTGTCGGGGATTTCAAACATGGCTTCCGCTTTTTGGTTTACGCTTAAAACCGTATGCTCTTTGTCGAAAACAACGCAAACCAGCGGCGAAGAATCCAGTGTTGCTTTTAATTGTTGCCGCTCTCCTTCGTTAAGTTCCATCAACAAACTTTGTTCAACTTTTTTCATTTCCCGCAATAGTTGCCGCTCGGTTTCCTTTGTTTCAAAAAGCAAACGGGTTTTTTCCCGCTCTAAGCGTTGCGCATCTGTTTCTGCGGGGTCGTCGGTCAAATCTTGTATGTATGCGGCAATGGCATTTTGCCCGTCATATGATGTACGCACTGCGGTTATTTTTACGGGCGCGGATGTTCCGTTTGTTTTTTGCAACACAAAATCAGCTGTTGCCGCACCGATTCCAAAAGCCGCCGCAAACAATTTTTGCAGTTCTTCTTCCGCATTTTCGCCCTCTGTTTGCATGACAAAGCCAAACAACGCCACGGCGTATGTATTGCCGGAAATCAAGGAAAAATTTTCGTCATACAAAAATATTGGCACAGGTACATCTTTAATCACGGGCCGCACCGCCTAATTCTCAAGAGAAATATTTACATCAATCGGCATATCATCAACCAGCATTTGTACGCCAAACACTTTGCTCGCGCTCATTGTTACGGTAATATCGTTTCCTTCAAAGCAAGCGGGAGTGGATATTTTAATAAGCATCTTCATTGCGGAAAAGGCGGTTGCGGCATGGGCGGCTAACATATTTGCCAGTTCCCCCAGCGCGCTTTTTGCCATATCGTCAAGTGCTTCCACCGGTTTCCCGTTCATCATAACAGACGCGATTTTTTTCGCGGCCTCTGCACCGATTACATATACAACATTGCCTTTTAACTGCCCTACCATACCTACAATAATAATAATACCGGAGCCGGTAAAATTTCTTTTTTTAACCTGCAACTGCCCCTTGTCTATTCTTTTAAAGCCCAAAGGCGGAATAACAGTGTTGAAGCCCACAATAAAAGGCGTCACGTGTTTTACGTCCATGCGTCCAGTTCTCCTCTTTTAAAGCCGATATTTAAAAGAATCTTTCCGAATACCGATTCCCCAATAGCAGTATATGTCGGATAGTTGAGAGGGGTTATTTTCATGTTTTCGCCGCTTAAAACCGACGGCGGAGCAACACGCAAGCCATATGCCCTGTTTCGCTTATTAAGCGAGGAACAAGCATTGCCCGCCACAATGTTTGCAAATTCCGCCATGGTTTCAATAATTTCTTCGCTGTTTTTTGGCTCGCGCCGCAAAACGGTTGCCGTAAGCACATGGGCAGTTGCATTTGATAAGCTAATCAGCATCTTGCCCGGAAACTCCCCGATAATACCAATCATAACGGCTATGCCATCGGCAGTATATTCGCTTTCGCACAGATATTCTTCTTCGTAAGTGATAAGCGTTTTGGTAAGCTTGTTTTGCCCGTCCCGCAGTGCGTCTTTGAAAACGTCAAAAAATTCCGAATTTAACACGCCAAACAATTCTTCCGCCTGCATTACGCGCTTAACAACCGCAATCAAATCTTCGTCATCCACAGGCTTTTGCAAATATCCCGAAACACGGTTGCGCTTTGCCTGCGAAACAATTTCTTCATCCATCATGGAACTTATTACAATAACCCTAATATCCCTGTCAATTTCATGCACGGCGCGGGTACACTCCAGCCCGTCTGTCCCCGGCATTGTCATATCCATGGTAACAAGGTTCGGCCTTGTTTCCGCTATTACCTCTTTCACTTCTTCCAAACAACCTGCACTGCCAACCACCTGAAATCCATTGTCCTCCAAAATCCCGCTGATAACCGAAACCGAAAGCGGCGAATCGTCCACAACCACCACACGCACATTTTCCATTTGCCCGCATCCCTTCATCTAATATGTAATGACCTTCTTGCAATGCTGAAATTTCGCTTCGGGGTTGCGCGTCAAAACGCTTCACTCACTGCGGTTTTCCTTTCGGAAAACACACGCGTTCGTTCAGCAAGCCGCGCCGCTTACGCTAACCCTTCACCGAAATTTTGAATTTGTGCAAGAAGTTTATGGTCGGTGAGGGACTCGAACCCGCGACTTCCACCACGTCAAGGTGGCACTCTACCAGCTGAGTTAACCGACCGCGAAAATTATAATATCATTTTGCGTTGCGTTTTGCAAAGAAATTTTCCTAGCTACGCCCCAAACAATTCGTCAACGTATATAATGGCACGTTGCTTTTTAGATTCCGACAAACTTTCAAATTTTTGAAAAAATAGTTGACGGCGTTCAATTTCTTCTTCCGGTATATCTGCAATCATAGAGCGGCATTTTTCCTTGTCGCCCTTTGCGTAGTCCAATGCCTGATTCAATGATAACATCAAATCGCCAAACATTTTTTCATCCATTATCGGTACTCTCCCTTCACGGCTTCAACAATTTTTTTCACTTGCTTTTTTTGTTCCGGAGTTAAATCATCCTGTTTGCCTTTTGGATAACAATACAGCAAAAAAATTAATCCAGCGTGTGTAATGTCTACATAAATTACCCTTGCACCTCCGCTTTTTCCTGTGTTGCGGATTGCGGCATATCTTGCCTTTCTTGCCCCGCCCGTACCCACTATTACATCGCCGATATTCGGCCTTGTAATTATTTGCGATTGAAGCTCTCGCAAATTATCATCATTCAAGTTCATATCCTTCCACAGGTGGTCGAATACAGGAGTCATGATAAATTCCCGCGCCATCGCTCCCCGTCCTTTCCGATTTATAGCATATGCTTAAAATATATATGTGTCAATGAAACAGCGACAACCAACCTTCCGCATAAAAAAACCCGCAAGCAAATTTCTCACGGGTTTTTGTTTATCTGATATTTACACTGCCGATAACTCCGCGTGCGTTGCCGGGCAGGGCTATGCGCAGGGGGTTTCCTGTTATATCGGACGGGGGAGAATAGCCGTGGATGTCTTCAAAGGCGAAGATTATCGGGGCGGTTTCGCCTTCCTGTGCGGTTTCCGTCACTCTGAAAGTGTATACCAACAGGTTGGTATCGACTATTGTGAAATTGGCGGTTCTTGTTCCCCAGTGAATGAAGGCGTTGGCAGGGCCTGTTATCGGGGTTATCTCGCCCGTTACGATATCATGCCCGGGGAGTTGCACAATGCCACTGCTTAAATCCATAAATCCCTGCATATCTGTTTCGGGGCAAATGCCCATTGCAACATGGGTTAATTCAAGCCCTGCGGGAACAAACAAGCGCGTTGCCATAACACCGAAACCGGGGTTGCCGTATATGCGGAGTGTCATGTCGAAGGTATCGCCGCGGGAAAGCGGGTCTAGTATTTTCGTGCCGTGTTGAGAATCAAAGACGCTTTGCGCCGCTTCAATTGCGTTGTTAAAAACATAATGCGCGGAGGTTGATGCCCAAAAATAATTGCGGCTTACATCCGCGCCCGCCATATCCGAAACGCGGGTATCATTCCGCAGGGACACAGATTGCGCAATAAGTGTACCAAGGGCAGTTGCGTCAATTGCCGTGTAATCCACGGAAAAAGACACGCTTAGTATCCCATCCCCGCCCGCCGATACCGCCCGCACATTAACGGGCGGCACAGCGGCGGCAATGGCGATAACGATTGCAAAAAACAGAATTAGTTTATTCATTTGGCGCATACCTGCCAAGTTCTACATTGTGACCCACCAAATACCGCGCAATCATGGTTGCATCTATTAGGCGAAGCCTTCCCAGCGCAACAGAACCGGGGGTAACTTTGCCCGCCGCCCAGTTTAAACTCTCGTAGTACACAGAGTCGCTTAAATCATGCCCTGCCAAGTGCCGCGCAATAAGCATTGCGTCAACCACTCTTGGGCGGCTGTACCCGCTTACACTGCCCAAAACAAAATCCGCAAGCTGTACATATCCGTTTACAACCTCAATTTCCAAGGCTCTGCCCGTGTGGTCTGTGGGGTTGCTGTAACCAATCGCGTCTGCAAAAGACACACCAACAGGAAATGTGCCGCGGGTTGCATCAGGGCTTACGGCAAAGGTGAGGGTAAGCAATGTCCCGTTTTCCGTAAAGTTAGCCGTGCGTGACCAGTTTACCAACGCACTGCCTGTTATCCCATCCGCAATGCGTTGCCCGGGTACAGTGCCTTGCGGCCCCACAAACCCGGTAAGAAGCCCTGCACTGCCAAGGTCGTACTGCACCAAGGTTAGTTCTTCGGGAAAGCTGATGCGTAACGGCATGGTGGTGAATCCGGGGTTGTTGGCAAGTGATAATGTAACCGTTACTTCACCGCCGCGGCTTGCCGTTAGTGTGGAGACTGTGAGGGTTGAATCCACAGGGGCAGGGGTTGGCGCGGGGGTTGGTGCTGTAGGTGTTGCGGTAGGGGTGTTTGATTCCGGTGCATTTCCGGCGGCGTTTGCCGCCCTAATTTGAAAACCGTACTCCCTGCCGTTTGTAAGCCCTGTGCGGGTGAATGTGGTTGCAGTCGAACCCGTAGTTGTCCACGCGCTCCACTCGCCCCATTCACCTGCGTCGTTGCGTTGCTGTTGCCTAAACTCGTAGCGCGTAATGGCAGAGCCGCCGTTGTTTGGCTCAGTCCAGTTTAATGTGACTTGTCCGTTACCCGATGTTGCTGTTAGATTGGTTATTGCGGCGGGGGCGGTTGGTCGAGGGGTAATGTTTACGATTTGCGAACCAAGAAAAGTGCTTTCTTCGCCGTAAACATAGTTTATAGCAAAAACGCGAATGTTTTGCTGCCCTGTTCTGCTTACATCCAGTATAGCATGGAAGCCTCGATACATCCCTACCCCCGGAAATATCGTATTAACATCCCAGCGTGGTGTTCCGGTGTGTATTACTCTGCCATACGCCCAATCGTCACCGATATACACATGAATCTCCACAGCCGGATGGTTAATTCTGCGGTCAAAAGCCCATCCTCTTACAAAAACAGTGCCAACACCGCCTTCTGCCACATCAAGCGTTCCCGTCGGTGTGGTATTAAGGCTGTGTGCCATTCCGCGAGAATCGAGTTGCACAACAGGTTGTGCGCCGCCTACATTATCCCAACTTGTTATGTGATAAAATCGCCCATGGTCAATCACACGAAAAACATGACCGTTTTGGCAATGAATAAATGTTCCAACACGTGGGAATTGTGGCAAGCGGTCAAATTCTGCCTGCGATATGTTTCTGAATGGTTGCACTCCTCCAAAATAGTCCCAATTGGAAACCCAAACAGGCGCACCTCCGGCAATTCTCCATATGCTACCACAGGGCGTGTGGATAAAATCGCCGTCGCGTAATGGTGCCGGTTGCTCGGGTGTGCGCGTGTAGGTTACACCCGCGTTCCAGTTGATATTGCGGCTGGTTGTGTCATTCCAAAGCGATATACCGTGAAGTTGTGCCAAGTTGCGAGGGTTGTTATTTCTTCGTATACCACCTTCATGTATTTCAAAGTGCAAATGTCCCCAACTAATCGCCCAGCCCGTTTGCCCTGTTCCTGCAATACGCTGCCCTTGATATACCGCAGCACCTTGAGAAACAAGTATAGAACCTACAGCTAAATGTCCGTAGTGTGTATGTGTTCCGTCATGGTGATTGATGATGATATAATTCCCCGAACCATGCCCGCAATTTCCACGCACGTCACACGCCGCAGTACAAGAGATTCTTATACGGCTAACCGTGCCGGCTCTGGATGCTAATACGGGAGCATTACGAGGGGCACCCTGACGTTGAATATCAATACCGTAATGCATTCCGTAGGGCGGACGATTTGCAAATGCACTGGTGATAAGCAGGTTATTTCCATAAACCGGTATCAGCCACGTAAAATTTTGTGCCGAGAGCGACACGATTTCAACAAGGGGTACAACATTCATTGGTGAAACTTCGTTACAGTCATCCATTGCATTAAATGCATAAAGCGTATATCCCTTATTTATTAATCGCATACGATTTCCGGAAAGAAGGGTAATGTTGTTATCGCTGTAATCAACCATATAAAGCAATCTATCCGCTTTGCCGATTATATACAGCGCATCGTCATAAATCATCATGATTGCAAGCAAGCCGTTAAATATTGTAGCTATTTCACCGCTTGTATAATTGAATGTGCGTATAGCTTCCATTTCCACATCCGAAAAATAAACTGTGTTGCCGCGCACATCATAGCTTGAAATGTTATCCGAAATAAGAACTTTATTTCCGCCGGAAAGCACAGACAACTCGCGTGTCATATCAAAATGACAACAACCTCCGCCTCCATCGGTTTCATGTATTATCCTTCGTGAAAAAACAAGCGCACCGGAGCAAAGGAATGCAAAATCAACAATGTTTTCATCACTAAGGATAATTTCCGTATTTCCTGTGTATTTATCTAAACGCATAATACGCTCTCCGTTTTCAAGGAAATATATTCCCCTGTCATTCACGGATAAATTAGATAAATACACACCCGGATTGGTATACAACACCGTTCTGTTTTCACCGTTTAGGCCGCGCCGCACAATTTCCATGCCATACTGCGTAGCCGCAATGTGATAAACATACCCGCCAATGACATTGACATAGGAACTTAAATCGTGGCTTATCGGTATGCTGTTTCTGAAAATGTTATTTCCGTGGTCGCTTTTGATAACAAAATCTTCGCCATTATATCGCGCCACAAATCCGCCGTTTAATATGTTGCCGCTTAAATTACCCCAACGAGTAGGCACGGCATAATCATTATTCCCGACAGGTTTGGCTGAAATAGCGGCAGGGCTTGTCGTAATTGCAGATACGCCCCCGCCAACGACCGGCTCACTTTCGTAATCACTGTAGGTTTGCGCCGTCACAGGCAAAACAACCACCATCATTACAATTGCCATAAAAATACATAAAACTTTTTTGAAGCTCCTGTACATATTTTCCTCCCTCTTTGCGCAATGCGCATTTTTTATTTAAAACCACAGGCGCGAAATAAAAAACGCGCAGTGGGTTTTTGCAAAACCTATTTTTAAACCCCCATGTTTTGTGTATACTGAAGCAACTACAATTTTTGGAGGCGAAAATTATGGTAAGAAAAATTGAAAACAGGGAAATTATCACACTGGGCGAAGCAAGCGAAAAATACAACGACTGCCGTTTTGTGTTTGTTTACACAGAGGATATTGACTACGGCGGCGAAGAAAGCAAGGGTTACGTAGCGTACACCTATGACAAAGAAAGCGAAATGCGGCAAATACCCAAAGATGATATAGGTGATAAAAGTTATGGTCATGACTGGGGAAGAAACTACGACCCGGAGCCTTATCCTGTTATAGGGGGTATTGTTTATGGCAACGAGGGTTACTAGACTTAGTGAAGATGGAAGAGCTATTTGTCGGATAGCGTTTAAACCGTATGAAAAATTGGTTATGCAACATTTCAAATTTAAAATTGACACCGGTGCGGATTTTTCAACCATGCCAAAGGAATATCTATATGACCTTGGCTATGACAAAGACTGGATTTTGGCAAACGCAAAACCGGAAACAAACAGAGAAACTACTACCGCAACAGGCGAAAGAGTTACAAACCACATTATCCAACTGCCGCTAATCAACATTT
This sequence comes from Defluviitaleaceae bacterium, assembly GCA_009788055.1. Lineage (GTDB taxonomy): Bacteria > Bacillota > Clostridia > Lachnospirales > WQUN01 > WQVC01. The sequence goes on along the minus strand of WQSG01000024.1, from coordinate 4,941 downwards.
ACGGATACGAAGCCATAAATTGGCCGTTTGCAATATTGCTTGATGACGAACGCCCAAACGGCGAAGTTATTTGCAGAGATTACCGCCCATTGCTTGGGTTGGACTTGCTTGCGGGGTTCAACTTCTACTTAGACAATGCCAACAACCGTTTTGAATTAACCCGCATATCCCCGTTTAATCCGCGCCGCAAATTTTTGTCGGGGCAAGAAATTCATTACTTAAACAATTAAAACTCCGCCCTTCAATTTTGCCGCCAATGTTTGCAAAAAGCACAGGCGGTTTTTTCATGCAAAAATTTTCAAAAGTCTTAGAATTGTTCATAGTGATTTTTCAGCATTTTTTGCTATGCTTTTATCGAGCACTGCGCACGATGTAACAGAATATCCATTGTGTTACATCCATGCAAACGCAGTAAAAATGGGCATTAAAAAAGCGAAGACGGTTTTCATCTTCGCAAAAGTTCAAATTATGTACAGCTACAATCCCGATTTTTCGGGAGCAAATCCAACCCATGTAACACAATGGATATTATGTTACATGAAAAAATCTAATCTAAAAAATCCCATTCCGTAGGAGGAAAAAATTATGGCACTCACAGAACCAATCCGCGACCCAAAACAAGTAAGGGAATTTCTGGCGTACTACCGCAACCTTGGGCAAACCCGCAATCAAGTTTTAGTAACCATTGCGCTACACACTGCTCTGCGTATTTCGGATATCCTTCGCATTCGCACCTGTGACGTATACGACTTTGCAAACCGCCGTGCCCGTACCTCCATCACTATCACAGAGCGGAAAACAGGCAAAAGCAAAATCATTGCACTGCACAAAAACATCATCCGCGCATTGGAAGCCCACTTCCCGCAAGCCGTTCCAAACGCGCCCCTTATCCTAAACCTAAGTACAAGCAAGCCAATCAGCCGCGTTCACGCATACCGTTTAATCAGTGAAGCCGCAAACGCAATCGGCGTTATTCACAAGGTTGGCTGTCACTCACTGCGCAAAACCTTCGGCTACCATTCTTGGACAAGCGGAACTTCGCCCGTTGTCATCATGGAAATTTACAACCATAATTCATACGCCGTCACAAAACGCTATCTTGGTGTATCGCAAGACGATAAAAACGCCGTCTACGAAAAATTGGACTTCTAAAATTTTCTAAGAAAAATCCCTAGTCAATTTTACCACCATAATTCTTTATGTCAACAAATTTTGCAATGCACTAAAACCAAAAGCCCGCAAAATAAGCGTGAAAATCCCCTTGACACGCGCCGTAAAATTTGCTATGCTCCACTCGTTAGCACTCGTAACGCGTGAGTGCTAACAAGAAAAACGGCAAAAATTATCAGCAGGGGGCGGTGTCAAGTGCTGTTAAATGAAAGAAAATTTAAAATTCTGCAAGCAATCGTAAGCGATTATATCGAAACGGCAGAGCCTATAGGTTCGCGCACCATTGCAAAAAAGTATGAACTTGGCATAAGTTCCGCAACAATACGCAACGAAATGAGCGACCTTGAAGACATGGGGCTGATAAGCCAGCTTCACACTTCTTCGGGGCGGGTTCCGTCGGAAAAAGGGTATCGCTTCTATGTAGACAGCATGATGCAAAGCCGCGCACTAACCTCGGACGAAGCAATGTTCCTGCAACAAATGCTAATCGAAAACATCTACCAAGCCGAGTACATGATGCGCGAAACCGCAAAAGCCTTGGCGCGGCTAACAAAATACCCCGCCATCGTAAGCGAACCGTTCCTAAAAAAGACAACCATCAAGCATATCCAACTTGTTCCGCTGGACGAAAAATCACTTCTTCTTGTGCTTGTCACCGACACAAAAACCGTGAAAAACCAAGTTGTAAACCTGAACACCGCACCCAATTACGAAACGCTTACAAAACTTTCCGCACAGCTAAACACGCACCTTGCGGGGCTAAGTATCCGCGAAATAAACCGCCAACTAATCGACAAAATGCTAATGCAGTTCGGCGAACACGCCCATGTGCTAATGCCCGTCTTGGGCATAATCGCAGATATGATTCAGTCGGAAGACGACGTTCGCGTTTTCACAAGCGGCGTAAAAAACATCTTAGCGTTCCCCGAATTTTCCGACAAAACCAAAGCCGAAGCCATTTTCAACGCGCTGGAAGACAGGGCATCCCTGTTTGAAATCCTGGGCCAGCCGTTAGCATCGCCCCAAGGAATACAAATCATCATAGGCGCAGAAAACCATTTGGATTTATTAAAAGCCTGTAGCTTAATCAAAGCCAACTACACAATCGACAACCAAAGCACGGGGTGCATTGCCCTAATCGGCCCAATGCGCATGGACTACGCACAAGCCGTGTCTGTAGTTTCCGGCATATTGCAAAGCATACAAAATGTTATAAAAGCTCTGGGAGGTACACAATAATGCCTAAGAAGAAAAAAGACGAAAACCCAACACCCGAAACGCCGCAAGAGCCTATTCCGTCAGAAGTTGTAGACACCGCACCCGATGGAAAATATGCGGAAATGCTGGACAAATACCAACGCTGTCTTGCCGAGTTCGACAACTTCCGAAAGCGCACAACCAAGGAACTTGCCGACCGCCGCAACGACGGCATTCGCGCCGCTTGCGAAAAGCTGTTGCCCATCATAGACAACTTCGACCGCGCCCTTTCCACCGCAGAAAACAAGGAAGACAATTTCTACAAGGGTATCGAAATGGTTGCCCGCCAATTCGACACAATGCTGGACGAACTTGGCGTAAAATCAATACCCACCGAACCAAACAGCCCCTTCGACACAAACCTGCACTACGCCGTAGCCCACATCACAGACGAATCTTTGGGCGAAAACACAATTGCCGAAACCCTGCAAAAAGGCTACATCCACCAAGAACGGGTTATCCGCCCTGCTATGGTTAAAGTCGCAAATTAATTTTAAGGAGGAAAATTTATGTCTAAAATTATAGGAATCGACCTTGGAACTACAAATTCATGCGTGGCTGTTATGGAAGGCGGCCAGCCCGTTGTTATCGCCAACAGTGAGGGCATTAGAACAACGCCGTCTATCGTGGCGTTTACAAAAACGGGCGAAAGACTTGTTGGGGAAACCGCAAAGCGGCAAGCAATCACCAACCCCGACAATACGGTAATGAGTATCAAGCGGCAGATGGGCACGAATTTCAAAGTAACTATTGAGGATAAGGGGTATTCCCCGCAAGAAATTTCTGCAATGGTGCTTAGTAAGCTGAAAGCGGATGCGGAAGCCTATCTTGGCGAAAAAGTGGAAAAGGCGGTAATTACCGTACCCGCGTATTTCACAGACAGCCAGCGTCAAGCAACAAAAGACGCTGGAAAAATTGCAGGGCTTGAAGTGGAACGTATCATAAACGAACCCACGGCGGCGGCACTTTCCTACGGTTTGGATAACGAAACAGAGCAAAAAATTATGGTATACGACCTTGGCGGCGGTACGTTTGACGTAAGTATTATCGACATCGGTGACGGCGTCATAGAGGTGCTTGCAACCAGCGGAAGCAATCGCTTGGGCGGCGATGACTTTGACGATAGAATTATAAAATTCCTTGTGGAAGAGTTCAAAAAAACCGAAGGCATGGATTTAGCACAGGATAAAATGGCAATGCAACGCCTGAAAGAATCTGCGGAAAAGGCAAAAAAAGAGCTTTCCACCGTGATTACAACAAACATCAACTTGCCGTTTATCACCATGAACCAAGACGGGCCTAAGCACATGGATATCAACCTTACCCGCGCAAAATTTGACGAACTTACACACGACCTTGTGGAAAAAACCATGGGGCCCGTGCAAACGGCGTTAAAAGACGCAGACTTGTCCCCCTCCGACCTTACTAAAGTGCTGTTGGTTGGCGGTTCTACGCGTATCCCTGCGGTGCAGGAAGCGGTGAAAAAACTCACGGGCAAAGAGCCGTTCAAAGGCATTAACCCCGACGAGTGCGTTGCCCTCGGCGCAAGCATTCAAGCGGGCAAACTCGCGGGTGACGCGGGTGCGGGCGGCATTCTTCTTCTGGACGTTACGCCCCTTTCCCTCTCCATTGAAACAGAGGGCGGCGTTGCAACACGCCTTATAGACCGCAACACAACCATTCCCACAAACAAAAAACAAATTTTCTCCACTGCGGCAAACAACCAAAGCGCAGTTGATATCGTGGTGTGCCAAGGCGAACGCGCCCTTGCACGCGACAACAAAGAGCTTGGACGTTTCCGCCTAGACGGCATACCCCCTGCAATGCGCGGCGTTCCGCAAATCGAAGTTACCTTCGACATTGACGCAAACGGTATCGTTTCCGTTTCCGCAAAGGATATGGGAACGGGCAAAGAGCAAAAAATCACCATTGCCGCATCAGGCAACCTTTCCGACGACGATATCGACCGCGCCGTGAAAGACGCAGAACAATACGCAGAAGCCGACCGCATTCGCAAAGACGCAATTGACGCGAAAAACGAGGCCGATTCTCTCATCTTCCAAACGGAAAAACTTATCGGCGACATGGCAGAAAAAATATCCGACGAGGACAAAGCCGCCATCACCGCAGAAATGGAAAAACTAAAATCCACCGCCGTCTCCATGCACGGCGAAACCATGAGCGAAACCGATACCGAAACCCTCAAGGCAGCAATTGAAACCTACACCAAAGCCCTAAACGATTTCTCCCAAAAACTCTACTCCGCAGGTGCGCAAGATATGCCCCACCCCGAAGAACCCGCCGACTACGGCCCCAGCCACGACGACAGCGTGATTGACGGCGATTTTACGGAAAAAGAATAAAACAGAAGACCTAGGGGGACTCCGTCCCCCTCACCCCCTGCAAGGGGATAAATCCCCTTGACCCCTATCTCTGAAAACCGCATACGCGGTTTTCAAGTTAAAGTTTAAGGGTGTGGGGGGTATTGGGGGGAGAGGGAACTTTTCAAAGTTC
>WQSG01000023.1 GCA_009788055.1 Defluviitaleaceae bacterium | reverse complement strand
TCCTTGGCGTATGCCCCTCGTTGTCGAGATGGATGTGTATTCCGCAAGAGTCATTTGCAAACGCTCCGGCTTTGCGAAGTTTCCGCACCAATTCCTGTATGTTTTTTATATCCTCGCGGTAGGTAAGAATTGGGCTTACCAATTCGCAACTGTAATCCTTGGTGGCGATATCCCTTTCTCTGCCATATCTTTTTTGGCAGTTTATTGAGCCATCGCTCATTATCTTCCAAACCCTACCGTCCGGTGCAGTAATTTTCTTGGTGTCGTAATAATCGCCCATGTTGGTAATTGTGCCTCCAAGAAATTCTGCTGTAACCTTCGCGGCTTTCTCGCGTGTGATGCCTGTGAATTCAATCTCGATACCAAATTTGTGATTGAACATTTTTCTGCCCCCTTTAGTGTTTTTGCCCTGTATTTTCAAGGCTTCGCTTGCCCTTGCAAGACCATGTTACCTCTGTCTGCGGCATCAATCCACTGGAGTGTTCGGGCAGTTAATCACATAAATGGAGCGTTTTTGGGCATGAAAAAGGCGCAGATTATACCACCGCGCCTTTTGTTATATATTCGGCTGTATCGCGCACGTTTGGGGTTTTGTGCGCGAGTATTTTTTACAGGTAAAATTCTCTGCGAAGTTTGCGGATTGAATTTCCAACGCTCTACCAAACATTACAAGGGCAATATTTGATACCACTTCCCTTGAATCTGAGCGGTCGATGTTGCAAAGCGAATTGGCAGTCACGGCAGAATTAATCCAAAAATATGTGGACGAAAATGCCCGAAATGCCATAGACCAAGCGGAATACCAAGAAAACTATAATGCCTTGGTAGAGCGATTTAATGCTGCACAAACTCGGCTTGATGCGGTCTTAGTGCAGATATCCGGCGCGAAAGCGCGAGGGCAGTCTATCAGGGTTTTTGTTGCCGAATTGGAAAAACAAGAAGGCTTGCTTGCCGAGTTTGATGATGATTTGTGGTGTAGCCTTGTGGATTACGCCTTGGTTTATAGCAAGGATGACATGAGGTTTACTTTCAAAGATGGCACTGAAATCCAAGCATAGAAACAGTTTATCCCATCGGAGGCTTCGGTGGGATTTTTTGTGCCTCAAATTTTGCCTACGCATACAGCCCTGTCCGTGGTATAATTGCCTTAGAAGCGGTGCAAGAAACCCTACTGCACCAAACTCGTCCTCGGTTTGCACCAAAGTTGTCCTTTGCGCGAGGGGCAATTGTATCAAACTCGCCAGTAAGATAGATGACGGATTTAGCGGCACAAACCAAAACCGCCCCGCGTTCAAAAAGATGCTCGCAGACGTAAAACGCGGGCACATAAACAAGATTTTGACAAAAGACCTCTCGCGGCTTGGGCGAAATTATTTGGAAGTAGGAAATCTCGCGGAGGTTTTTCTGCCGCAACACGGTTGCGAATTGATTTCACTAAACGAAAAACTGGATGACATGATGGTTTTTCGCAACTGGTTCAACGAACAGCACTCGAAATCCACGGGGCAGAAGGTTCGTGCGGCAAAGCGGATATCTGCGCAAAGCGGGAAATTTCTTGGCCCGTACGCGCCTTTCGGATACATAAAAGACCCGCAAAACCGTCACAAACTAATCGTTGACGAAAAAACCGCGCCGATTATCAGGCGAATTTTTCAGATGCGGTTAGCGGGGCTTTCGTTCCGTGGGATTGCAATAAAACTTAACGAAGACGGCGTACCTTCCCCGCGTGAATATTACTACAGCCTAAAGGGTGACAAAAATCCCTTGCGCAACAGGAAAATTTGGGGCGAAACCACAATCAAGGACATTATTAAAAACGAGGTGTATCTGGGAAATTTGGTCGCGTGTAAAAAAGGAACAGTGTCGTACAAGAACCGTAAACTTGTGAACAAGGATGAAAAAGACCATGTGCGCGTGGAGAATACCCACGAGCCAATCATAAGCCGCGAAACATGGGAGCGTACACGCAAAAACCACAAGTCCAAAAAGCGGCGAGACGGCGAATGCAATTTGTTTGCGGGCGTGTTAATTTGCGCGGATTGCGGTTTTCGTCTGCGCGGGCATATGGAGCGCAAACTGCGCAAAAACGGGAGCGAGTACAAATTTGTTTCATATATGTGCGGGACGTATGGCAACAATGGCAAAGACGCTTGCACCTGTCACATTATCGGAGAAAAAGTTTTGCTGGAGATTCTTACGGATTACATTAACAAATGCGCCGCGCATTTTGAATTTGATGAAGCTCGAATAAACCAACGCATAGCGGAACGCCGTGCGTCCGGGGAATTTTCGTACAACGGCGTGTATGAAGCCGAATTGGAAACCCATCGCAAACACATTGAAAAATTAGATTTTGTAATGGAAAATTTGTATGCGGATAAGCTTGCGAAGGTAATCCCCGCAAGCCTGTTTAAGCGGCAAATATCTAAGTACGAACAGGAACGGCGGCAGTGCGTTAAGTTGCTTGCGGCACTGGAAAAGCGTCTGGAGGAAACTTCTTCACGCGGCGAAACACAAACCGCGATACATACCGCGAAACAAAACATACAGTCATTCGCAAAAGAATTCATCCCGAACAAAGAGGCTTTGCTGTTGCTGGTTGAGAAAATCGTGGTGGGTGAAATATATGTAGTTGACGGAAAACGCATACGAGATATTAAAATCATTTTCAATTTTGAATAGACCTGTCCTGCAACTGCAACCCCTTTACATTTTGTGCCGAAAACGGTAAAGTATACCCATGGAAAAAGCTAAGGAATATTCTAAGAAAATTTGCTTAATGCGTTTAAATTTTTGGCAAGCGGTTGTTTTTTTGTTTGTGATGTCGCTGGCGTTGGCGTTGTTTTTATTTTTGTTGCAACCGTTGCCGTTTTCGTATGTGATTAGTGCCGTAAGGCGTAGCTTTGGGCTGGGGCTGTTTGTTAATTGGTTGCCCTTGTTTTTGGTTATGCTTTTTTTGTATTTTGCAGGTGCGGGTGCGGCTACTTCCTCTACGATTGTGGGGGCGATTGGGATTGCGTTAGGCTTTGCCAACCGCACAAAAATTTTACTGCGCAACGACCCGCTTATGCCGTGGGATTTGCTTTTGGGCGGCGAGGTTGCGGGCATTGCCCACAGCTTTGGCGCGGGTACGATTGCGGCAATTGTTGGCGGAATTATTTTGTATATTCTGGCGGCGGTTGTGTTTGCGTTTGTTATTCGCAGTGAAAAAATTGACATGAAAATACGGGCGGCGGGTGTTGCGGCGTCGTTGATTCTGCCGTTTGCAATTAATGCGCCGCTGTACAATAATCCCGATATCACCGAGCGATTATACATCCACGGGAACATTTGGAATCAGGTGAACCAGTTTAATTCGCGAGGGTTTTTGTTTAGTTTTATTCACGCGTTTAACACGAATCGTGTAATGCGCCCTGAGGGTTACGACCCCAACGAGGTGATTCATATGATGCGAAAATTCGCAACAGGCGCGGACGGCTTGGCGCGGCAGGAAGGCGAAACGCACCCGCATATTATTATGATTCAAAGCGAGGCGTTTTCGGAATTGAGTACAAGCTTTTGTTTCGACGGCTTTCAAGACCCGTTGGAAAATTGGTGGGAACTTGTACCCGAGGGCATTCACGGCGAAATAGTTGTTTCCGTGATTGGCGGCGGCACTGCACAGACGGAGTTTGACGTGCTAACGGGGCTTAATTCGCGGCAGTTTGCGGGTGTGCCTTTTGCGTTCCGAATGATTACGGACGAGTTTGAGTCTATGGCAAGCATTTTAAATTTGCTGGGGTATCGCTCGGAGTTTATGCACCCCGGTTTTGGTTGGTTTTACAACAGACAAAATGTTTACAGGCATCTGGGTTTTGAACGCCTTATGTTTATTGACGAATTCGAGGGCATTCCCACGCGGAGCGGGTACGTAAGCGAGTACGCCACAATCACCCGCGTGAAGGAAATGTTTGCGGAACACCGCGAAAATTTCCCCAACGTGCCGTATTTTAATTTCACCGTGACAATTCAGAATCACGGGCCGTATGTGGATAAATTCCGCTGGGACGGCTTTGAAGAAATCCCGAATTTCAACACGGATTTGCCGCTTTTGGATGTTGATATTAACGCGCTGTCGAATTATTTTCACGGCTTAAAAGACGCAGACGCGGAACTTTCGCGGCTTGTAAATTACCTGCGCGAACTGGACGAACCTGTGGTTTTGGTATATTTCAGCGACCACTTGCCCGCGTTTAACGCCCGCATTTATGACGTGGTTCTGCCAAACATTTATACGCCCGGTTCGTTTGAGGATTTGGCGAGGCTGTTCCGCGTACCATTTTTAATTTGGATGAACGATACCGCGCTGGAACTCTATGACATAACGCACCCGCAAGAACTTGCAAAAAGTATAAACGCGCTTTGGGAAATTGAGGATGAACCGATTTTTTCCGCACCGTTTTTCGGCGCGTATGTAATGGAACTTTTGGGCTTTACAAATATTTCGCCCTTCTGGGATTTTAACACGAGACTGCGCAGAGAATGGCCGATTGTGATGGAAGAACGCTCTTTCGCGCCGTGCTTGATAGTAAATTCCGATATGCATTTTTACGGCGATGTAGGCTGGTTGCCCGTGCATTTCCTTCGCGACTACCGCAACTGGTCGTACTTTAGACTTTTCGATGAGCGGTAAAGCGAAAACCACAGAAAACAGAAGCGCGTCCGATGTTGCGGCAATTTCGCTGGGCGGGCGTTTTTTGACGTTCGTTGGTAACACAATGTTTGTAGGACGTTTTGGTACTGCCAACCCGTTACTAAATGCGTTTACCTTCGCGCTTCTTCTTCCTAATGTAATTTTTACGGTGCTTGGCGCGGCGTTAAACGCGGTTATGATTCCTGTTTACAATTCGCTTAGGGCGGAGGAAAAACAGGAGGACGCGAAGAAATTTATCGACAATGTGATTAGCATAAGTTTTGTGTTGCTGGTGATTTTGGTGACGGCAGGAATTGTAGCCGCGCCGTGGATTGCACAAATCGCGCAAGGTGACGGTGACGTTGCGTACTTAACATTTGCACTGCGCGTGTTAATGCCCGTGATGATTTTTTTTGGCTTTGGCGCGATTTTTCAGGGGCTTTTGCAATCCCATGGTGTGTTTCGGTTGCCCGCGTTTGTTTCCGCACCCGGCGGCGTAATTTTGATTTTGTACATGATTTTTCTAAGCGAGCGGTTTGGTGTAAACGGGCTTATTTTTGCTACCGCATTGGGCTTTTTCACACAGCCGCTTATTATGATAAACGCCGTGCGGCGGCTGGGTTACAGGTATAAATTTTCTTTCGATTTAAAGGATAAGAACATCCGTGCGGCGGGGATGCTTTGTGTTCCTGTGGTTATTTCTGCGGCTTCGTACCAGATGCATTTTTTGTTTGGCCACACGATTGCTTTGCGCCTTGGCACAACGGCGATTATGAACTACGCGCAACAACTTGTACTGGTTTTTATACTCACTTTGGTGTATGCGGTTGCCGCCGTGTATCTGCCAAAGCTTTCCACGCTTTGGGCGAAGGCAGACAAGGCGGGCTATAACGAAAACCTCAAAAATGCGATGCTTTTCACTATTTTTTTGGTGCTTCCCGCCGCGTGCGGGTTCTTTCTTCTACGTTTTGAAATCATGGACTTTTTGCTTAACTGGCGCGAAAATGACGGCGTTGTTGATATACAAATGGCAGGAAATTTAATGGGACTTTATGCCGTTGCGGTGATTGCCATTTCGTTTAAAGAAGTGGCAGACCGTGCGTTTTACTCCGTCAAAGACTCCAAAACGCCCGCGATTTTTGGCGTGATTATTATGGCGGTAAACATTATTGCAACGCTGTTGCTTGTTCCCGCCCTTGGCGCGTATGCAATGCCCGTGGCATACGGCATTGCCGCGCTAACGGGCAGTGTCGGCTTGCTTACTATTTTGCAAATGCGCACCCGCTTTTTAGACTTTCCGTTTATTTTAGAACTTGCAAAAACGGCTTGCGCAACCGCAATAACCATTGCAGCGGCGTTTTTTGTGCTGTCTGTGCAATTTATTGATACCGCCATTGTAAATCTGTTTTTGCCCGCCTTTGTTGGGGTAGGTGTTTATTTTATGGCGGCGTATGTTTTAAAAATTTCCGCATTGAAACAGCTTCTTGGGAGGGTTTTTGAATGACGGGTAAAAAATTTTTTACCAATATTGGTTTGCTGTTGCTGATAATCGGCTTTTTCGGGTTCTTTTTGACCTTAAATGTACCTGTTACAGGTCGTGTTGGGCGGTTTTATGACCAGATGCATATGCCGAGAATTAATGGAATGGCCGTTGACAGTGCGGGAAACATATTTGTAGGCGCAGGCGGGCATTTGGGTGCGATTCAGGTGTTTGATAATACCGGGATATTTTTGTACAGGTTTACATTTCCGCCCGGTGGAGGCGCGTATTTTACGTTCTATATCGACGACGATGATATCGTTCATGTTGCAGTGGCAAGGGGTAGCCGCTATATGGCATTTAAGGATGGCTATTTGGTAGGAGAGCGGCGACCGTTGGAAACAGGTGAACTGGAGGAAATCAGAAGACGAAGGCGAGGATCGCGCGTTGATAATGAGGGAAATATCTATGCTTTACGCGGCATGCGGGTTAGGATGTACGATGAAAACAGAAATTTCATACGGACAATATCTTTCAATACGCCTCTTCGGCTACTTTTACCGAATATGATGGGCTTTTTGTTTTTTATGGGGATTGTAATAATGGTGGTAGCAAATAAATCTTTTGTTATTGAGATTCTCAAGTCAATCAAAGACCTAATTGACGAAGCAATGAAAGACGGTCGATAAATGTGTAGGGTGGCAAAGGTGTTGTCCAAGACATCTTTACAAATCCAATAAATGAATGGATGGAGGATACGACAATGTTTCCACCTCATATTGCGGAAATGTTTTACCGCTTGTTTTCGGAAAGCATCTCGCTTGACGATTTTGCGGAGTGGCTTTATGCAAACGAAAGTGAACTAAAGCAACAGATGAATCCTGACGACTATTTGGATTTGATTTCGTTCAATTTTGAAAAAAGCTACGCAACATATGATTTATTGCAATTGGTTAAAAAATATATTAGCTGTGGGGAAATGGAAAAACGCAGATTGCTTTCTCTTTTGGAGGACGCAAAGCATATCAATCCAAAACTTTCGGTTGCATTGGTAACTCTCTACAATCTGTATTCCAATGGATATTATTTTTTGGAAGAAGTTGAGGGTTACGGGCTTTATGTAGTTGTTCCGTATGACCGAGGGGTAAATTCATGGTGTGAGCTGGAAAAACCTGTTCAAGATGAAATACTGCATGGTTTTTTTCCCGAACTGTCTAATAAAGTTGAACGCGTAATTTCGTGGCTGAACGATGGCACAATCGTTCTCACCGGCGAAAAGGACGACAGGGGATACTATTCTTTTCTTGATTTCAGAAAAGACAAAATGAAACGCATTTTAGTAATCCTGCCGAATTTAGACCTTGGCGGGTTGGAAACGGTTGTAATGAATTTTTTTCGCAACTTTGACAGAATCGTTTTTGATTTCGTTGTGCATGGCGAAAAAGGATTTTACGAGGATGAGGCCGTTGCGCTTGGTGCGGAGATTTTCCGTGTGCCAACGCGGGGCGAAAGCTTTTTCGGGAATATTTTTGCAATGCGGAAAATTTATCGTGGTGCGCAAAAATACGACACGGTAATAGTTTGCACGGAACACGCCTTTGCCTTTATAGAGCTTGCGGTTGCGTGGTTTTGCGGTGTAAAAAATCGCGTGGCGTGGAGTCACTTCTCGGACTACCAAGGTGCGTCGCGGCTGAAACGGCAAGCGAATTTTCTTGCGCAACCGTTTTTGCGGCTGTTTGCAAATAAGTTTTTGGCTTGCACAAAAGATGCGGCGGGCTGGCTTTTTGGCAAAAGCTTCAAAGAGTATCATATCATAAGTAATGCAATCGACTTGGACAAGTTCAAATTCAACGCGGAAATACGGGAGAAAACACGCGCCAAACACGATATCGGCGGCAAATTTGCGGTAGGGATAATAGGGCGGCTTACGCCTGTGAAAAACCATGGTTTCGCGCTGGACGTGTTCCGCAAATTTTTGCGCATGACAGGCAACGAAAACGCGATTTTGCTGATAATCGGTGACGGCGAACTGCGCGAAAATCTGGAGGAAGGCTTAGCGTTCTCCGATTTCCGCTCGTCTGTAATTCTCACGGGCAAAATAGACAACACCGCCGACTATTATCAAGCCCTTGATGTTCTTCTCGTTCCGTCAATCCACGAGGGCTTGCCGCTTGTAACGATAGAAGCGCAAGCCGCGTCCCTTCCCGTAATTATTTCCGACGGTATTCCGAAAGAGGCAAAAATAAGCGAACACGCCTGTTTTATCCCCCTTGCGAAAGGCGCGGACGCTTGGGCAGAAAAACTCTGCGAAATAAAAAACAGCGCGAACAAACGCGCTGTAATTGACTTGAAAAATTCAGGCTATCACATAGAAAAAGAAGCGAAAAAGTTGCAGGAAATTTTATATACCAAACGGGAAGAATAACGGCAACAGCAAAATTATCACAACGCCAACAAGAATTTGCAACGGAATGCCCACCTTCATGTAGTCGAGGAATTTATATTTACCCGCAACCATAACCATTGCGTTTGGCGGGGTGGAAACAGGCGTTGCAAACGACATACTGGAAGCATACGTAACCGCCATAACAAAAGGCAACGGGCTGATGCCCATGTACTGTGCCGCCAAAATTGCAACGGGCAAAAACAGCACAGCGGTAGCCGTGTTGCTTATAAACACGCCAAAAACGGAAGTTGTTACATACAGCCCAATCATTACGGCAATCGGGCCTGCGCCGCCCAGCGCGGCGGTGATATTGTCTGCGATAAACGCAACGCCGCCCGTGTTTTCAAGCGCAGTTGCCATAGGAAGCATACAGGCGATAAGGATAACAATTTGCCAGTTTACGGCGCGGTATGCCTGTTCCGTACTGCGCACACTGCCCGTAAGAATCATAAAAAGCCCCGCGATAGCCACGGAAATAACCGCAGGAATCCACTCGAAAACCAACAGCACAACCATTGCAAGAAGCACCGCCCCCGCCATAATCGCACGGACGGGATTAAACGCAGTCTCGGTTGCCTGATGGCTTATTACAACAAGGTCGCTTTTTTCCTGCGCCAAAAGGTCAATGTCTTTCCACTTGCCATAGATAAGCATAGCGTCGCCGTAGTTGAACTTCTCCTGTGCGTCGGGAAGTTTCGCGCCTTGATTACGACACCTTACGGAAAGAACACTTAGCCCGAATTTATCACGGAAATTAATATCCCTAAGCGACCGATTAATAAGGTTAGACTGCGGCGTTAGAATAACCTCTGCGATATTAACATCTTGAATTTGAAGCCCCTCTACAGACTCGCAACGGATTATCTCAAGTGCCGTCTCGCTCAGAAGTTTTTGCAAAGAGGACGGCGGCGCGTAAAGAAGCAAAATATCCTCCGCTTCCAAAATATAACTTGGGCTTGCCAAAACCTGCGAAAACCCGCTTCCGCTTAAAATTCCCTTTGCCGTTTTTTTGCGCACTTTAAGCACGGTAACGCCGTAGCCGCTTCCCCATTTCAATTCCTTTAGCGTTTTGCCAACAAGTTCATGCTCTGCGGGGATTTGTACGCAATTAAGATTTTCGTCAATTTTGTACTGACGCAGAAGTTCGGAAACATTAACCGTGTCCGCCACGTTGGACTTTTTTTCATACGGTTTATCCAGCAATTTCCGCCCCACAAACCACATATACGCCGTACCCGTTACAAGAATAACCAGACCAATCGGCGTAAAATCGAAAAACGACAGCCCTTCAAAGCCGTGATTGATAAGCGCGTCCCGTGCAAGCAAGTTTGGCGCGGTTCCGATAAGAGTAAGCGCACCGCCCATGCTTGCGCCAAATGCCAACGGCATCAGCAATTTACCGGGGTGTATGTTCATTTTTATGCTAAGGCTTACAACTATCGGCATCAAAATTGCAACCGTCCCCGTGTTGCTTATAAAACTGCCGATTACCGCAACCAATAGTTTCACAAAAACCAGCATTCTAAACTCGCTGTCGCCCGTCAATTTTACCAGCAAGTTGCCCGCTTTGCCCGCAAGCCCCGTTTGCGAAATCCCTTCGCCCACAACAAACAGCACCGCCAGCATTACAACAACGGTGCTTGAAAAGCCCGCCAACGCCTCCGACACAGTGATAACCCCCGCAAGATACAGTGCCAAAAGCGAACACAGCGCGACCAAATCTGAACGGAATTTCGGAATTGCAAAACACACCGTTGTCGCCGCCAAAATTAAAAATACCAGTTGCATTTCACTAATCATAATACTCTCCTGTCGTGTTGTTCCTGTGGTAGCCTATGGGGATGGTGCTACAGAGATAAATTCGTAGGGTGGGGTGGGGAACTCGAAATCCCATTCAAAGTGGCGGTGGATACAGAACGTATCCATACACATATCCACACCCATGCCGAACGGCTCTGCCATTGCCGCTTGCGACTGGTGATGGCGTTGCGGGTAAAACCACCGCAACCCATCGGGACTTAATCCGACTTGCTCCCATCCTATAACGTAATCAAGCGATGGGATATTGTTAAGGTGTAGAGAAACAGAGCCATCGCTCAAATTCATACTATTTGGCAAAGTTATGTGTGTAAGGGAATTATTGCTGGCATTAAGCCATAGTAGTTGCCTATTTCTTGACAAATCCAAGCTGGTGAGTAGGTTACCCCCAACACTGAGACTCAGTAAACGTCTATTGTGCGAAACATCAATAGTGGATAGCAAAGAGCCATGGATTGCACATAAACTTTGCAAAGACGTGAAATACTCTATCCCCGCAATGCTTGTTGCCCCTTCGTGGACGCAAAGCCATCGAATATCTGCCACTTCATAATCATACACGGGGTCGCCCGGTTGTTTTCCTAAATAATTTTGAAGAACACGATTTAGGAACAGTTCGCATTCAAAAGCGTAAGTTATATTCCTTGGTTCTCTCCTGCGCACGATTATATTCTGGTTAAGCCAGTAATCGTCGCCGTCCCAGTGTGCAATTACATGGGCAACTTCCGTGTAAATCCTACCGCCGGAAAGGATTACGGTGTAGTTACCCGGCGGGAGTTGTGCGTGGAAATGTCCATCTGTTACGCGCACGGTTTTAACCGGTTCCATTGCAAGTGATTCAATTGCGCTTGCCCATTCTTCGCAGTAAAGCATATGCGGCTCAAGCAAGTATATGCCCCTGTAAAACCGCAGGGTTGCAGTGCCTTCAAAAAGTTCACCGTCTTTGTATATGCGACCGCCCAGCATTCCGCCCGGTTCGCTTGCGAGAGTAATATCCCCGCTAAACGGCGCAAATCCGATTGCTTCATCAAATACATTCGCGCTTGCGCCGGAACGAGAAGGCAACCTTACAGCATTTATTTGCGAGTTTACACCTCGTCGCAAATTCACCTTTACAAGTCTGCCCGAATAATAGCGATAATAATAAGGTCCCATAGGATAAAACGTTAATTCATAGAAATTTAGCGACCGACACCGAAAGATTCCGGTAATCGGACACCACCCGGTTTCTTGCACCGGAATATCAGTAATACGATAAAAGCCACGGTGATTGGTTTCTCCGGCAGCGATAAAGTCAACATCATCATGGAGTGCATTAATTTTAATCTGCATACCAACTAGTGGTCTACAGTACGGGCATGGATAGAATGTGCATGAAAACGGGCTGTCTGATGGACACGCAACAAGCACTTGTCCTTGTAATATTCCGTTTGCATGATATCTTGGCATCCTATCCCCTGCGGCGTAACGCAACGCGGCATAGGCATCAATTTGGTGATATATTGTGTTTCTTCTCACAAAGCTTATAATCCTGTTGTCTTCTACGGGAAGCCCGCTTTCAACAGCGGAATTTACTATGGCTCTTTTCACACACGCGCCGGAAAGGTCTGGATTGTAGTCAAAAATTAATGCGGCAAGGGCAGATACAATTGGTGCGGCAAGAGATGTTCCGTTTCTGAGACCACTTGAGACATCATATGCATCATCTTCGTTATTGCACGCAAAACGTATGCTGGTTCCCGGTGCAACAACATTCACCCCAAAGTTTGACATCAACCACATTCTGCCGTTTTCGTTAGTTGCGCCGACTGTAATAATTCTATCATTCACCGCGTCCCATCCCCCGGTTATGCTGGGTGCAGGGAAATTGGTTTCATTCATATCACGGAAAAACGAGCCTACAGCTTTGTGATTTCTTTCGTTCCCTGCGGCTTGAACAATAACGAAATCAAACCCATTATCAAGTAGTCGCCCGACCTCTTCATTTATGGGCAAAACGTCACTGTCGGATATAGCAGGGTGTCCCAAGCTAACATTCACAACTTGAACATTTTGTCCTTGCACAAGATGCCGTAATCCGCTTACGACTGTGGCCGGACGTACCCCGTCTTGACAATGTGCATCATATCCAAACAGGAAATTGCGGTTTATATTAATGCCGCCCGCTACTTCGCTGGTTAGGGTAGAATGCCGCCCTCCAAGAATAGACATAACGGCCGTTCCGTGGCTTTGATTGATATTATTAAGCCACGTTGTTCTTTGGTTTCGGTTTATGATATTGCGACTTGGAACTTGTAACGCTTCATGACTGTATCTGAAACCGCCGCTATCCAAAACGCCAACCCTAATTTGGCTACCGGTCCAACTATTATCACTCATTTGCGGGAAGAACTCTTCCCACGCCTTCGGAAAATTAGTATCGTCAAGCCACCACTGACTATGAGGAAAGGTTGCGGCCGCAAAGGCCGCATACCTCCTAACCATGGTATCAAGTCTTGGCTGTAGTATAACTATGAGGTAACTACGGGAAGGCGTGGGGTCAAATAAGTGAGGATGCGCATTAACCAGTGCCTCACCAATTGCTTGCAAATCTTCGTCATTCCGAACACTATCCGATAACTGAATGTGAACCCCCCCGGTAGATGAAAATCCGATAACCGTACCGCCTATGGTTGCTGCCGCTGCTTGGACGGCCTCCAAAGACGCAGTACCATCCCGCCAGCCATCCCAGCCTGTGCGCAACCAAAGCCTATCCGTAACGAACATCATATCTCGGCTCGCGTCCTCCCGGGATGTAACTCTTGCAAGCGATTCGTCAGGAATATAGCATGGTGGGTCAAAAAATGTTGTATCACACAAAGAGGGAGTATTATTCGCTCTAAACGTTGCCTCGTTTCCGGCGGAGTCGCGCACGGTAAAAACGAGACCGAGACCGTCACTACCACCACTACCTGCCACAGGTATTCGTGCTTCGCCAAGTATTCCGCGTTGTTCGCGCCCCGGTAAAGTACCGGATACATAAATATACTGGGTTCTGCCGCGCTTTGTAAAGGATACGCTTGTAATGTATTCACCTTCGCCGGGAGTAGCGATATATTCAATATCAATTGCCGGCAATGTTGTTCGCCCCGGAAACTCCGTCAACACCCGAATATACGGCATATCGCTCGGTTCGGGCGTTTGCTCCGGTTCGGGGGCGATTGAGTAGATTGCGGAAATGGTGATGTTTGTGATGGTAAGTTCCGCATTGGCGGGGGTTGCGCCAAGGGTGATATCGCCTGTGCCTGTGGTGGTTGCGTGTTGCAACTGTTCGCGGGTTAGGGTGACGATGTGTGAAAATGTGTTGTTCCATCCGGTTTGTTGCGTCCAAATATTCACGCCCTGTTCCCAGGCGGGCGCGGGGCTTTGTTCCATGCGAACTTGCGAATTTCCCGCAACATTAAGCCGCCCTGAATATTCAATTCGTATGCCGCTTCTTTCCTCGCACAGTGCGTTAAGCAAAGCGTTTGCGCGAATCCGAAGCCCTTGCGAAGTTCCGCTTCTTGTGGGGAAGTGCAGTTCGCGTGAGGGTTCGCTAATGCGCACTGCGGCGGCGACGGAATTTGTACCGTGCATAAGCGGGTGGGCGGTTGCGGAGGTTATGCTTGCCCAGTTTGGGTCGGTTTGCATATCGTAAATTGGGTAGAAAATATCGTTTATATTGTTGGGGGTGTTGCCCGTAACGGCACTTGTGTTTATCTCGTACATATTAACGGGGCTTGTGGTTGCAAAAAAGATTCCGCCGCCATCATCTCCGGCGGTATTGTTGGTTATTGTTCCGCCCGTCATTGTAAAAACAAAATCTTCGCCGTTAACCCCGGAAGCAAATACACCACCGCCACGGCTTGAAGCGTGGTTGTTTGTGATGTTTCCGCCGTGCATATTAAAAATGCCGTTGTCGCGGACGTTTATACCGCCGCCGCCGTGTGCGGTGTTGTTTCTGATTATACCGCCGTTCATGTTAAATACAGCGGGTTCGTAATTTCCCGCAAATCTGCCGGAAACGCCAACCGCTCCGCCGGATGTTGCATGGCTGTTTTCAATTATACTGCCTTCGTTCATTTCAAAAATGCCGCCGCTGTGGACGCTAACCGCCCCGCCAACTACCATTGCCGCGTTTCTTATTGTACTGCCGTAGTTCATTGTAAACCCGCCGCCGGAATGCACTGTAACACCCCCTGCACCGGAACTGAACAACGGTTGCGGAAGCGCGAAATCGTGAGCGGAAAACGCTTCCACCGTGTCCGTCCGTACGCAAAGTGTAATGCCCTGTCCCAACGTCAGAATGCTGTTTCCAACAATAAAATGCCGCTGTGCGTGGCGCATTGCTTGGGTTAGTACGCGCTCGGTTGTGTCATCGCTTACAATGGTAATATCCCTGCCGTGCGGAATTACAATTTCACGGCCGTCTTCCAGTGTATGCGGTAGCGGTGACGCAAAACTCGCGCCAATTTTAATTGTATGCGGTTCGCCGTAAGGTGCGGCGTTTATCGCATCGTGAAGCCCGACCCACGTAGTTACGGGTGCGGTTTCTATGGGCGCGGTTTCGTTTGCAGAAATTTCAATAATCCTGATGCCCGTGATTACAAGCTCTGCATTAGCAGGCGTTGCACCAAGGGTGATGTCGCCCGTGCCAACATTAACGGCGTGTTGCAACTGTTCGCGGGTTAGCGTAATGGTTTGCGTAAACACGTTGGCGTCGCCTGTTTGCGCCGTCCAAATATTTACGCCCTGTTCCCACACGGGCGCGGGGCTTTGCTCCATACGAATTTGCGAAGCTCCCGCAACACTAAGCCGCCCGGAATACTCAATTTGTATTTTGCTTCCCTCGGAAGACAACGCGTTAAGCAACGCACCCGCTCTTATTCTAAGCCCTTGGGACGTCCCGTTTCTTACGGGGAATTGCAGTTCTCGCAATGGTGCGCTAATCCTCACTGCCGCCCCTGCGGAGTTAGTCCCCCTCATTATTGGGTGCGCGGTTGCGGATGTTATACTGTTCCAATTTGGGTCGGTTTGCATCTCAAAAATAAAATGGCTTTCGTATGCTGTTACCGCTTGCACGGGCAAGACGGAAACAACAATTACGAAAGCCAAAAGCATTGCAAGAACATTTTTGATTTTGTACATGAAAATATCCCTCCGATATTTATTGTCGAAATCAAATATATTCCAATAAAATCAAGTTGTCAAGATTTCAAAACATCCCGTATAATTTTTCCACCGTCATATTTTCGCGCTCTTCGCCGCTTATGTCCATGGCAATTTTTCCGCCGTCCAGCATTATTGTGCGGTTGCCCATGGCAAGGGAGGAGGGGATGTCGTGGGTAATCATGAGGGTTGTGATTTTATCTCTTGCGATAATTTCCTTGGTAAGGCGCAAGACTTTTTCGCCCGTGGCAGGGTCTAATGCGGCGGTGTGTTCGTCCAGCATTAGTAATTTGGGGGTGCAAATTGTTGCCATAAGCAAAGTTACTGCCTGCCGCTGTCCGCCGGAAAGAAGCCCGATTTTTGTTTTAAGCCTGTTCTCCAGTCCCAAATCAAGCTGTGCAAGCTGTTCACGAAAAAAATTCATGATGGGCTTGCTTATTCCAATGCTGAACCGCCCGATTTTCGGGCCCGTGGCTTGGCGGTATGCCAAGTACAAATTTTCGGCAATGGTCATGTTTGGTGCGGTGCCCTTCATTGGGTCTTGGAAAAGCCGCCCTATATGCCGCGCCCGTTTGTATTCGGGCAGAAAGGTAATGTCTTCCCCGTCCAATAAAATTCTGCCGCTGTCTGCCAAAAATATGCCCGAAATCGCGTTCATTATTGTGGTTTTGCCCGCGCCGTTTCCGCCGACTATGGTTACAAAATCGCCGTCTTTAAGGCTTAGGCTAACATTGTCCAGCGCGACACGTTCGTTCTGCGTGTTGGGGTGAAAAACCTTGCTTACGTTTTCAAACTCAAGCACTTTTTGCACCTCTTTTCGCCCGTCTTTTTAGCATAAATAATTCCCATTGGCGTTTTATTGCGGGGAAGGAAATCGCCGCCGCCACAATTATTGCGGAAATAGCCCGCAAATTTGCGGGGTTAAAACGGAAACTAAGCGCGAACGCCAAAATCAAACGGTAGATAACCGCGCCAACGATGACGGAAGCGATGTTCCAAATAACGGAGCGTCTTCCAAAAACCGCCTCGCCGATAATCAGCGATGCCATTGCCACAACCACCATGCCGAATCCCATGTTAATATCCGCAAAGCCCTGATATTGCGCGATTAACCCGCCGGAAAGCCCCGCAATTCCGTTTGCGATACACAGCCCGACTGTTTTTGTAAAAGCGGAATTGATAGACGAAGCCCGCACCATTTCGTCATTATCGCCTGTGGCTCGCAATGCAAGCCCAAGGCGCGTGTGGAAGAAAAGCCCCAACGCCGCCCCAACCAAAACCGTAACAAACAAGGAAAACAGCAACCGTTCGTTATTCATCACGCGGCCTGCCGCAGTGAAAACGGTTTCTTCACGCAAAAGCGGGATGTTGGAACGCCCGCCCATGATGTACAAATTTACGGAATACGATGCCGTCATTGTAAGAATACCTGCCAAAATTGGCTGTACTTTTAATTTAGTTTGAAGCACGGAGGTAACAAGCCCCGCGCCCGCGCCAACGGCGGCAGACGCCACAAGCCCCAAAAACGGATGCCCCGCCACAACAAGCATAGCCCCTACCGACGCACCCGCCGCAAAACTACCCTCTACGGTAAGGTCGGGCACGCCCAAAATTCGATATGCTACAAAAATTCCCAAGGCAAGCAGGGCGAAAATTAACCCAAGCTCTACCGCGCCGGTAAAGGCTACCATTGTCATATTATTGCCCCCTGTGATTACTAATAAATTTCTACGTGTGCGCCAAGACCTTCAAGGCTAATGCCCAGCGCGTCCGCTGTTTCGCGATTTACAATTGTGCGGAAATCTTCCATGCGTTTTACAGGAACATCCGCGATTGCCGCGCCGCCAAGCACTTGCGAAACCATAGCGGCGGTTTCCGCGCCCAAGATGGCGTAGTCGATGCCAACGGTTGCAAGCCCGCCGTCCATAACCATAGAGTCTGCCCCTGTGAAAATGGGCAACCCTGCATCTATCGCGACACGGGCGAACACAGGCATTGCAGACGCAACCGTATTATCAATGGGTGTAAAAAATGCATCAACCTGCCCAACCAGCGACAGTGCCGCTTGCTGAACATCTGCCGTGCTTGTTACGGTCGCTTCCCGATATTCTAACCCATGCAGTGCAAAAAATTCCTTGGCATTATTAATAACGGAAACGGAATTTACTTCCCCCAAATTGTACACAAAACCAAAAGTGCGGGCTTCGGGCACAAGTTCCTTCGCAAAGGTGAAAATGGATTCCACACAAATTATGTCTGATGTGCCTGTAACATTTGTGTCGGGGTAGTCCAAATCGGCAACCAGCCCTGCCGCAACAGGGTCTGTTGACGCCGCAAAAATAACGGGAATATCGCCGGTGGCAGCGGCTGCCGCTTGCGCGGCGGGTGTGGCAATTGCCATAATCAAATCAACCTCGTTGCCCACAAACATTTGCGCAATCGCAGTCAAGGAGGTCATATCGCCTTGCCCGATTCGCACATCAAAATCAATATCGCCGTAGCCAAGCCGCTCCATCTCTTCCAAGAAAGACGTGCGGATTAAATCCAGCGAAGGATGCTCCATCATTTGCACAATGCCCACCGTTACGGCAGATTCACCCGCACCGCCGTCCGTACCGCCGCACGCAGAAAAAACAAACATACACAGCATTAAAAAAGCCAACAATTTTTTCATAAGAAAAACCTCCATTTTTATTTTTTGAAAAAAAGTTCGATAAAAAACTTTAATCTGAACCTGCGCTTTGCGCAGGTTCGTGATAGGGGTCAAGGGGATGAAATCCCCTTGCGGGGGTTTGGGGGCGGAGTCCCCAAGGTCTTTAAAAAAAAATATCCCTCCTCAACAAAATAAATTTGTCAAGGACGGATAACATATGTAACCCGCGGTGCCACCTTGATTCGCCGCATAAATGCCGCGCCCTTTACAGGATACCAACATACCCCTCGCAACTAACGTATGCGCACGTCATGGAATACTAAGCGATTTCTCGCCTTTGACCATGCCCTCCGCGGCCCATTATGACAATACGCAACTCACCTGCTCTCAGCAATGCCGAACGATTCTGTTCGGCTACAGGTTCTCTGTAAAGCGCGAAAAAGTCTTTACTTCCGCTTCAACGGTTTATGGTAAGAGATAGTACATTAATTCGTTGGGAATGTCAACTGTTTTTTGTACTCAAACGCCATCCCGTCTTTTAGTGTGATAATTAAACTGTCGCCTGTTTGGGAGAACATGAGAGCGGTAAATTTCAGCTTTTCATGCGGCTCCATCAGGACGGTTTTGTCCAAGCCGACGGTGAAATTTCCGCGCAATATGCCGTCGGGTTCGGGTGCGCCCTCGTACTCGTTTGTTTCAAACGTGCCGTCGTCGTTGAAGATGTAATAAAAATTGCCCTCGTCGGGTTCGCGTTGCCACTTGCCCAAAATGCGCGTTTTGATATCCGTGTTGTTGCCGTAAAGTAAAGTTGCCAGTGCGCGGGCAAAGGTGTCGGGGGAAATGTCGGGCATTTTTGGTTTTGGCGCGAAGCCGGCTTTTTCGTTGCGTTTGCGAACCTCGGCATTATATGCCTGAACGCACTCCTCCAAAAGCCGCCTATGCGGCGCGCTGTCCACAGTCTCCAATTTCTGTTTTAAATTGGAGATGAATTCTTTTTTCTGCGCAAAATTCAGCCCTGCAAAATATTTTTGCAATTCGCCGATATTTTTTGACATTGCCCCCACCCACCTATATTACCCGCCCATTGTGCGGAAAAGCTCCCCTATAGACTGGTTATTGTGAATACAATTTATTGCTTCGCCTACATATTTTGCAACGGAAAGCACCTTGATTTTGTCGGCTCGTTTCTCGGGCGAAAGTTCGATAGTGTCCAGCGTAACAATCTCTTCAATTGGAGATTTTACGATATTTTCCACCGCATCTCCGCAAAGAATTGGGTGCGTGACACAAGCGAAAACCGCCTTCGCGCCATGCTCCATAACGGTTCTTGCCGCGTTGCACAACGAGCCGCCCGTTGCCAACACGTCGTCCAAAAGAATCGCGTATTTGCCCTTCACATTGCCTATGAAATGCGCCATCTCAACTTTTTTGTCGTTGTGGCGGCGTTTGTCAACGATTGCAAGGGGTACTTCCAATATATCCGCGAAGCCTTGGCAACGTGCAACACTGCCAAGGTCGGGCGAAACAACTACGACATCTTCAAGGGAATCGCCAAGCCCCGCCTTGCTTTGAAAATAATCCGCAAACAGGTAAACGCCTTTTAAATGGTCCAGCGGAATATTGAAAAAGCCTTGAATTTGCGGGCAGTGCAAGTCCATTGTAAGGATTCTGTTTGCGCCGGCGGAGGTTATCATGTCTGCAACAAGCTTCGCGCTTATCGGGTCGTGGGAACGTGCGCGGCGGTCTTGCCTTGCATATCCGTAATACGGAATAACCGCCGTAATGCGCCCCGCAGACGAACGCCGCATTGCGTCTATCATTATAAGAAGTTCCATTAAATTGTCGTTGGCGGGCGGGCTGGTAGATTGCACGATGAAAACATCCGCGCCCCGAACAGTCTCGTTTACCACAACTTTTGTTTCGCCGTCGGAAAACTTGCCCACTTCGGTATCGCCAAGTTCTAAATTCAAGTGGGTTGCAACATTTTTTGCCATTCCTCTGTTTGCGTTTCCGCAAAAAACTTTGATGGGGCCTATGGTGGGGATTGACGCTGTTCTAATCATTTTGCTACTCCTCGTCTATGTCCATTATTTCAATTTCTAAAGAATCATCGTCGCTGTCGAGTGTTGCAGGGTCAACTTTAACGTAATTTTCGGGTGCTGACAAGGCTTCCAAGGGCTTCATGCCATATTTTTCGCGAACGGCGTTTTCAATTTCGCCGCGGATTTCCGTGTTTTCGCGCAGGAATGTCTTTGCCGTTTCGCGCCCTTGCCCAAGACGCATTTCGCCATAGGAAAACCACGAGCCGCTTTTTTGCACAATACCGTGTTGCGCGGCAAGGTCTAAAATGTCGGCTTCTTTTGAAATGCCTTCGCCGTACATTATATCAACCTCGCAGGTGCGGAACGGCGGTGCGACCTTATTTTTAGTAATTTTGATTTTTGTGCGGTTGCCCACCTGACTGTCGGAAACCTTGATTGCTTCCGCACGGCGGATATCCACGCGCACACTGGAATAGAATTTCAGAGCGCGTCCGCCCGTTGTTGTCTCGGGACTGCCATACGTTACCCCGATTTTATCTCTAAGCTGATTTATAAAAATGACTATGCAATTTGTTTTGCTTGTTATGCCCGTAAGTTTGCGAAGTGCTTGCGACATTAACCGCGCTTGAAGCCCCACGGTTGCTTGCCCCATTTCGCCCTCAATTTCCGTGCGGGGAACCAACGCCGCAACAGAGTCCACTACCACCACGTCAATCGCCGCAGAGCGAACCATTGCTTCCGCAATTTCCAGTGCTTGTTCTCCGTCATCGGGCTGCGAAATATACAGCTCATCTATGTTCACGCCAAGTTTCTTTGCGTAAACAGGGTCCATGGCGTGTTCCGCGTCAACGTACCCTGCAATGCCGCCAAGCTTCTGGCTTTCCGCCACGATATGCAATGCCAGCGTCGTCTTTCCCGAAGACTCCGGCCCGTACACTTCAACTATGCGCCCTTTCGGTACGCCCCCAACGCCAAGCGCAACGTCCACACTCAATATCCCCGTGGTTACAACAGGAATATTCATGTCGCCCATTTTTTCGCCCATTTTCATTACCGCGCCCTTGCCAAACTGTTTTTCTATGTTGGCAAGTGCGTTGCTTAACGCTTCCTCTTTCGCTTGCTGGTCCTCAAAAGGAACTACCTCTTTGATTTTTTTAGACTCTGCCGTTTTTTTCTTCGCCACGCTTCGCACTCCCTCGACTTTTTTTTCCATTGTAATACAAATTTTGGCTTGTGCATATAGGAAAATAAAAAACCCCCGCAAGTTAATGCGGGGGTAGGGGAGTGCTAGTGCGCTATCAAATGGGAAACATTATGACCTGCCAGCCACCTTGCAAGCAACAGCACATCGGCTACGGTTACGCAACCGTCACCGTTAATGTCGGCGGCAAGGCTACAAAAATCGGGTACGGTTTGGCCGGCTAGCCATCGTGCAATCATGGTTGCATCGGCAGATGTTATGCGGTTGTCGCCGTTTACGTTGCCCACGATAAAATCGGTGTCACGCGGGATTTCTTCCCATCTTGCAACCAGCGTGGTGTGTTCTTGCGGGATGAAATTATCGGTTCGGCGGATGTATTCGCCGTCAACAATTTCATGCCAGCCCGTGAAGCGGTAGCCGTCTCTTGTGATTGCGGCGGGTACGGCGGCGGTAGGCATTATTGGCAAAATGCCTACACTGTCGCCGGGCGCAACAACTAACGCGGGCGGTGACGCAAGACCAAGCGCGGGCGGCGTTACAAAAACTATGCCGGGCGGAAGTCCTGTGAAGTTTCCGTTGTTAAGGTCCAGTATTACGATTAGGGAATCAGGGTGAATTTCCGGGGCGGCGGCTTGCCAAACCCATGTATCCGAAATGCCCTGTGTGCGGTAGAACTGCACCAGTTCATCGGATGTGAATGCGTGTAACCCTTGCGGATTTTGCGCCGTGCCTGTGCCTACGTTTTGCCAGCGTCCGCTGTGGGTTGCGTTTTGCGTTATCGGCGGCAAGGCGGGGTTGTCGTTGCCGAAACGGAAATGTTCGCCAAGGGTAAGTTGCCGCAACGACACAGCACCGTAAAACATATTGCTCATGCTTGTTGCGCCGCTTGTGTCCCATGCGGAAAGGTCGAGTTCTGTTAGGTTGGTCATGCCTTCAAACATACGTTGAACGGATGCCCCTGCCGTTATTTCGGCGGTAAATGCAATTTCGGAAATATCGGCGCGGTGCGTATGCCACGGGCCAAACGCTCCTGCGTTGGAAATATGCCCGCCGTCAACAACCAGCATACCGCAGTAGTACAGCCGCCACGGTGCGCCCGTCACGCCGCTAAACGCGCCGTATGCAGAAACTTCGCAGTTGCAGTTTTGGCAGTGGATGCAATTGCAGTACACCCCTTCTATTGTAATGGTGGCGGTAGCGTCTGAAATGTCAAAAATATCCCATGCCGCGTTTGCCGCAACGCCGTGTTCTGCGCGAATTGTAGTTGCTTCAAGGGCGGCTTCTGTTGCCACTTTGAAGCGGATAAAACCAAGCCTGCCTGTCGCGTTTGTGTTTGACGGTGCGGTGAAACTTATTGTTGCGGGGCTTTGCGGGGCGGGGTGATACCTTCCGCCATCAAAGACCAATCCGCCAAGCGCACCGCTTGCGGGATGCCCCGCGTAAAGATTGTTTTCCGAAAGCAACATTGGCGAAAGTACATCAGGGTCGAAGGTGACGTTAAAGCCAGCAAAATTTACGCCCGGGTTTTCGTCCAGATAAAAGTATGCGGTAACGTAGTCGCCGCGGTTTGCCGTAGTTGGTACGTGTATGCTAATCGCGGGGTTGTTGTCGGCAACAAGAACGCTTGCGCCAAGGACGGCGGTTGCACCTGTTGGGATGGGGACAAGTTCGATAACAATGATATCAAGATTATGCGCTGTAGCACTGTTCAATCCTATTGCAATGCTGATTTCCCCTGTAAGGCTTCCAACTTCGGGGCGTATCGCTTGGTTAATGGTAAGCGGATTATCATTGAAATTGAACTGCGCCAATGGAATAAGCCTGTTTGCCGCATTATTTCCGAAACCGGTGAAGAGGGCATCATGCCCTGCCATTACCTCAACGTGGAATTGTTTATGCCCTAAATCACCGGGAGTTGCGCCCGGTCTTGTTTGTATTCTGAAATGCGAATAATCTGCCAAGGTTGTAGTACCCAAGTCAAACGGTATGATTACCCCGTGAGTTGAATGCCCGCCAACTTTAGTAATGCGCATAACATCCCCACCGGGGAAACTTGCCGATGCACTTTGCCCAACATTCGTGTATGGCGTAGGTCTTACACCGTCAAGAGGTTGTTCAAATGTGTGGCGGATTACAAGTGCGGGTGGCGGTGGTGGTGGCGGCTCGTTACTGTCGATAATGGAAATGGTAAGCGTTCTGTTTTCGCCCGGTGCAAAGTGGAATAACAGCGTTGTTGTGCCAAGCCCCCATCCTGCAATGATGTAGCGGCAGAAAGTTACTGTGTTGCCGCTTATGGTGAAATCCAAGTCTTGTAAAAGACTTTCCGGGCCATCTGTTATCCTGTCAAGGGTATTGCCGTTTAGTTCCATTTCCACGGAAATATCCGCAGGGTGCGCAACATCAAAAGTGGCGGTATTTGGTGTAAGCACCGCGTTTGGAATTGCACCCGGCCGCATGATTAACTCTATTTCGCTGATTTGGAAAGTTGCGGGATTATCGGGATTGTGGTGCGCAGGAATGCCAAAGCCCAAATAAACGATACCTGTCAAGTGGCTTAACGCACCGGGGTTAAGCGCAATAGTGTGTGTACTCCATGCATTCGTGTTGGTTAAGATATTCCCCGCAGAAGTGGCGATTCTGGTATTTGCGGCGTTTTCTATTACGTGAGGAAACTCACCTGTTGCGGTAGCAACTACACCAAAGGGTTTGTGTGTTGAATCTCCTGCCACTGCGGCAAGGCGTATCCGTATAGACTCAAAATCGCCAAGGGTCAACGCGCCTAAATCAAAGGGAATTACAATCATGTCACCTCTGTTTCGTGCGACAACTTGAATTACTCCCGGTTCGTTGTTAGCACCCGTTGGCAACCATGTTACGGATGTGTTGGCGTGTGCGTTTTGGTTAAACGAAAACAGCGGGGTTTTATCCGTGTCAAAGGTGTAGTAACGCGGTACGGTTAATGGGGTAGAGTCCGATATATTAATGGTGAACGTGGCGTTTTGCCCCGCGCTGAACCTGAACGTAAACACGGCAGGGCCGTTGTCGCGTGATATCAAGTACGCGCTGTTAAATACAACCTGTGCGCCGTTATCGTACACACGGAACCCATTGCCTGCAGTAACCCCGTCTATGCCCATGAAGTTGTTACCGTTTAGGGTAATATCAACAACAATGTCAGTTGGGTTTGCCTTGTCAAAGTTTGCATACGCGGGATAAATAGCCGAGTCTTGGATGCTGCTGTCGGTGACGTTTATCGTAAGAGTGCTGCTGCGCCCTGCGCTAAACTCGAAAGTCAAAACCGTTACGCCCTGTGCAAGATATTGCAAAAACGCAGGGCTTATTGTTATTTGGTTTGCGACAACGGTAAAATCCGTTGCGGGCAAAAGCGGCGTACCGTTACGGTGAATTTGCGTAAGGGTGTTGCCGTTCCATGCTACATTCACGACAACTTCCGTTGGTACGTGCAGGTCGAAATACGCCGTTGACGGGGATATTGTCGCGCTTGGGTCTGCAAGTTCGTCATAGGGAACAAGGCCGATATATGCTATTTCAATCGTATGCGCGGGGGCGTTCAGCATTCCCACGGCAATTTGTACATCGCCCGTCAGGTTAGAGCCTGATATGGGAATTTGCAAATCTGTAAAGTCCGTCATCCCGCCAAAATGGTGGTTTGACAGGTTGCCGATAGGCGTCATCGCGCCTAAAGCCGCAAGGGGCGCACCGCCCGGTGCAACGGCAACACGAAGGTTATTGTGTGACAAACCGCTTGCGGTTCGCATTCTGATATACAGGTTAGGGAATTGAGAAAGGTCAACGCCAACGGGAAGCCTAAGTGTTACCGCAAAGCCGTTGTCCGAATGGCCGCCTGTTTTGTTTACGCGCATAACAGGCGGGTTTCCGCCCGGGAAGGTGATTTCCACATTGCCTTGCCCGTGCGCACCCGTTTGGTTAAACGGAAGGCGCGGCGGTTGGTGGAATGTGTAGCCCAAAACGGGAAGGGCGGTATCGTCCACGGTAATGGTCAACCGCCGTGCAACAGAGCCGCCGTTAAAGTTGAAAAATACGGTTGCGCTACCTATGGGCAAGCCCTGCAAAAAGCTGTTGTTCAGGGTTACGGAATTTGCGTCCGCGGTAAAATCTGCGCCCTCGGTTAGGGCTGTGCCGCCCCAATACACGCTTGCAAGGGTGTTTCCGTTCCAGAAAGCGTCAAGCGTAATATTTTGCGGTACTGCCTTGTCGAAGTTTGCCCGCTGTGCCGAAAGGCGCACGTTTAGCGTGTCTGTGTCGGGGCGCAACGCACCTGTGTTAAACCACGCCCTGTAGTTGCCGCTAAGGCTTAACAGGCTGAAGAAATACAGGCATCCGTCAAAATAACGCCAACGCCCGGGGGTCATATTTGTTTCCCAAAAATGCTGTACAAAGTCACGCGCAAGGTCATGCGTGGCAGAAAGACTTGCCACTGCGTTATTGCCTACAAAACCGGGTGATGTATCGGGTGCTTTGGCAAAAGCGGGTTGCCCGTCTATGAAAAACGCACTTGGGTATGTGAAACGCCCGCCCGGTCTTTCGTTAAACTCCGGCCGCGCCAACCATGATTGCATTGTGTGCGCGTGTTGGGTTGCGAAGGGCTGGTTTCTTCCCCACCAAGCGTTGTCCATTGCGATATTGCCCGCAACACGCCAAGCGTCTACCCACAACCCAAGGTGACCTGTGGCGCAGGGGATGGGTGTGCCGTCAAAGTGTACACGTTCGGGGGCTAAACCGTGCTGTGGAGGTATTGTGGTTGCTAAAAATTCACGGCCTTTTCGTGCGGCTTCACGGAAAAATTCCGCATTTGCAAGAGCCGCCGCTTCGCCGCCCCAAATATCCCAGTGGCGATAGTCGTATTCAATTTCTTCCGCCCAAATATCAAAGAAGTGCGCAACAATGTATGAGTGGTTCGAGTGGTTTTGCATCGGACCCATGGTGGACATTACGGGCAAGTGATTTTGCAGATTAAACAGCGGCCTGTGGTTGTCGCCTTGGGGCAAGCCCGTGCGGTTTATTATGTCAAACATGATTTGCCGTGCGTGTCTGCCGTAGTCCAGTACGCCGTCACCGTCGCCCCAGCGGTGCGAGGCAAACAAAAGCGCGGTGATAAAGAAAATTTCGCCGTCGGGCGCGGGTGCGCCGTCTGCTATTGTTACAGTGCCGTTGGGGTTTACAATAAGCCGCCATGCAAAGTATCCCCATGACGCATTGTTGCCTCTGCCCGTAAGCGGTTGCGAACGGTCATACGGATGCCACATATAATTGTATGTCCAACGCCAAAGTTTATCGAAGATTTCTTGTTCGTCCATTTGCACTGCCAGCATCATGCCGTAAGACATACCCTCGGAGCGTACGTCCGCAGAGTTTTCCATTCCCCCGCCGGAGTCTAATATATACCCCATTGTCGGGTCGTTGGGCATTACATAAAAAAGCCTGTATCTGTGGTTGTGGGGTGGGGGAGTGCCATCCATCAGAATGCTGCACTCAAACAAGCGATACCATGTTTGCTGTAGTCTTGCGTCAACTTCCTCTTGGGTTGCTATCTCAAACTCCACGAATAAATTGCGGTACTCGCCTGTTTCTGCCGCGCCGTTAACAGGCACAACGATAGGCTCGTCTTGCAATGTTGTTACGGTAAGCGGTTCGCTCGGGTGGCCTGCAATGAAATAATCATTTGCCGCCGAACGCGCAAAAACGTAATACCTTGTGTTTGGCGTAAGCCCGCTAAAGGTGCGTGACGTTTGCCACTGCGTAGGCGGGTAGTTAACTGTGTTTATGCCGAACTGTACGCTCTGCCCTGTTGGCGGCGGTGTTATCTCGTTTACCGTGATGGTGCGCGGGGTAACGGAGTACAGCGTGGGCATTGGCACACAATAGCCCGGTTCGGGCATTGTAAAGCTGTCGCACAGGGTAAGCACTATATCGTCAATCATGAAAGTGGCATTGGTGTTTGTGTTTATGCCAAGGGCAAGGTAAATGTTGCCCTGTAAATTTGCGGTTGATGCGGTTGTGTTAATTGTTGCGGTAATGTATGTCCAGTCGGAAGATGTGAAACTGTTTTCTGCCGATGTGGCAATGCGCAAATTTGCAAATTGATGCCCTGCTGAAGCGTTGTTGCCAAAGCCCCAACGCACAAAGTTGCCGGCTTCCGCACTGCTGTGCGATGCAAAAACTTGGAAGTTGTTGCCCGTTAGCGTTCCTGTTTGCATTCTAATGCGCAGGGAAATTGTTGCGTATTCTTCCAGCGCGAAGGGCAGGTATGCGGGAATAATCGGGGCTTGGTTGTGGCCGCGTACAACAACCTGCATGGAGCGTTCGCCCGGTGCGGCTGGGTCTGCAACAACGGTGATGATAGGGTCAGAGTCGCCCCTTGTGAACTGCGTCCACGCACCCAAGTTGAAATTCTCGAAGTCTATTAAAACGCTTCTGCTTTGGTCAACGGGCGGGCGAACTTGGAAAACCGTGACGTTTGCCGCCGCGCTTGCAAAACTTGCGCCTGATACCGCCCGTACGCGAACTTGATAGCTTCCCGCCGCCAAGTCTGTAATGGTGGTTGCGCCTTGGGCTACGTTTTGCCAGCTTGCGGCTGTGCTTGCCCGCCATTCCATTGTGTCGTTTACATTTGTTATTGTGCCGTTATCAAGGTCGGGGTCTGTTCTTGTTGCAGTGGGTTGCGGTGTTGAAGGGCGTTGCGGAATTGCAAGATACTGCGGCAAACTTGCGGTGTTTTCGCCGAATGCCGCCCGCACAACAGATACATTTTGCCCAAACCATGCCGCGTCTATAGGCACAAGGCCTTGCGCATCGGCTGTGCGGTTCACGCCTGCAATAGTATGTTGGGCATTGTAAACCAAACCCGTAAGGTTTTCGTTTACAAAGTCGATACCCGCGTTTGGAGCGGGAAAACGCAAGGCGGCTTGCGCAACCTCCCGCTGAATAAGTAAAACGTCATGTAGTGTTACGATGCCGTCGCGGTTAAAGTCTGCAATGTCTAAATCAATGTCAATTTCCGCGCCCCTTGCCAAAAATTCTCTGATAAGGGATGCGTCATTCAGCGTTAGTTCCCCGTCATTGTCAACGTCTCCCCAAAGGGGAAGGCTTTGTACTTCGCTTTGCGGTTCACCCGCAATATAGTTGCCGTGAGCAACCACGGGCAAAACGGAACAGGAGAGCGTAACGACAAGAATTAGGGCAACTAATTTGGAAAAAGTCCCGCTTGTTCGGTTAGAAATTTTCATGATTTTAGCCTCCTCGGAGTTTTTCTTAGAAGAAAGTATACATCCGTTTCGGCAATTGTCAATTAAAAAAAAGTGGCTGTTGCTAACCGTTTCCACAGTTTTGCAACAGCCACTTTTTTCTTGTTTTTACGGTTTGGCAAACACCAGTTGTGCTTGTTTCGGTTGGGAAGAGTATCGGACATAGAATATTACAACGGATGCAATTTTTGCGGTTTCGATTAAGATGCCCATGATGTTCCAGCGGAAGTCGCCGTAAAGGATGTTGATGGGGGTTTGGGTAAGCATAACAACGATTGCGTAGAACACAACGGCAATGCGTACATAGTGAACACCCGGAAGATATTGGCCTATTACAAACCCAAGTGCAACAACAAGACCAAGAATGTGAAGCCATCTTACTTGCTCGGGCGCATTTAGAACGGTGAATACCCCTGCGACAATTGCGATTACAATCATAGCCAGCAGGAAGTTTAGGCCGGCTTCTTTACTTTCGGGCGTGTTTTTGGAGAAAATACGCCAGAAAACAATATTGCGGATTGTGCTGTATATAGCGGCAACAATGAGTGAAAGTTGCGTACCCATGCCCGTGGAAACCCCGATTGCGAAAAACATCAGCATCCAGAAAAAACTGCCTATGCCTGTTATAAGAAAGTATTTGGTTTTGTCTTTTATTTGGTATGAAGCGAACTCAAAACCGATTGTGATTACGCCCAAGATTTGGGCGATTATATACCATGTGTTAATCATGCCGCCGCATCTCCTTCGATTGCATTGTATTTTTTGCAGTAGGCGAATGCCAAAGCACCCGGCCCCGCGTGTGAACCTATCGCCGCGCCGACTTCTGTAATGGGGTTGGCAATTTTAATTCCAAGAGCGGCTTCGGTTTTTGTTTTAAAATCTACGGCCTCTTGCTCGCTTAAAATGTGTCCTATGCTGATGTTTACGTTTTGCGGTTCATCTTGCAGGGCGTTTACCATTGCTTCTTGGATTAGTTTAAGCGCGTTTTTTTTGCCGCGCACGTTATCCAGTTGCGAAACCTGTCCGTTTTCAACCTGCAAAATGGGGCGCAAGCCCAAAAGTCCGCCAACAAGCGCGGTTGTGGGGCCTATTCTGCCGCCGCGTTTCAGATATTCGAGGTTGTCTACCGTGAAGTACAGCCGTGTGGTTTTTATAATTTCTTCTGCAAGTTTTACGGTCTTTTGCAGATTGTAGCCTGCGTTTTGCATCTTGATTATTTCTCGCAGAACAAGCCCTTGTCCCACGCTTCCGTTAAGGGAGTCGAGAATTTTAATAATGCGGTTTGGATATTCTTCCTTTAACATATCGGCGGCAAGTGTCGCGCTGTTGTATGAGCCGCTGAATTTTGATGAAATCGTAACAGAAATTATATCGCGCCCCGCTTCAAGATGGGGCTTAAATGCGTCAATATAGTCTTGCGGGCTGGGTTGCGCCGTTTTCGGGAAAACATTTTTTTCTGAAACAAGACGCTGGAAATAATCTTCCAAGCTTATGTCAATGCCTTCCTTTAAATGATTTTTTTGGTCAAAACTGATGTAGAATGGTACAATGCTGATATCCTTTGCCTCATCTTTTGTAAAGTCGCAACCGCTGTCAGATATTACTTGAAACATTTTTGTTCCTCCTTGTTTTTGGGTTATACTCCTATTAACAGAAAAAAAATAAATCGGTTGCAACCGATTCAAAAAAATTTTGTTTATATTAGTGAAGGGTGTGATGGCGTGGAAGACAGTGAAATTCTTGATATGTATTTTGAAAGGAACGAGGCGGCAATTGACGAAACGAAAAAAAAATACGGCAGACGTATTTTTAAAGTTTCGCAAAATATTTTGCGCATTAACGAGGACGCGGAAGAATGTGTAAGCGATACTTTGCTGAAAGCGTGGAATGTAATCCCGCCCGGCAGGCCGGAGATGTTTGGTGCGTTTTTGGCGAAGATAGCGCGCAATCTTTCATTAAATAAATTGGAAGCTCGCGGCGCGGCAAAACGCGGCGGCGGCGAAAAAAACGTCCTGTTAAGCGAGTTGGAAGAATGTTTGCCGTCCCCAAACGAACGCCCCGAAGACGCACACGAAGCCGCGCTGGTAACGGCTTCGATAAACAGTTTCTTGGCGGAAATGCCGAAACCCGCACGGGTAGCCTTTGTACTGCGCTACTTTCACGGCGAAAGCATATCCGCAATCAGCACCCGCTTTAAGATGAGCGAAAGCAAAATCAAGTCTATATTGTTTCGCACACGCAAAAAACTTCGTGTACACTTGGAAAAGGAGGGAGTTGCCATATGAAAAGCCCCGCAAAAAAACTTCTGTTTTGTATCGGCGAAATTAACGACCTGTTTCTTGAAGAAGCGGAAACATTCGCACCGGAAAAAACATCACGCAAACGCATTGCAAAATACGGCGCGCTTGCCGCCGCCGCCGCTTTTGGTATCGCCGTAACATACAAATTTATCCGCACAAAGCAAGTTGCAAAAAGCGCGTAATTTATCCTTTTGGTTTGTGCTTTTTTTGCAGACTGCGGTTGCGCTTTACAATTTCTTCAGTTATTTCCCTTGGTGTAACCCCGCACTCGTGCATTAAAACAAGGATATGGTAGGAGAGGTCGGCTATTTCGGCGGTCAGCTCTGCCGTGTCCTTGTTTTTTGCGGCAATTACTACTTCGGTGGCTTCTTCTCCAATTTTTTTGCAGATTTTATCCAAACCTTTTTTCATCAGATAATTGGTGTAAGAATCCGGTTGCGGGTTCACGGCGCGGTTTTTAATTGTTTCGTAATCGTATTCAAAAGAGTAGAACGCGCTTTCTTCTTCGTCCCCAAAGCAAGAGTAGCTTCCCGTGTGACACGCTCCCTTGCCCATTTGCTCGGCTTGAATAAGAAGCGTATCGTTGTCGCAGTCCAACGCCATGCACATGATTTTTTGAACATCGCCCGATGTCGCGCCCTTGTGCCACAGCTCGTTGCGCGAACGCGACCAAAAACAGGTCTCACCTTTCTCTTGCATAAACGCCAAACTTTCGCGGTTTACATACGCAAGCATTAGAACACGTCCTGTGTAAAAATCTTGAACAATCCCGGGGATTAAACCGCTTTCCCCCCATTTTATTTCATCCGCATTAATATTTTTGAAAAGCATTTTTCAAATCCACCCTTCCTTCGTAAAACGCCTTACCGACGATTACGGCATAATAATTTGCCGCTTTGTGAATATGCGATTCTTCGGCAACGCCGCCCGAAACCACAAAGTTTATGCCCTTAATTTTTTCGTACATATCCCAGTTTGGGCTGGTCAGCGTACCATCGCGACTGATATCCGTTACAACAAGATATTCCACCCCTGCGGCTTTTAAGCTTTCGATAAACTCCAGATAATTCACGCGGCTGTCGGCAAGCCAACCCGCCGTGGCAACGGTATTTTCCCTAACATCCACGCCCACAACAATTTTTGCCGCCCCGTGTTTTGCTATCATTTCCTTCACAAAATCAGGCTGAGAAACGGCAACCGTTCCCAAAATTACTCTGTTCACGCCAATCTCGTCCAAGTACATTGCAACCGTTTCCGCATTTCGTATTCCTCCGCCAAGTTGCATCGGAATATTTATCGCTTTGCGGATTGCCCGTATCGTTTCGATATTCGCGGTGTTTCCGTCCTTCGCGCCGTCCAAATCCACAACGTGCAGATACTTCGCGCCCATTTCTTCAAAATCCTTCGCCACCTTTGCAGGGTCGGGATTGTACACCGTTTTCTTGCCATAGTCCCCCTGTATCAAGCGCACCGCCTGTCCGCCTTGCAGGTCAATCGCGGGAATAATTATCATTTTTGACCACTCCTTTTCTGCTTATTTTTTGCGGTTGTCGGATAAAAATTGCATACAGTCTTCAAATGCTTTTTCTCTGTCCCTTGCTGTTTCAAAAAATTGCAAGCCATATTTTATGCACTGTTCTTTCAACATCTTACTTCTTTCAACAACATAGTTGCAATGGTAAGACATTTGCTCATCCGTAAATTTAAACGTATAGTGCTTTTCGGTGTCGTGCTTTCTGTGTATGGCAAAACGCTCTTGCGGCGTAACATCTGAGGTTAGTAAATAAACAATTTCACAATTTTTTTCACTTAAATGCGCTATGAAATGTTCCGGCAATATCTGAACTGCATCCACTACCATGCCGGGTTCAAATTCATCATATTCCCCGCTGTCAATCATTTCTTTAACAATGAGCGTTGTTTTTTCGCTTGCAACACGCAGAACTTCAATATCATCAGATTCACACGGCCACCATTTGATGCCCAGTTCGGGAAATACCGTTTCTATCCCGCCGATTACTGCATCCATGCTAACGTGTTGATAACCAAACTCGCGGGACAACTTATTAGACATATTGCTTTTCCCTGCACGGGGCACCCCCGCAATAATGATATTATTTTTCATTACAACACACCCTTCGTAGAAGGCGTTACATCACTGTTCAAACGGGTTGCCGTGCCAAGCACCAAACCAACGGCTTTGAAAATGGCTTCTATTATATGGTGGGCGTTTTTGCCGTAGGCGAGGTTTATGTGGAGCGTGATGCCCGCGTTGTGTGCAAGGGCGCGGAAAAATTCTTCCGTCATTTCTGTGGGGAAAGTGCCGCACATTTCGGTGGGAATTTCGGCGTTGAAAACAAGCAAGCCGCGCCCTGAAATGTCTATGGCGCAGTTTACCAAGGCCTCGTCCATGGGCATGGCGCATGAGGCGTAACGGGTTATGCCGCGCTTATCGTCAAGAGCGGTTTTTATGGCTTGCCCAATGCAAATGCCTACATCTTCTATGGTGTGGTGCGCGTCAACTTGCAGGTCGCCTTGGCATTGTATTTGCATCGTAAATCCTGCGCGGAATGTCATCGCTTCCAACATATGGTCGAAAAAACCTATGCCCGTGAAAATTTCGCTTTGGTCGGCAAGGTCTAGGTTCAGGTCGATATTTACATATGTTTCTTTTGTCCTGCGTTCAAAAACCGATTTACGCATATTTTCAACCTCCATAGTTTTTTATTGTTTGGCAAAACGCCGTCATTTCTTCTTCCGTGCCTATCGACACGCGAAGGAAATCTTTAATGCGCGGCTTGTTCCAGTGCCGCACAAGAATTTTGTTTTCGCGCAAGTGTTCGTAAATTGCGGGTGCGTTTTCGTTTTGCATGAAGATAAAATTCGCATCCGACGGCAACACATTGTAGTTTAGTGACTGCAACGCTTTGATGGTACTTGTCCGCGTTTGAATAATGCGGCTGATAGTTTCTTTCAGATACGCTGTGTCTTTTATTGCGGCGGCGGCGGCGGTTTGCGCAAGCATATCCAGCGGATACGAATTGAACGCATCGCGCACACGGCGCAATCCGCTTATTAGTTTTTCGTTGCCAATCGCGTACCCAACGCGCAACCCCGCCAGTGAATGCGACTTTGAAAAAGTGCGCACAACCAGCAAATTCTCGTAAGTTTTCGTTAGCGAAACGGCACTTTCAACCTGCGCAAAATCCATATACGCCTCGTCCATAAGAACCACGCCGCGTGGATTTGTTATAAGAAGCTGCTCTACGTCCGCGAGACTTATTGCAATGCTCGTGGGTGCGTTTGGGTTTGCGATAACCACGCCGTTTGTGTCCTCGTAATGCATGGGGTCTATGGTGAAATTTTTGGAAAGCGGCGCAAATACCATCCCCACGTCATACATTTCCGCCCAGACGGGATAAAATCCATAAGAAATATCGGGCGAAACAACATTCCCTTTACCGCTGAAAAACGCCTGAAACGCCAGAGCCAAAACCTCGTCAGAGCTATTCGCACAAAAAACATTCCCCGCGCCCACGCCATAAACCGAAGCAACAGCCCCGCACAAGTCCGCACTCTCTCCGTCGGGGTAAAGCCTTAGCCTTGCTACATCCGCACAGCCCAAAACCTCCGCAACCTTTGGCGAAGGAGGGTAGGGGTTTTCGTTCGTATTAAGCTTAACCCATCCCGCCCCTTGCGGTTGCAGACCTGCAACATACGGCGTAAGCCGCCGCGCTTTTTCGCTTAAAAAATCCATTTTTATCAGACCTTTTCGCTTTTTAAGACCGTGGGGCTCTGCCCCACACCCCGCAAGCCTTTAAAAAGGCTTGACCCAAACTTTAACACGGACTAGCGGTAAACCATATCGTAATCCCAAAATCGCGCGAATGCGCGATTTTGAATTAAAGTTTTTGCCCCGCTTTTTTCAAAAAGCGGGTGGGGGTTCGGGGACAGTGCCGTTCGCAGTGACCTGCTAACTTCATCGTCCACGAGAACTTTATTTAAAATTCGCTAAAATTTTATTATGCACGTTTAAAATTTCTTCTTTGCTTATTTCGCCCAAAATTTCTATGTCGTCCAGTATTTGGGCGGCTAGGCGAGGGGATAGGTTGCTTAGTAATTTTGTTGCGGCTTCATGGGTGCAGGTTGTGATGGCAATGGCAAGTTCCGCCATTTGTACGCCATTGAATGCGCATTGAATTTCAACATTGGTCATGGGGGCGATTTTATTGCTGAATGTTTCATCAGGTTGGTAGTTTGCTAAAACTTCTGCGGTGCGGGCGGCTAGTTCGTCTGTTGGGTTATAGGCGGGAAAATGCCCGCGCTTGCGCAAAAATTCTTCGCCAAGAACGCAAAGCAATTTTGTTTCCACTAATCGGGGGTGTTCACCTGCTTGTACAGATAATGCCCCTTCGGTAATGATAATCCGTTCCAAAAGCGCGGCACCCGTGTGGCCGCCCGTGCTTATAAGGGTTTCCAGCATTCCTTTTACCAGTTGCGGGTCGGTGCCGTCCACCACAAGCATTATTGCGAAGGTGAAAAAGTCGTTGTCTTGCTTGTTTGCAAATTCTTCCAATGCCAAAACGCCGTGTTTACGGGCGGCTTGAGCGCACCCCATCATCATGTCGATTATGGGCAGACACGCTTCCCGCTCGGCAGATGAAAATTCACTTAGCATACTCATTGTAACAGCTCCTTTGCCGTAAATATTACCAAACCCAAGAAACATCATATTTTTTGATATTTTCATCTGCCGTGATAATCGTCATACTCTCGGTAATTGCGGTTGCGATGAGAGTACGGTCAAAGGGGTCGCGATGAAGTAACGGCAACTTTTCTACTATCGCAATATGCGTAGCTTCTATGCGCATAATCTCAATTCCAAAATGGCGCAGCTTTTCAATAAAAAATTCAGAGCCGCCTTCAAGGCTCAATTTTCCGATACCCGTTTTAATGGCAATTTCCCATGCAGAAGCAAGGCTTACGCATAAATGCAATGAAGTAGCTCCTATAATGATTTGGCATTGTATCAAGCAAATATTTCATCACATATATTCCTCAAAATCCTCTAAAGGCGTAAACCAATCATGGTCATCCGCTTCTTTATATTTTCCCTTCATGCAACCCAGCCCAAACGGAGGTCTGACGGCATCCTTTTTAACGGGTTCAACAAAGGTGATGATTACCTCGTATTGCTCTTTTATGGGAATGGGTGCTTCGGCTTAAAGTTTTCGCCGTCATACAGTGCTTTTATCGCATACATATAATCACTCCTCGTTGCTAATACTTTATTGTTTTAACAAGCCACCTCTTAAATTGTTTTTTCCTTAATTTGTCGGTGAATGTGTCATCATCACAAAGTATATTCAGCTTAACGGTATGTTGTTTGTGTTTATTATTTATAACATACATTTCGTTCTCCGATACTTCATTTGCGCCTATTTTGAAAACGTGCAATTCTCTTTTCCGATGGTCAACCAGCAATAGCCACCAGTTTTGCGTCAAATTTGAAACGGGTATGTCATTTGCAAAATGGCTACCGTGTTGTGTTCTGTTTGATACGGAATAATTCCCGCCAATAATCACACCGTTTGAACGACAAATACTTAATGCATCGGTTCTGTTAAGCTTACTATTTTCTTGTCCTTGCGGTATAGGTTTAGATATGGAAACAAGCAACTGCTCAATGTTGGTAGTCGCAATCGCCTTAGGCATGACAGTTATATCAAATTCTGCAATTGCTTGCTCAAACTCCGCGATAGAATATTTATTTACAAAGTGAGTTCGCAATAATTCACCGATTAAATCCGATGAAATTTTATTTTTTATGTGTTCAACATTTATTGCAGACTTGATTTTTTCACAAACAAACTCCTTAACAGTCGATTCACTGAATGCAGACTTGTCGAACAGTTCAATAAATTTTGCGCCATCAGGATTGTCCTGTGTAAATTCAATTTCCACCTTTGTCTGTTCGTCATCGTTTTTGTTTACGTCATGGTAAACATAGAGTTTGTTACAAATCAAAACCCCCGTGTTTTTGCGCAATTGTTCTAAGATAGCTTAACAGTTGCAATTCCATGCCCTTGCTAAACGGCAAGCTGTGTTGTTTTAGTTCAACCACAAATAAATCTGCGTTATCGTTTTTGATTATGATGTCGGTTATTACTCGCTCTGTTGAGCCGATATAAATTTTTCTGTGATTTTCTATTTCTCCCCTTAAACGGCTGTAACCAAAAATCTCGGCAAAAATTAATTCCCAAGTGTTTTGTATCGTTTGTTCAGGTGCATATAGATTTTTATCGTATTCGCCAACAATCCAATTCCATTTTTCCAACGATGTCATCACTCAAACCTAACCTTCACAGAATTCGCATGGGCGTCCAGCCCTTCGGAGAGGGCGAAGTTTGCAACATCGTCTTTTAGTTCGGCAAGGGCTGTGGGGGGATAGTAGCTGTAGGAGCTGTATTTTACGAAGTCGTAAACGCCGAGGGGGGAGTAAAATTTTGCGGTGCCGCCTGTGGGCAGAACGTGGTTTGTGCCGCTCATGTAGTCGCCAAGGGGTTCGGGGGTGTGTTCGCCGAGGAAAACAGAGCCTGCGTTTTTGATTTTGGGTAGGTGTGAAAGAGGGTCTTTTGTTAGGATTTCCAAGTGTTCGGGGGCGAGGTCGTTGGAGATGTCGAAGGCCTCTTCAATTGAGCCGACCAAAACCGCCGCGCCAAAGTCTGCCAAGGATTCTTTTATGATTTCGCCGCGCTTCAGGTATTTCATTTGGCGGTCAATTTCTGCTTCAACTTCGGTGATTAGCTTTTCGCTGGTTGTTACCAAAATGGAACTTGCCAAGGTGTCATGCTCTGCTTGGCTTAACAGGTCTGCGGCAACGTATTTTGGGTTTGCGGTTTCGTCCGCGATTACAAGCACGTCGGAAGGCCCTGCAACCATGTCTATGTCCACCACGCCGTACACAAGCCGTTTTGCCGTGGCGACAAACACACTGCCGGGGCCAACGATTTTGTCAACTTTGGGAATAGTCTCCGTGCCGTAGGCGGCGGCGGCAATGGCGTGTACGCCGCCGATTTTGTATATTTCGGTGACGCCGCAACCTGTTGCCGCTTGGATAATCTCATCGGAAACCGTGTCGTTTTCCTTGACGGGGGTGAAAATTACGATTTCTTTCACGCCCGCCAATTGGGCGGGAACGGCGCACATTAAGAGGGTCGACGTGAGAACCGCCGTTCCGCCGGGTACGTAAATTGCAACACGTTCCAGCGGACGCACGATTTGCCCCATCATTACGCCGTCTTCCTTATAAATGCTCCAAGATTTTTCAAGCTGATTCTTGTGGAAATCTCGGATTCTTTCGGCGGCGCGGTGCAGGATGCGGAAATAATCATCCCCGCCTGCGCCGTTGGACGCTACCCAATCGAAAGTACCGTCCGAAGGTTTTTCCGTCAAATTTGCGGCATTACAATGAAGACGCTCCAGTACCTTCGTCCGCTCTGCGTCCGTTACGGTTAGGTTCGCGCCTTTAAAGCCGTCAAATTTTTCGGCATACCGCCGCAGGGCGGCATCCCCGTTTTTTCGCACGTCGTTTATGATTGCCTGAACGGAAGCTATTACGCTTTCGTCCGCGTCTGTTTTGCGATTCTTGATTGCGGAAATGTCTCTATTTAGTCGCATTGCGAATCACCTCAATCATTTTGGCGATATTCGCATCGTATTTGTATGCCGCCTTGGAAACAAGAATTTTTGTTTTAATCGGCATGGTTTCCTCGTAGATAACAAGCCCGTTTTCTTTTAACGCGCTGCCCGTTTCCACGATATCGAAAATAACATCCACGTCGCAGTGCGAGGGAAGAAGCTCGCTGGAACCGGCGATTTTTATAATGTCCGCCAAAATGCCAAGCCGCTTAAAGTAATTCTCCGTTATCCCGGGGTAAAATGTGCCGACGGTAAGTACCTTTTCGTCACTGTTTTTGCATTTCTCAAAAAGTTCCTTGTTTTGAGGCAAACCCGCAACACAAAAACGTGCCTGCGGACACAGCCCATAATCCGGCAAAAGGTTTGTAATAAAATTGTCGCCGCGCATTGCGTGACCGCCCTTTGTGCTGGAAAGCTCGTACTCTCTGTAGCAATCGAACGCGGTGAAGC
Organism: Defluviitaleaceae bacterium; assembly: GCA_009788055.1. Classification (GTDB taxonomy): domain Bacteria; phylum Bacillota; class Clostridia; order Lachnospirales; family WQUN01; genus WQVC01. Next base: position 2,796 of record WQSG01000023.1, on the reverse strand, counting down.
CAAGTTCCGCCCAGTTTCTGTCCACATATTGTGGGATATCCATGTTGTTTACCAACAGATATGCCACTTGCCCGCAGTCGCTTTCATATTCGAGCTGCTTTTGTTTTTTTTCGGCAATGGACTTCTCCAGCGCGGCGGAAACATAACCCGCCTTCTTAAATACTTCATAAAAATGCGGCAACAGCCGCATAGTTTTGGGTAGTGCAATATATGTTTTTCTCATGGTAACAGTCTAACAAAATAATTACACAATTTCCACATATTTATTTTCTTGCGGCGGCGCAACAAAAAAGGGCTGTTGCAAAATTAAGACCGCGGGGTTTCACCCCGCACCCCGGAAACTTTTGAAAAAGTTTCATCAAAACTTTAACGAAAAACCCGCGCATTCGCGCGGGTTTTTATATGCGATACAGTTCACCGCCAGTCAAAATTTAAAGTTTTTGTTCAAACTTTTTTCAAAAAGTTTGCGGGGTTCGGGGCAGAGCCCCGTTTTTTACTAGTTTATTGCAAATACAACATTAATACGTGCGGTTATTGTAATTTCGCCTGTCTGGATTGGAACGCCCCAACCGCCTGCACTCATGGGCATTGCCATTTCGGCGTCTTCCATCATTGCCCACGAGCCTGCGCGAGCCACGGGTGAAGCCCATGTGCTTTGCTCTGTTACCGAAAGGATGGTTGAAATATTTACGTTCATTGCGAGGGCAAGGGCGTTTGCTTTGTCTCTTGCGTCTTGGGCGGCAATTGCCAGTGCTTCTTGATAAAGCGCGACGCTGTCATATACCGAAAATCTCACATTGCCCGTTACATTCGCGCCCGCTTCAATTGCCGCGCCCATTATTTCGCCTATGATATCCATATCGCGAAGGGTTACGGTTATTGTATTGGAAACGGTGTATCCGTCCGCAGTTCCGCGTTGCCAGTCCATGCGCGGGCTAAGCGTAAACTGATGCGTAACAATGTCGTCTTCGGAAATTCCTTGCGCCTTAACCGCCGCAAGAACATTTGCGATATCGCGGTTGTTGGTTGTAATTGCCGTGCGAGCATCGCGATTTTCTGTGTTTACGCCAAACACAATCGTCGCGATATCAGGCGTTGCCGTAACCGCGCCCGCACCCGATACCGAAATGTTAGGCCGTTCCGTTTGCCCAAATGCAACTGTTGCCATCATCGCGGAAAAAATCACCGCTAAAATTACTGCCACACCTGTTCTTCTTACACTGTTCATTTTAAAACCTCCCGTATTTTTTATAACCAGTATACCCTCCTGTTTTGCAAAACATTACAGCACCGCCGTTTGCCATTAAACCGTTACTTAGATACAATTGACGCGGGTGAATAAAATGAAAATTGACCGCTTGTTAGGAATTTTAACCGTGCTGTTGCACAACAATCGTGTTACCGCGCCATATTTGGCAGAAAAATTTGAAGTAAACCGCCGCACCATAGGGCGCGATATTGACACGCTTTGCCGTGCGGGCATCCCAATAATCACGCACCAAGGTTCGGGCGGCGGAATTTCTATTGCCGAAGGCTTTAAATTGGACAAAAGCATTTTAACCGCAACAGAGCTTTCGGGAATTATCTCCGCACTCAAAGGCTTTGGCAGTGTGTCGGAAGAATCGCAAATTGAACGCACGTTGGACAAATTAGGCGCGAACTCAAATGCCGTTGTTTCTTTGCACGAGCCTGTTGTAATTGACCTCGCTTCGTATTATAAAGGCGATTTGACCAAAAAAATTGAAGCAATTAAGCAAGCCATTTTTGACAAAAAAATAATTGAGTTCGACTATTTTTATGACAAGGGAGAAAGCCACAGACGCATAGAGCCGCACATTGTTATTTTTCAGTGGGCGTCGTGGTATGTATTTGGCTATTGCTTGGAGCGTGAAGATTGGCGAATGTTTAAACTAAACAGGCTGTGGAATTTAACCCAAATCGACGAGACATTTACGCTTCGTGCCATCCCTCCCGAAAAGCGCGATTTTGGCAGTCATTTTAGCGACGACATAAAACTTGTAGCCATTTTTGATAAATCCGTTAAATATCAGCTTATCGAAAGTTACGGATTGGATTCGTTCCGCGAAGATGAAGACGGGCTTTGTTTTTCGTTTGGATACAGCAACCGCGAATACGCGATAAGTTGGCTTCTTAGTTTTGGCGATAAGGTCAAAGTTTTTACGTGTTTTTGTAAGGTCAAAGTTTTTACGTGTTTTTGTTATGAAAGCCTGTAAAATCAAGGTTTTTCGCCCGTAGACCTTGCCGCTTTTTGCGGTTTTGGTCTTTGTTTGGTCTTTAATTTTACAGTGTGGTTTAGTGTCTTTTGCGTAAGCGTGCGAATAGGAATGTGTACATTTTGTTGCTCCCGCGATTGCACATAAGCCGCCGCTTTCACCTCGATTTTGTATCCGCAAAAAAGCAAGTCGCAAGCGGTCCACTCAACGCGGGGGCTTTCTGTTTCCACCCCCAAAGCCTTTGCGACGATAAATTCGGCGAGAACGCCACGCAGGGCATTGTTCAGCATGTCGGACGCTTGCCACCGCCAAAAGTCATGGAGCCGATAGTCCACGGGCATACCGTCAAAATAAAAATGTTCGTTGCCTGTTTTTTGCATAATCGGCATTTTCTCACCCTTTCACATGGTAATAATAAACCCCGCTACGCCGTCAGATTCACGCAGTAGCGGGGTTTTGATTTTTGCCGTAGAATGGAGCAGACGGCAACGGGGCAGAAACTTGTTTCTGTTCCCCGTTGTCGGCGGCGCAATGGCACGGCAAAAGTCCGAATAGTCAAGGG
>WQSG01000022.1 GCA_009788055.1 Defluviitaleaceae bacterium | reverse complement strand
CGGGCGAAGCCGCCACAACTTGACCCGTTTGAACCGCCTGAACCAGCGCGGGGATACTCTGCGGCATACATATATTCAACGCGCAAACCTCAAATGCGGTGCGCTTATGGGGTGCGAACCGCATTTCGCGCTGAACCTCCGAAAACGCAACGATATACCGCATTAGCAATTCCTGCGGAATACGCGCAGCCTGTTCCTTAAATTTTGCGGCGGCTTGGGCAGAAAACTCGCCGCCGTCGGTTAGCCCCGCAACCAAAACGTCACGGAAATGCCGCACAAGGTCGGCGGCAAATTGCCCCACGTCTCGCCCGTCATTCATGGCGGTTGAAATTATTTCTATGATTTGCGCCGTGTTCTGCGCCGCTAGGGCGTCCGTGAATTCAAACAGCCGCGCCTTGTCTACCGCGCCCAACAAGTCGCGCACTTTTTCCACCGTAAGCGCGTCTTCCGTGCTTATGCACTGGTCAAGAAGGCTTAGCGCGTCACGCATTGCCCCGTCCGAATGATATGCGATATAATCCAGCGCGTCATCCTCAAAAGCCACGCCCTCACTTTGCAAGTACCCCCGCAACGCGCCCACCATTTGCTCCGCAGAAATCCGTCTAAAATCATATCGCTGACACCGTGACAAAATTGTTGCGGGTATTTTTTGCGGGTCTGTCGTAGCCAAAATGAAAATCACATGGGCGGGCGGTTCTTCCAGCGTTTTCAGCAATGCGTTAAACGCACTGGTGGAAAGCATATGAACCTCGTCCACAATATACACTTTGTACCGCCCCATATTGGGCAGATACTTTACCTCGTCACGCAGGTCGCGGATATTTTCCACACCGTTATTTGATGCCGCGTCAATTTCCGCCACGTCCAAACAGCGTTCCGCCAGAATATTCACGCACAACTCGCATTCGTTGCACGGCTCGCCTTCCTGCGGCGCAAGACAATTCACCGCCCTTGCGAAAATTTTTGCCGCCGAAGTTTTGCCCGTTCCCCTTGTTCCGCAAAACAAATACGCATGACTAACCTGTCCCGCCGCAAGCTGATTAATCAACGCTCTTTTAATATGCGGCTGCCCAACAATTTCTTTGAATGTACGCGGACGCTTTTTGCGGTATAATGCGGTATATGGCATTTGCAACACTCCTTCGGGATATGTATTGGAAAACCTCGGGGCTCTGCCCCGAACCCCCGGGAAACTTTTGAAAAAGTTTCATCAAAACTTTAACTTGAAACCGCGCATTTGCGCGGTTTCAGAAATATGACGTAGTTTAGTGCATTGCTAGTCCATGTTAAAGTTTTTTGTCGAACTTTTTTTCAAAAAAGTTCGTGGGGTGTGGGGCGAAGCCCCATCATTATTTTATCATCATTACAAAGGAGGTCAACCATGGCGTTTCCGTTGACACATTTGTGCGTGGCGTGGAAGATTATCGAAGCGCGGGGCATGGAAGGACAAAGTGCGGCACAATTTATTTTGGGTTCGATTGCGCCGGACGCGATACATTACCGTGCAGAGTTTCAGGGCGCGGCGATGTCTAACATCGGGCCTGCGAAAAAAATTACGCATTTGTGTCCCGTTAGCGATGAGCGTTGGGGGCAAGTTACCGACAATGACGGCTGGGTGGAATGTGTAAAAGAATTTCTGCGGGAAAATCCCGACAACCCGTTTGCGGAAGGTTATGCCGTCCATGTTCTCACAGACATTTACAATAATAAAACGCTTTGGGATAATTTCCGCACAAACCATCCCGAAGAAGCCGCAAAGGGATACACCAGCGACTACTACAAAGATTTGCGAAACTTGGACACGCGTCTGTTTTTGGAATTTCACGGCATTTCAGAAATCTTGGCTCTCTTAGAAAAAGCGATACCCGAAGAAATAGCGGGCATCATCTTCGCAAGCGAGACCCATGCCATCCAACAAAATCTCCTTCACGAACACTTCCAAAACGCAAAATCCGCACCGCTTGTGAAAATCTATCGCTTCCTGTCATGGGACGATGTTCTCAATTTCATACAATCCGCGGCAGATTTTTGTATGAAGTCACTAAAATAAACTTATTCCCTGTTGCTTACTTGTGCAACCATATGATAGACTATGGCGGTCTATCTTTTACATATCTTCGCAAGGAAGGGGCATGGCTGTGCAGATTACAACCATTATAAAGGTACTCATTGCCGTGTATGCCTGTTTTGCGATGCTGAATGTGGCGTTTATGGCAATGTCGAATAATTCTATTACGGAAATGAACGCAGCGCACGAAGCACGTCACAGGCTTAATGTTGCACCAAGGGTTGCGGGCTACGAGCAACAGCACGAGTACATGATGGCAGAAATGCAAGAGCGGGTTTATTCTTCCTATCGCACCGCAAATTTTTTTAACAGGCTGGTAAGTATTGTTTCGTTTATGTTTGCGTTTGCGGGGGTGGGCGGAACCGCGCTTCTTTTAAGCGAGGTGGAACGGGCAACCACGAAGGAAAAAGAAGCGTCGCAAATTACCAAACGCGAAGAGCAACTGCGCGAAACCGCAGAGGAAGAAAACCGCGCAAAAACGCAATTTCTTGCCCGCATGAGCCACGAAATACGAACGCCAATGAACGCTGTACTGGGCATTGCCGAAATCGAACTGCTTAAAGCAAACCACCCCCGCGAGACGGAGGAGGCTTTTTTGCGTATTCACAGCTCGTCCAAGTTGCTGTTGGCGGTAATCAACGATATCTTGGATATGTCCAAGGTGGAAGCGGGCAAAATGGAAATTGTACCCGCAGTATATGATGTTTCGCGCGCGCTTATGGATACAATTATGCTGAATATTGCAAACATGGGCGACAAGGGTATCGAATTTAAGCTTGAGGTAAACGAAAATTTGCCCGCCACGCTAATCGGTGACGAACTTCGCATTAAACAGGTTTTAAATAATTTTCTTTCCAACGCGTTTAAATATACGGAAAAAGGAACGGTTACGCTTTCCGTGGGCAAGGTTGGCACGGTAAAAGACGGCAACGAAATTTCCCTTGTTTTCACCGTAACAGACACAGGGCAAGGGCTTACGCCTGAAGAAATAGCAAAGATGTTTGAATCCGAATACACGCGCTTCAACGTTGAAGCAAACCGCTCTATCGAAGGCACGGGTCTTGGCATGAGCATAGCCCGCCAGCTTATCGCCATGATGAACGGAAAAATCAAAGTGGAAAGCACTGTTGGCGAAGGTTCTGTTTTCACAATAACGCTTCCGCAAAAAGTAAGCGGCACTATTGTGCTGGATAAAGAATCTATTGAAAATCTGAAAAACATGAAAGCCGTCGGCACGGACAAAAAAACCCGTTTGGTTGCAGAGCCTATGCCATACGGCAAAGTTTTGGCGGTAGACGATATAGAGTCCAACCTGTATGTAATCGAAGGTTATCTTATCCCCTATCAAATTCAATTTGAAACGGTTTCAAGCGGCAAGGAAGCAATCGAAAAAGTAAAAGGCGGCGCGGTTTACGATGTCATTTTTATGGATCATATGATGCCCGAAATGGACGGCATAGAAGCCACAAAAATTCTGCGCGAAATGGGATATACTCAGCCCATTGTCGCCCTCACGGCAAACACGATAAAAGGCGCGATGGAACTGTTTATGAACAACGGTTTTTCAGGCTTTATCGCAAAACCCATAGACCTTTACCAGCTAAACGCCCAACTTATACAGCACGTGCGAGACACGCAATCGCCCGAGGTAATTGAAGCCGCAAAGTCTTTGGCGTCCGGCACACAGCTTTCCGCCTCCGACTCGGTTTTAAGCGAACGAATTGCACATTCATTTATTCGCGACGCAAAAAAAGCAATGGACATAATGGATTCCTTTGTGTCGCTTAAAAACCCCACCCCCGCAGAAATTCGCCCCTTTGCAATTCAGGCCCACGGCATGAAAAGCGCGCTTGCCAACATCCAAAAATACATCCTCTCCGAAACCGCAAAAACGCTGGAAGATGCCGCAAACGAAAAAGATATCCAAAAGATACTTTCCCAAGCACCCGATTTTATAAAATCCGTATACGCCTTAATCGAAGAAATGACCCCGCCGCCCGAACTCGACGACTCCGGCATGGAATATGTAGACTCCAACCCCGAAATGCTTGCAGAACAGCTTAAAATAATCGAAACCGCTTGCGATATGTACAACAAAAAAGATGCCGCCGCCGCAATGAAACTACTGCGGCAAGAAACATGGTCTGCAAATACCAACACCCTCCTCGCAGATATCGAGGCAAAGCTACTCCACAGCGATTTTGAAGCTGTTGCGGAAATTATTAAGGGGTTTAGACCTTCCGGGTAGTTAGTATGGCAAAAAATCAAGAAACCGCTGTTTATCAGTCTCCGTAAGTTTGCCGATAGGCGTTTTGCCACTAAGCTGAGCCACCGGAATATCAATAAGTGTTCCGGTATCTACATATGACAACCTATCAAGTCCGGCTTCAGCCCAATCCTTTATCTCGAAATACTTTGCGCGTATGTGTTCACTTTTGCTTCCATACTGCGTTGTTATTTGAAAAATTCCAACCTCATCCCCATCAATTACATACACCAATACAGGGCGGCATTTGCCGTCTTCACCCCAAGAAAGGTGGGTTATGAACAAGTCAAAAGGTTGCATTAACCATTTACCGCCCAATCATAAAGGTCGGGGTGTTTTTCTTTGTCGATAATCAAGCTGCCGTTTTCGTCTGCCTCCAGCTTGACTCTTTTGGGGTTGCTTTTTTTGAGTGCAACAATCAGCTGCTCATCAAGAGAAAGCCCGGGCTCAGGCTGAAACGGTATTTGCCGTTCCGCTATATTAACATTCAAAGTTGATTTTGTGGCTGTCATTTTTCCTCCTCTTGGAAATTCATTTACGCAATCGGCATTACAAAAACGGCAATCGCTACGGAATGTAAAATGGATGCCGCGTTCACAAACAGGTGAAAAACCGAATGCATATACTTCTTTTTCTTACCAATCGCGTAAAAAATAACGCCCATGGTATACAAAATTCCGCCAAGCAAAATTAAAATGAAGAACGGAACGCCGAGCACTTCCACAAGTTGATTAATGCGGAAAATAGCCATCCAGCCCATGCCCAAATAGCACGACAATGCAAAATATTTAAACCTGCTCCTATCAATTGCCGTTAGCGTAACACCAATGGCGGCAAGCCCCCACAATATCCCAAACATAACCCACGCGTCCACAGGATACACCGTGCGAAACTGCGTCAGCACGATAGGCGTATACGTTCCCGCTATCAAAATGTAAATAGTACAGTGGTCTAAAATGCGGAAAACCCGCTTTGGCGTACCAATATTCAACCCATGATAAATACTTGACATAGTAAACAGCAATATCACACAAAAACCATATATCGCCCCACTTACAATGCCCATCACATTCTGGTTAAACGCCGCGACAATCACACACGCCAACAGCGCGACAAGCCCCAGTCCGCCGCCCACAATATGCGTTATCATATTAAAAAGCTCTTCACCGCGTGTATAATTCGGCAGCTCCAATTTACGGTTTTTTGTGGCAGTTGCGTTCATACATATGCCTCCTATTTGTATAAGTTCTCGGGACTTCGCCCCGAACCCCACGAACTTTTTTGAAAAAAAGTTCGACAAAAAACTTTAACTCAAAATCGCGCATACGCGCGATTTTGGAATTTCGGCGTGGATTACCGCTAGTCCATATTAAAATTTGGGTCAAGCCTTTTTAAAGGCTTGTGGGGGTGCGGGGGCAACGCCCCCGCGGTCTTAAAAACTTACAACCACTCCACCGTACCCGGCGGCTTGGAAGTAACATCGTATACGACGCGGCTTACCGCAGGGATTTCTGCGGTGATGCGGGATACGGCGCGTTCTAGGGTGGGGTAGGGAATGCGGGTTGCGGTGCAGGTCATGAAGTCGTCGGTTTTTACGGCGCGGAGTGCTATTACGGGGTCGTAGGTGCGGGTGTCACCCTTTATTCCGACGGAAAGAGAGTCTGTGAGGATGGCGAAATATTGGCTTGGGCGTGTGCGTAGTTTGTCTATTTCTTCGCGGAAAATGGCGTCTGCTTGACGCAGAACGTCCAGTTTTTCCTTGGTGATTTCGCCTATCACGCGCACGGCAAGACCGGGGCCGGGGAACGGCTGGCGGTTCACCAATGCGGCGGGTAGGCGCAAACGCCGCCCAATATCGCGCACCTCGTTTTTGAAGAGCATGGAAAGCGGCTCTACAAGCTGTTTGAAGTCTAGGTTTTCGGGCAAGCCGCCAACATTGTGGTGGCTTTTTATTGTTGTGCCGTACTGCCCGCCCGATTCCACGATATCGGGATAGATTGTGCCTTGCGCAAGAAATGGGATTTGCCCGAGTTTTTTCGCTTCTTCTTCAAAAACGCGGATAAACTCTTCGCCTATGATTTTGCGTTTTTTCTCGGGGTCTACCACGCCTTTTAGTTTCGCAAGAAAACGCTCTTCTGCGTTTACGCGGATGAAATTCAAGTTGCGGTTGGAAAACGCGGCTTCGATTTCGTCGCCTTCGTTAAGGCGCATTAGCCCGTGGTCTACGAAAATGCAGGTTAGTTGTTCGGGGATGGCTTTCGCAAGAAGCGCGGTGCACACAGAGGAATCCACCCCGCCCGACAGCGCGAGTAGAACCTTTTGCGTGCCCACGGTTTGGCGGATTAGTTTTACCTGCGTTGCGATATAATCGCGCAGTTTGTATTCGCCCTTGGCTTTGCAGATATTAAATAGGAAGTTGTTTAGAATTTCGCGCCCGTCTTTTTCGCGCAAGATGGCGTCCGATTCGGCGGGTAGAAGTTTGGGGCAGTTTATGGCGGGCATTTCGGCTTTCGGGTCGCCCGTTGCAATTATGCCTATGGGGGCTATTTCGCGGATTTTTTCCGCCGCAACATTACCGGGCAAAATCTCTGCGTACACGCTTAAACCGCGAACCATTCTGGCAATCAGTTCTTTGTGTTTTCCGCCAAAATCTAAGACAATCACCACTTCTTTTTTCATATCGCCACTGTCCCATCGAATACTTTTTCGCAACCGCCTGTCATATAAACCGTATCGTCTGTGTACTTTACGGTTAAAACGCCGCCTTTAAGCTGGACTTGGATGTCTGTATCTTTGTCGCAGTAGCCCATTAAAACCGCCGCAACGGCAACCGCACACGCACCCGTTCCGCACGCCATGGTCTCGCCGCTTCCGCGCTCCCATACGCGCATTCGGATATTATTTCTGCTTACAATATGTGCAACTTCAAAGTTCACTCGTTTTGGGAAAATCTTTGCGCATTCAACCAGCGGCCCCACAACGGGCAGGTCGAACTGGTCTATATCGTCGTGAAAAATTACCGCGTGGGGGTTGCCCATGTTCACACAGGTGATTTCATATATTTGCCCCTCGATTTTCACACTGCGCCCAATGATACTTTCGCCCACAAGGTCAACGGGAATTTCCGACGGCTTCAGATACGCAGGCCCCATATCAACACGCACAGAGTTCACCACCCCGTCCATAACAACCAGCTCCAGCAACTTCACGCCGCTTCCCGTTTCAATTTCCAAATGCGGTTTTGCCGCCCGCCCGCTTTCGTACATATACTTGCCCACGCAACGAATAGCATTGCCGCACATTCCGCTTTCGCTACCGTCCGCGTTAAACATTCTCATTGTCGCGTCCGCTTTTTCCGACGGCAGAATCAACACAATACCGTCACTGCCAATCCCTTTGTGCCTGTCAGATAACCTTCGCGCAAGACTTTCCGGCTCAGGCAGTTCCGCTTCAAAGCAATCGAAGTACACATAGTCGTTTCCGCAACCGTGCATCTTTACAAACGAAAAAGTGCCAAGCCCCCCGCCGTTTTGGTTTCCTGTGGGTGCTTGACACGCTTGTGTTTTATTCATTTAAACTCCGCCTTCCATGGTGGTTTCCTATATGGAAGGTACTACAAAATGCGCCCCGCGTCAAGGGCGGGTGTGGTTGCATTCTCGCGACACAATATGTAAAATAAAAAAGCAAGCTGTGTGGCGGTTTCCCGCTGAACCTTCCTTTCTAACTTACAGCATCAAATAGAAGGGAGGTGATGCATATGTCATTGTTTGAAGCGGTTTATTTGCTTATAAACATCGCGCTGCTAATTTTAGCGTGGTTGACGTATAAAAGGAAAAAGTAACCGCCCTGTGGTAAGGTCAACGGTTACTTTCCTACGTTAAAGCAATTTAACAATGGGTTTAGCCGAGAAACCGTCCCAGCTTGCATACATACCCAAAGCGAACATCCCCTTTCAAAGAATGTTCACCCTAGGATTATTATATCCATATTGTAACCAAGTAATCACACCTCGTCAACAAGAATAAAAAACCTATCTGTTCCTATCGCCGCCAAGTACATATGCCTGTTCGGCGGGTGGGAGGGAAGCGTAGGCGCGATGGATTTCGTCGGGGGCGGCGGATATGTCTACCATAACAATGCGACCGTAGTCGGGGTGATTGTGGCGCACCCATGTTGCCGTCCAAGTTTCGCCGGCGGTTTGAATGCTTGTGTTGCGGGGATTTATGTGTCCCAAATCCGCAAGCCGCGCTACGATTGCGTTTACATCGTTGCTGCTCATTATCGCGGTAGACCCCCTCTCCGCAACATAAATTTCAATCGCGTTTTGAATCACCCTTGCGGAACTGATATCGCCGCGAAGCCGCGCCCGTTCGGTTGTAAGCATAAAAACGGGTATCAAAATGCCTGCAATAATCGCAAGAATTGCAAGTACAATAGTGAGTTCCATCAATGTCAATCCGCCACATTTTTTCATAAATACAACCTCCAAAAGTTAAAGTTTTGATGAAACTTTTTCAAAAGTTTCCGGGGTGTGGGGCAGAGCCGTTCGCAGTAAACTGCTCACTTCATTGCCCCACGGTCTTTGTTCAAATTTTACATAGCCGTAGCCAGTTCAAATGTTGGCAGAATAATCGCCAGCATCACCGCCGCAAGAATCGCGCCTATTACAAGGGTTAAAACGGGGGTGATTAGTTTATTTATGCGGCGGATTTCGCGCCTGTAAGCGTGTTCAAGATAGGTGTTGCATTTTTCCATCGTCTGTGGAAGCGAGCCTGTGGTTTCACCAACCCGCACAAGCGAAACCATTAGCGGGTTGATATACGAGATTTTTTCCAGCGCAACAAAAAAATCCGCACCGGAATTAACCGCCGCGGAAAGCTTGCCCAAATCATTTTTAACCGAAGTGTTGCCTGTGATTTCTGCGCACATGGGTACGGACTCGGAAATGCTCAGCCCTGACGAAAGCAAAAGCGATAACACCTGCGCGATATTGCAATTAGTATTGTGCCGCCAAATAGGAATGCGAATTTTGAAAAACATAGAAACAGTTTGTCCCGTTTTGGTTTGAAAAAAAACCTTCATTGCACAAACTGTTGCAAAAAAACCGAAAATCACAACAAGTGTGTTTGCGGCAAGGAAATCCGAAAACGAAAGCAATACAGCCGTGGCAAACGGCAAGTCCACACCCGACGACGCAAAAATCCGCGCATACCCCGGCAAAACAAGCACAACCGCCAACACAACAACCGCCAACATCAGCACGGAAACCATCGCAGGGTAAATCATTGCGGCGGCAAATTCTTCCCGCGTTTCGGCGCGTGTTTCAAAGTAATCTGCAAGGCGAACGCACACCTGCGGCAAGCTTGAAGTACGCTCTCCAATTGCAACATATCCGCACATAAACGGCGGAAAAACACCTGCCGTCCGTAACGCATTTGAAAAACTTTCGCCCTGCAAAATCAAAGTATGTACATCCGAAACCGCCGCGCAAAGCACCCGCGACGACGACTGTTCTGCCAAAAGCGGCAACGCTTTTTTAATGGGATAACCCGCACCCAAAAGAAACGCCGCATTACGGCAAAACACAGCAAGCTCTTTTTGCGACACTTTTTTTGTCACGTTAAGCCCTTTGCCGTTAAGTAAATCCAAAATATCAATGTGCCAAAAAGCCCCCCAACTTTTCACGTTATTTGTTGATTTTGCTTGTTGCGGGCTAATTGCCATGATACACCTCGTATCAGTACATTTTGAACTATTATACAATATGTCCATTTTTTGACGCAAGCCACGGAGAGGAAATAACTTAAAATTCTTTTAGAATTGCAAGCTTTAAGTATTGCAAACATATGCAGGAAAAAGTATAATCATGTAAAATTTTGCGAAGAAATCGGGAGTGGTCGGATGTTCGTGCGGGTAACAAGCGGAGCGGTTTTTGGCGTGGAAAGCCGACACGTGGATGTAGAGGTTGACCTCTCCAGCGGACTGCCCGTCTTCGACATTGTGGGACTGCCTGACTCTGCCGTGAAGGAATCGCGGGAGCGCATACGTGCGGCAATTCGTAATGCGGGGTACAGTTTTCCGGTGAAGCGGATTACGGTAAACCTTGCGCCTGCGGACATAAAAAAATCGGGGCCGGCATTTGATTTGCCGATGGCGGTCGGAATTTTAATGTGTATGGGTCTAATAAAACAGGCTGAAACGGACAATTCGTTTTTCGCGGGGGAACTCTCTTTGGACGGAGCGTTGCGGCCCGTAAACGGAATTTTGCCAATGGTAATGGAAGCTAAAGCGGGCGGTGCGTCGGCTTTTTTTGTTAGTGCGGAAAACGCGGCGGAAGCGGCGTTGGTGGAGGGCGCGACGGTTTATCCCGTGACGCATATAACACAGCTTGTTCAGCATTTTACAGGCACACCAATCGAGCCGCTTCATATTAATACAACAGAATTTTTCGGCGGCGAAGGAAGTACATACGACGTAGATTTTTCAGACGTAGCGGGGCAAACATATGTAAAACGCGCATTGGAAATAGCGGCCGCGGGGTATCACAACGCGCTGATGATTGGTACGCCCGGTGCGGGAAAAACCATGCTTGCGCGGCGAATGCCAACCATTCTGCCAAACCTGTCCATGGACGAAAGCATGGAAATCACAAAAATTTACAGCATTGCGGGGCTGTTAAACCAAAAAAACTTGCTTATGGCGCAACGCCCTTTTCGCACGCCGCACCATACTGCGTCACATATTTCGCTAACGGGCGGCGGTCGCATTCCGTCCCCCGGTGAAATTTCCCTTGCCCACAACGGCGTTCTGTTCTTGGACGAGCTTCCCGAATTTCAAAAAAAGGCACTGGAAACTCTGCGCCAGCCGCTGGAAGACGGGCAGATTACCATAACACGGGCAAACGGCGTCTCGACGTACCCCAGCGTTTTTCTTCTGCTTGCGGCAATGAATCCATGCCCCTGCGGCTATTTGGGAACCAAACGCTGTTCCTGTTCCGACGCAGAAATTTCGCGCTACCTAGAAAAAATCTCCGGCCCGTTGCTGGACAGAATAGACATTCAAGTTGAAGCAACCCCCGTAGATTACACAGACTTGCAAGCCCCCCAAACCCCCGCCGAAAATTCCGCCGCAATAAAAGCCCGCGTAGAAAACGCCCGCACCCGCCAGCAATTCCGCTTCGCCAACGACCCAAAGGCAACGGGCATCCGCTTCAATGCAAAAATGAGCGCGGCGTTGATAAAAAAACACTGTAAGCCATGCAAGGAGGCGCAAGACCTTCTGAAATCCGTTTTCGATACCATGGCTCTCTCCGCCCGCGCATATCACAAAATTCTGAAAATCTCCCGCACCATCGCAGACCTCGCCGACTCCCATGATATCACCGCCGAACATATGGCAGAAGCGATTTCCTATCGCGGACTGGATAGGAAGTACTGGTGATATACTCAAACAACCTTAAAACAGTCTTCCAAAGCGGAATCGAAATCATCAAAATAAGGAAGAACCTTGCGAAGCCGATTTTTCAGCCAAGACCAAACGGGTTCGATGTCGTTAAGCTCCGGGCTGTAAGGTGAGAGAAATACAATTCTGTGTCTAAACTTTTCTGCAAGCGGAGCAAGCCGGCTATTCCTGTGAAAAGAAGCCCTGTCCATAACAATGGTTCTGTTGGGGAGAAGTGCAGGCAAAAGTCTTTTTTCAAACTTTCGTAGGAAAAGGCGACTTTTGTCGCCTTGATAGAGTCCCTTGGCTTGGCTGATTTCCTTTAATTTTAGGGGTTTTATGAAACCTGTTTTATGCCAGCACTCTCGAATGCGCGGTTTTTATTACGTGTTTTCAAACACACCTTAAATTACTATCCGTTCAACGCCGTTAAAATCCATTGCGTTGGCGTAGATTTCTTCCAGCTTGGCGTGGTGTATTTTTGATTGGCGCATGGAATTTATCGCGGCGGAAAGAACCGCATTGAATGGTTCGGCGGAGGGGAGGTTGCCCGTTGTGGCGGAGAAAGCGATTTTTAGTTGGGGCAGATGAAGATAGTCCAGCCGTTCGGGGGCAATGGGGTTGTGGAAGCTTTCGGTGTTGAAGCCTGCCGCGTTTACGCGGTTTTTTAGTTCTGCGAGGAAGCAGTGGGAAGCCGTGCCGAATTTCTGAAACAGGCACTGCAACTTGCAGTCGGCAAAATAGTCTGCGGCAAAGTTTACATATCCGTCGGGGGTTACGGCACTTAGGAAGAGTTTTCGGTCTGTGCCGAAGGGTTCAAATGTGTTGTGGATGGAAAGGCGTTTCAGCCACTCGGTAACGTGTTCGTGTAGGTGATGTTTTTCTGTCGCGCTGTCGGAAGCTTTATTTTCCGCAAGATAAAGGATTCCCGCCGCCGCCAAATATGCGGCGGTTTTTTCGTTTTGAAGCTTCTTGGCGTGGGTTAGGGATTTTAATTCGTTAAGATGAGGGGCTAGTTTTTGCGCGTCCAAAAAATTTGCAAAGTCTATTATTTTGTCAATCACGGCGGGAAATTGCGGGTCGTGGGAATGGGGCGCGGTTGCGTCTGTGATGCATAGTCCGTTTTGCGGGACGGCAAGCGCGTCAAGGCTTTCTGGGTCGTTGGAGCAATGGAAGTGTTCTGTTGCTATGCCCGCGGCTTCAAATTCTGCCGCGATTTTCTTCATAAATGTGCTTTTGCCCGAACCCGACGAACCCTTCAACAAATATCGCGTTTTGGCTTTCTCCGCGGGCATTATGTGCGAAAAAAAATCTACAAAACCGTTTGGCGTTATCGCGCCTGCAAACATATGTTTTATCATGGTTATCATTCCTTTTTTGCGCTATAAAACATTTATATGCTGTGACAAGTTACTGCGTGTTCGCATAGGATACAAAAAAGGGTGTGGGGAGCAATCGCATGAACGGGATTATTTTGAAAGATGATGCGCGTTACGACCATTGCGAAAACTATCTAAAAAATAGCGGATACACTTTTGATGCAGATAAAGGCTCGGATTTTATTATTTTTCCGTTTAAAGGCGACGTGAATTTTTGCGAATATGACGGCGGCTTTTTTGCGGGGCTGGAAAAAGGAACGCCTGTTTTTACGGGGGTAAGCAACGCAAAACTGGCCGCCGAATGCGAAAAACACGGGCTGGAATACCACGCAATGATAGAAGAAAAATGTGTTGCGGAAAAAAATGCCGTACCAACCAGCGAAGGCGTGATTGCGTATCTTATAGCAAACCGCAACGAAACTATTGCGAACAGTCGCATTCTTGTAATAGGCTACGGAATTTGCGGAAGCGATTTGTGCAAGCGGCTAAAAGGCTTGGACGCAAAAGTGTACACCGTTGTGCGCAACACCGCCAAAGAAGACGCGGCACGCAAAGACGGCATAGTTCCTATTTATCTGCCACAACTTTTTGAAAAAACGGTATTTGACGTAATAATAAACACCGTACCAACACGGCTTTTGTGCAACAAATCATTGCACAAAACAGACAACGCAATGATGATAGATATCGCGTCAAGCCCATATGGTTTTGATATCGAATACGCAAAAAAACTTAACGAAAAATCCGCACTTTTACCCGGCATCCCCGGCAAGTTTGCGGCAAAAACGGCAGGCGAAATTCTGGGCGAATATATACACCGCGTATTGCAGGGGAGGAAACGAAAATGAAACTTGAAGGCAAAAAAATAGGATTTGGAATCACAGGCTCGTACTGCACCATTTTGGAAATAATAGAGCCGCTGAAAAAACTAAAGGCACAGGGGGCAGACATTTTCCCCGTAGTTTCCGAAAACGTGTTCGAGCACAGTTCCCGTTTTCACGACAAAGACACATTCTTAAAAACACTTGAAGAAATCACAGGCAACAAGCCGATAAGCACAATAAACGAAGCCGAAACCTTCGGCCCCGACAACCCCATGGACACCATGATAATCGCGCCCGCCACGGGCAACACCATTGCCAAACTCGCCAACGGCATTTCAGACGGGCCTGTTCTTCTGGCAACCAAGGCGACCCTTCGCAACGGAAGCCCCGTCCTCCTTGCCCTTTTCTCCAACGACGCATTAGGCATGAACGGCATGAACATCACCAAACTTTACAACACAAAAAACTTCTTCTTCGTCCCCTTCGGGCAAGACAATCCAACAAAAAAACCCGCCAGCATGACCGCCGACCTCTCCCTCCTTGAAGAAGCCTTGGCACACGCGCTGGAGGGCAGGCAGATTCAGCCTTCGATTATCGCGCATAAGTAAAAAACCTCGGGGAAAAGACCTCGGGGCTCTGCCCCGAACCCCGGAAACTTTTGAAAAAGTTTCATCAAAACTTTAACGAAAAACCCGCGCAATTCGCGCGGGTTTTTGAGTTGCGTTGGATAGCTTATCGCTAGTCAAAATTTAAAGTTTTTGTTCAAACTTTTTTCAAAAAGTTTGCAGGGGTTCGGGGACAGCGTCCCCGAGAACTTATCCGAGAACTTATGAATGCGATACGGGCAGTGTGAACGTAAAAACGCTGCCTTTGGCGGGTGCGCTTTCGGTGGTGAGGGTTTCGTTGTGGGCGCGGATGAAGGTTTTTACTATGGATAGACCCAGTCCGCTGCCCATTTTGTCTTCGCCGCGGGAGGGGTCGCCTTTGTAGAAGCGGTCGAAGATATATTTTTGTTCTTCGGCTGTCATGCCGCGGCCGTTGTCGGAGACGGAAACGGTTACTTTGTTTTTTGCCTTGGTGGTTTCTATGGTTATTTCGCCGTCTTCGGGGGTGAACTTTACGGCGTTGTCCAGCAAATTGTATAGTACGCGCTGTATTTTTTCTTCATCGGCTTCTACCATGTCTGTGGGGTTTGCGAAGTTGCTTGTGACCATAAGTCGTTTTTCCAAAACGCGGCGCGAAAAGCCGATGATGGTTTTGCGGATTACATCGTTGATATCAAAAACCGATTTTTCCAGCGCGACTTCGCGATTTTTTTGTATGTCCAGAATATCGTTGGAGAGTTTGATAAGCCGTTCGGATTCGTCCAGAATTATGCGGATGTAATGGGGCTGTTCTTCCGCGCCGATTGTGCCGTCTTCAATTGCCGTAAGGAAGCCGCGCATGGACGTTAGCGGCGAGCGGATATCGTGGGAAAGGTTTGCGATAAATGTATTTTGCAGACGCTCTTGTTCCCGCAAATTTTTTGCTGTTTCGCTGTTTTTAATCGCGCCGCTGGAGAAAAAGTGCAGTGCAAACGCCAAGACGGCGGCAAAAATCAGAGCGGCAATCACCAGCCGATGCATCTCGAAAACCGCCGCGTCCAACGCCGCCATGGAAACGCCAACCAACGCCGCGCCCGCAACCTCGCCGCCCAGCCAAAACGGTTCTGCAACCACCAAAAGCGGCGCAAGCGACGGATTATTAGACGTTCCAAAAACTGTCACCGTCTCCCCGTACATAACGGGCGCAAGTTCCGCCGCATAAATCTGCGCAACCGCCCCTTCGGGCAAACCATATGCCACAAACACATTAAAATCCGCGTCCAAAATAATCACGGTAGCATCCGTATACATATGAATATTCTGAATCTCCCGCCCCAGCAAGTGCAAATTAAATATCCCGTACTCCGAAAAATTCTCCATAGAAACCGCAACACGCCGCGCCAAATTCCCAAGCTCTGCCGCCCTCTGCTCCGCCAGAAAATTCCGCACCCCCCTTGACAGCACAACACCCAGCACAGTAAAACTTACAACCAGCGTACACAAATACAACAACAACTGTTTCCCAAAAATTCGCATTTTTTCACCTCGGGTGGTATAATCGCTAAGAAAAAATCTAAGACCTTGGGGCTCTGCCCCAAACCCCGGAAACTTTTGAAAAAGTTTCATCAAAACTTTAACCTGAAAACCGCGTACGCGGTTTTCAAAGATAGGGTCAAGGGATGAAATCCCTTGCAGGGGGAGTGGGGACGGAGTCCCCGCGGTCTTAATCTTTAAATCTTTAAGGAGTTGCATATGAAAAAAAAGTCTTTTGTTGAAATTGTATCTGCGGTAATGCTTGTGGCGGTAGTGGCAATTATGCCGCTGATTGTGCGGTTTGTGTGGCGTCCGTTGCCGCCGGAGCTTGTGCCGTATTTCCCTGCGAGGGATTTTCCCGGTGGGTTTTATCTGGATATGTTTACGTATTGGAAAGGGCTTTTTGTGTATGTGGCCGCGGGCGTTATTGCTTTTGTGTGCGTCGGCGATTGGATTACAAGCGGAAAGATGCCCGATTATAAAGAGTTTTTCAGACGGCCGCCTGTTTTTATTTCGCTGGTGTATCTTGTGTTTGTAATTATTTCCGCAGTGCTTTCGCCGTATACGTTTACGTCGTGGTTCGGTACGTATGCGCGGGGCGAAGGTGCTTTAATGTGGCTGGCGTATTTTGTGGTGTTTTTCGCGGCAATGTATTTTGTGAAGGACTTGGATAATGCGAAGCTGATTCTTTTTGGGCTGGCGTTTTCTTCTATTATAATGGGTTTGATTGGCGTTAGCCAGTTTAGGTTTTTGGGACAGGGCGCGCTGGAATGGACGGGGCGCGACTTTTTCTCTACAGATTTTTCGCGCTGGCTTATCACCGTGGGCGACGCGCAAATGTCGGAGCTTGTTATGATTGACGGCGAACTTGTGCCGCGCCGTTCGCAAATTAATCCTGTGTTTAACATGGCGCACGGCACACTGTTTAACCCGAACACTTTTGGAAAATATACGGCAATGGTAAGCCCGGTGTTGCTTCTTGCGGGGATTACGTACAGCGGAAAAAAATATGCAAAAGCGGCACTGCTTACAGGCGGCGTTTTGATGTTGCTTGGCGTAATTGCAAGCGACTCTTTGGGTGGGTACGTGGGCATTGCGGTTGCAACCTTCGCGCTTATTTTGACCCTTGTATGCCGCCCGGGGCGCACTGTGAAAATTATTGCGGCTTCGGTTGTGGGGGCGGGTGTGGTGCTTGTTGGTATCATGATGGCACTTGCGCCTGTGCTGGACATAACCATTTTCGACCGCATGGCGCAAGCCATCCGCGCAGATACAACCGCAATTCAAGACTACGCCTTTGAAGGAAATACCATGACCGTACTTGGCGAAGACGGCGAAATCTTCAGCCTAACCGTAAACGGGATGGGGATACTGGGATGGGTTACGGTACGCGACGCAAACGGCAACGAAATAGAGCCGCTTAGCCGCGATGTTTTCCCCTTGGAAGAAAACCGCCCCATAGAGTATCGTTTTCAAATTCCCGATTATCGCACGGTTCGGATTGACAAATACGCGGATATTTTCCTATACCGTCACCGCACGGAATTTCCATTCTTACTGGGCTACGAAAACGGAGTAATCCACGGCATTTCGCCCACCTTTCAGCGCATAGACCTTCAACGCGATATCCCCGCGTGGGGCTTTTACGGCCGCGAAACTTGGGGCTCAAACCGCGGCTACATCTGGTCGCGCTCGCTCCCGATTATGTTCCGCCCTCGCGCTTTATTTATCGGCTACGGCCCCGATACCTTCATCAACGAATTTCCAAAATACGATATAGTTTCCATGCAACGCTTCTTTAATTCCCCCTATGTAATCGTGGATAAGGCGCATAATATCATCGTGCAAACATGGATTTCCACGGGCGGTATTTCTGCAATCGCACTGCTTGCTTTGTTCGGCGTTTACCTTTTCACCACCTTCCGCTCCCTCATCAAGTCCAAGGGCGAACCCGTTTTCTCCTACGGCTTGCGCCTTGGTCTTTTCTGCGGTATCACCGCCTACTTTATGTCCAGCATGGCTACCGATACCACCATCGGCTCTACAGGTGTTTTCTTCGTGCTTCTTGGTGTGGGCTTTGGGCTGAATTATATGCGGAGGGCTGAATGACAGAACTAAATTTAGCAACAGCGGCGGGAGTACGAGAGGTTTCTGCGCGGTATGGTTTGCTTGCGAAGAAGAAACTGGGGCAGCACTTTCTAATTGACGGCCACGTTTTGGGCAAGATTATCGCGGCGGCAGAAATTGGCGCGGATGATTTGGTGCTGGAGGTTGGGCCGGGGATTGGCGGCATGACACAGGCGTTGCTTAATGCGGGCGCGAGTGTTCTTGCAGTGGAGCTGGACAAACAGCTTGTGCCTATTCTGCAAGTGATGTTCACGGGCGAAAAGTTTACGATAGTGCAAGGCGATATCCTTCGCGTGGATTTGGCGGAGATTATTCCTGCGGGACGAAAAATAAAAGTTGTGGCAAATTTGCCGTACTATATTACAACGCCTGTTATTTTTAGGCTGTTGGAAAGCGGACTGCCTTTCGAGTCTATCACCGTGATGATACAGAAGGAAGTTGCGGCGCGGATGAATGCGTCGCCGAGCAACAAGGATTACGGGTCGCTAACGCTTGCGGTGCAGTACCACGCTGATGTTTCCCTTGTGGCAAACGTGCCCACAAACTGCTTTATGCCGCGCCCGGGAGTGGACTCTGCCGTGGTGCAGTTGCGTCTTTTGCCCGAGCCGCGTGTTGCCGCAGACAAGGAAAAGATGTTTAAAATAATACACGCCGCTTTTGGCAAGCGGCGCAAAACTCTTCTTAATGCATTGGATTCGGAGGGCATTGGCGGCGGAAAAACCGAACTTGCCGCGTCATTGGAGGCGGCAGGAATAAACCCGCAAGCCCGCGGCGAAACGCTGGATATTTTCCAATTTGCAAAATTAACGGAAGCACTCTAGCTTGCCCCGCTTGAATGTGGCGAAGTTGTTTGCTTCAATGGCGGCGCGGGCTTCGCGCATGAGCGCGTTGTAAAAGTATAAATTGTGCATGACGGCAAGGCGCAGGGCAAGCATTTCTTTTGCCTTGAACAAATGCCGAATGTATGCGCGGCTGAAAGTGCGGCATACTTCGCAGTTGCAGGCGGGGTCTATGGGACTGTCGTCGCGCTCGTGGCGGGCGTTGAATAGGTTTAGCTTGCCCTGCGATGTGAAAACGTGACCGTGGCGGCCGTTTCGCGCGGGCATTACGCAGTCGAAAAAGTCTACGCCGCGCTCTATGGCTTCTAAGAGGTTTTGCGGTGTGCCAACGCCCATCAAATATGTGGGCTTGTTTTGGGGCAAGTGCGGCACTGTTTCTTCCAATATATTGTACATATCTTCGGCGGGTTCGCCCACGGCAAGACCGCCAAGGGCATAGCCGTCAAGGTTCATTTCGGAAATTTCTTTCGCGTGTTGCTTGCGGATATCGGGATAAATGCCGCCTTGGTTTATGCCGAAAAGAAGCTGCTTGTGCGCGGCGGTTTTGTTTAGCTCTTGCATTTTTGCCGCGCTTCGGGAAAGCCAGCGCGTTGTGCGCGCAACAGAGTCGTTCATATATTCGCGGGTTGCGGGGAATGGCGGGCATTCATCGAACGCCATTGCTATTGTCGCGCCAAGGGCGGACTGAATTTCCATGCTCTCCTCGGGCCCCATAAAGATTTTTCGCCCGTCTATGTGAGACGAAAAATAAACGCCCTCTTCGCGGATTTTCCGCAACGCGCCCAACGAAAACACCTGAAACCCGCCCGAATCCGTCAAAATTGGCCTGTCCCATACCATGAATTTCTGCAAGCCGCCCATGTCCCGCACAACGCCCTCACCCGGGCGCAGGTGCAAATGATACGTGTTGCACAGCGCGACCTCACAGCCCGCGTTTTTCAAATCCACCGCCGACAACGCGCCTTTAATCGCCGCCGCCGTCGCCACATTCATAAATACGGGCGTTTCAATTATGCCGTGGGGCGTTTGAAGCGCGGCGCGTTTCGCCCGTCCATCCGTTGCTTTTACCGTGTACATTACCGTGTCCTTTCCGCATTGATTTATCAACGCAAAAGGCTTCCGACAAAACCGTCGAAAGCCTTTTATTTCCTAAAGCCGACTGCCGGACTCGAACCGGCGACCTGCTGATTACAAATCAGCTGCTCTACCAACTGAGCTAAGTCGGCGAAGGGTGGAACGAGTTACCGCAAACGATTATATTAATAAACGTGGGGATTGTCAATCGCAAATTTTGCAGAAATAAATAATTTGTGCTATACTCCCTTACCATGTAGAAAAATAAGTAATAATGAGGGGTCTTTAACGTGTTAGATTATATGGTTTTAAGCCTAAATACCACACTGCCATTTATTTTGCTTGCGCTGTTGGGTATTTTTTTAAAGCGGAAAAATATGATAAACGACAGTTTTATTACGTTGGGCAACAAAGTTGTGTTTTATGTGGCAATTCCTACAACCATTTTCAGAAGCATACACAGGGCAGATTTATCTGAAGTGCTGGACACACGGTTTTTGATTTTTAATTCCGTGTGGCTGGTGCTTTTCTTTTTGGCAACTTGGGTGCTGGCTTATAAATTTATGAAGGATAAGGATTCCGTTTCGTCTTTTGTGAACAGCGCGTATCGCAGTAGCCTTTCCGTTGTTGCGCCGCCGCTTTTCGCGCTTATGTTTTCGCCGCTTCACCACCCCGGCATAGACCCTAACATTTACGCAAAGGGCATCCTTTCCGTTTCCGTTTTGCTTATCCTCTCCTATGCAACCGCGTCCGTCTTGTTTGCTGTTCACGACACAAACGCCAAAAACACAAGCTCCATCGCCCTTGGCATTATAAAATCCATTGTCAAAAACCCCGTTGTAATCGGTGTTGTTCTCGGTCTTGTATTCAACGTCCTAATGAACACCCTCGATTTTGAACTGCCCGTTTTTGCCACAAACACAATTAACTCCCTAGCCGGTCTTGTTATGCCCCTTGCCATGATTTGCGTCGGCGGCAACCTAACTTTCCACGGCGTAGACCGCAAATTCAAATACGTAATAATTTCCACAGTGGTAAAACTTTTCATAATGCCCATAGCCGCCTCCATTGTTGCATATTTATTCGGTTTCCGCGGCAATGATTTAACCATAATAATGATTCTGAACGCACTGCCAATGGCTGTCGGCGCATACGTTATGCAGGCCGAACTCGGCGGCGATTCCTATATCGGCGCATCCGTATTGATGATTACCATGACCCTTTCCGCGTTCACCCTGACGATGTTCATTTTCATCTTCCGCGTACTTGGATTTTTAGTGTAGAGATAAGACCTTGGGGGCGTTGCCCCCAATACCCCCCACAAGGGATTTCATCCCTTGACCCTATCTTTGAAAACCGCGTATGCGGTTTTCAGGTTAAAGTTTTGATGAAACTTTTTCAAAAGTTTCCGGGGTGCGGGGCAGAGCCCCGCGGTCTTAAGGAGGAAACAAAATTGATTAACGTAAAAAATCTTGTAAAAAATTATGGCGAGAAGTCGGTGCTTTCGGGCGTGTCTTTTGAGGTAAAAACGCAGGAGATATTTGCGTTGCTTGGGCCGTCGGGAGCGGGTAAGACGACTATTATAAATATTTTGACAAGACTGGTGGAAGCGGATAGCGGGACGGCAGAAGTTGCGGCAACAACACGGCAACTTGGGCTTATGCTGGACCAAGGCGGGCTGTATCCGAATTTAAGTTGCTCGGATAATTTAAGCCTGTATGCAAGGATTTACGGTCTGCCGCTGAAGCGGGTGAAAGAAACGCTGGAGAGCGTAGGGCTTGGGGATTCGATTAACAAGACGGTTTCCAAGTTGTCGCGTGGTATGACACAGCGGCTTGCCCTTGCCCGCGCCATTTTGTACAAGCCGAAGCTTCTTATTTTGGACGAGCCAACCAGCGCGTTAGACCCCGGCACGGCACGCGGCATATGTAAACTTCTGCAAACCCTGCGCGAAAACGGCGCGACAATTTTTTTAACAACCCACAACATGGACGAGGCGTTAAAACTTTGCGACCGCGTGGCACTGTTGCATCAAGGCGAAATAATTGAGGAAGGCTCGCCGCTTTCGTTGTGCGAAAGCCGCAACGCCCTTAAAACCGTCCCCGACCTTGAAGCCGTATTCTTGGAACTTACGGGGGTGGCACTATGAATAACATTCTTGCGATTTTTATAAAGCAACTTACAAGCCATATAAAAGTGCCTGTTCTTATAGTGCAGGGGCTGATGTTTGTTGGGTTTGCGATAGCGTTTATGGTTCTTCTTCCGCAGGACGAAGACCGCGACTGTTCACAATAATTTTTATCGGGCTGTCGCTGGTAGGCGCGACGTCCGCGCTGGTAAACGAAGACCGAACCACCACAAACCTGCGATTTATGTCAATGGCAGGCGTTAAGCCGTGGCAATATTTAATCGGCACGGCAACAAGTTCCATTATCGTTGTGTCAATTTTGCTTATACCATACGCCGTAATCAACGGTATGCTTGGCGACTACGGCTGGAATCACAATTTTGTTCACTTCATGATACTGGGAATAAGCGGCGGAATTGTATCCATTTTGCTTGGTATCACGCTTACGCTTTCGCCCGGACAATTTCTTTCCGTACCCGTTAGCCTTATTCTGGGTTTTGGGCCGCAGTTTGCCGCCCAAAACGAAACCCTCGCAATGGTATTCCGCTACACATTCATCATGCAGGTGAACCTTGCCCTTGCCGAACCCGACTACAACATCGCCCCAAACCTAACCATAATCGCCGCAAACGGCGCGGTTATTCTGGCGGCATTTGCTTTCATGCACAGGAAGAATAAGTTTAATATATAAAGTTCTCGGGGCAATGAAGTGAGCGGTTTACCGCGAACGGCACCTCCCCCGAACCCCGGAAACTTTTGAAAAAGTTTCATCAAAACTTTAACTTAAAATCGCCGCGTTCGCGGCGATTTTAGATTGCGTAGCTGATTAGCGATTGCGTGTGTCAAAGTTTGGGTCAAGCCTTTTTAAAGGCTTGTGGGGTTTGGGGCGAAGCCCCAAGGTCTTAGTCTTAACCACTCAAAATCACCCTCGCGTGGGAAGATTGTTTTTGTGGGTGGGGCTTGCAGAGAATTGTAAAAGCGCGAGAATTGGTCTTCTCGGTGGAGGGGGTCGTTGCTTATGTAATTCGTGCCGACGGGCAAATTATCTGCGATATGAAGAATGCGTATGCCGTCCTCTTGCGGGAGGAAGATTAACACAGGTTCGCTTGCTTCGTTCACATATTGTCGGAACAAAATATGCTCCACTGTGTCCAGCCGCGCCACGCGGTGGATACTGCCCGTCATTTCTACGCCAACTTTTGCCATCATATCCGAAATGTCAACGGGCAGTGCCGTCATAAAAAACCGCCGCGCACCGTTTTCATTTTCAAAAATGCTACCGTCGAAAACATATGTTTCCGCGTTCATCATATCCCCCAGCGGAAAACACTGCTCTATCAAAGCCCACTGCCCGTCTTGCGAAAGCTCGCTCGCCCCAATCTCCGCAACACGAATAACAGTCCTGCGCACATTTGCCGCAAGTACCAACTCTTTCACCTTCAGCCTCGGCAACTCGTCCATCGCATAAAACTCGCCGTCAACCGTCACACCGTCATGGGAAATTTCTGCGTACATATATATTCTCCTTAGGATTTTGGACTACCACAACACCTTCACCCATGCGAGTTCAGCAAACACGGTATCGCTTGTTATAAGCGTAAGATTATTGCTAAAAGCCTGTGCCGCCAGTAATCGGTCAAACGGGTCACGGTGCGTCCATTCAAATTCGCCTGCAAAATGGGCGTGTTTCTCACTGATAGGCAAAGAATCAACGCCCAGTCTTTTCACGAAGTCCAAATAATTTTTTGCTATGTCGTCA
Source organism: Defluviitaleaceae bacterium (assembly GCA_009788055.1). Classification (GTDB taxonomy): domain Bacteria; phylum Bacillota; class Clostridia; order Lachnospirales; family WQUN01; genus WQVC01. The sequence continues at coordinate 21,134 of WQSG01000022.1, read as the reverse complement.
AATTCCGCCAACTTGCCCATGCGGTACTTGTTCATTATTTCGTATGCACTTACTGCGGAAACAAAAACTTTCACATTTACATCTTCAATAATCTTTATCGCTGTTTCGCTTAATTTATCGCTTCCCCGTACCGCCCAAAGAAATGTATGCGTATCAAGGAGATAGTCTACATTCCCCATAGTTCCAATTCCTCCTCGGGCAATGGCTCAAAAAAGCTATCCGGCACTTCTGCACCCTTCGCGAAACCAATAGGGCGTTTGGTGGCTTTTGGCGTTTCTTCGGAAAGTTCCTCCGAAAACAAAATTATAACTTCTGCCTTTCTATTTCGGAACATTTGCGGTATATCAAAAACATTGGCTAATTTGTCACCGCCGACTACTTGACGAATGTAGTTCATTTTACGTCCACTCCCACTCTAAAATACAGAAAGACTATAATATCAACCGCTGATAAACCGCACCCAAATTCAAAATCGCGCAAATGCGCGATTTTGAATTTGGGTGCGGTCTTATCATTAAAAATTATTCGTTTAAGCCCTAATCTCCTGCCCCTTGATAACCACGGCGGGGGACTCGGGAGAGCCTATGATGCGTGCGCCGTTGTGAAGAATTACGTCTTTATCGAGGATTGCGTGTTCAACAACGCAGTTGTTGCCGATATACGTGCCTTCCATGAGAATGGAGTTGGAAACGCTGGAGTGTTCGCCTGTGTAAACGCGGCGGAAGATAACGGAACGGTTTGCGTGGCCGTTAAGGATTGCGCCACTGCCCACAAGGCAGTTTGTGACTTGCGCCATGTTGTTGTATTTTGCGGGGGGTTCGTCTTTGGGTTTGGTTTTGATGTATGGGGATTGCACCATGAAATCGTTGCGGATATCGCGGCGCAGAAAGTCCATATTGCAATCGAAATAGGAATGGATACTGCCAAGGTTGCGCCAGTATCCGTCGTAGCGGTAGCCGTAAATGCGCAAACGCTTGCGGTAGCGGGAAAGCAAATCGCGCACGATGTCGTGGCGGCCTTCGCTAACGATGGTTTCGATAAGTTCGATAAGAAGCGGGCGCGAGATTACATATACGCCGATGGACGCCAAATCGGATTGCGGCTCTAGCGGTTTTTCTTCAAGGTCGGTCAGGCGTTCCGCCGCGTCAAGTTCCATTACGCCGTATTGGCGAATATCGTCGTTGTCGGGTACTTGGCGATACGCAACGGTTATGTCGGCGTTTTTGCGTTCGTGGTACGCAATCATTTCGTCATAGTCCATTTTGTACACGCAGTCGCCTGATGAAATCACAACGTAAGGCTCGTTACTGCGGCGCAGGTAGGTTAGATTTTGAAAGATTGCGTCTGCCGTGCCGCGAAACCACATGGAATTTTCGCCGCTCTGATATGGCGAAAACACGAACATTCCGCCTTGTTTGCTACCCAAGTCCCACCACTTAGAGCTGGACAAATGGTCGTGCAAGGAACGCGAATTGTATTGCGTTATAATGGCAACTTTTGTCATTCCCGAATTTGTCATGTTGCTTAGTGAAAAGTCGATTGCGCGGTAACAGCTTCCCACAGGAAGTGCCGATGTTGCACGGTTTCTTGTAAGTTCGCCCAGTCTTTCACTTTTGCCGCCTGCCAAAATTATTCCAACTGCTCTCATGCTCTCACTCCGTTCGCGTTCACTTTTTTAACTATGCTTTCGCCGCTTGCAAGTTTGCCGTCTTGGTAGTCTTCGGGTTCGGTTTTGCCGAAGATTACGCAGTTCTTTCCAATTTCAACCTTATCGGGAATGCTGGAGTTTTCGCCCATTACGGTAATGCCCGTGTCGTAAATTTTGGGGCGGTGTACGTTTACGGTATTGTCGCCCGTGCCTATTACCACGTCGTCGCCAATGGTGCATTCCGAATCTATGATGCAACGTTCAATTCTCGTGTTTCTGCCTACATAGCAACGTTCCATGAGGATGGAATCCTTAACAACCGCGCCGTCTTCAACAATTACATCGGGACCCAAAATGGAATTGTAAACCTTGCCCAAAACTTCGCTGCCTTCCGAAACTATGCTTGCCCTTACCTCGGAATTGGGACCTGTGTAAAGGGGAGGCTGGTGGTCCGAACCTGTATATATTTTGTCGAAATTTTCATATAAATTAAATTCGGGAACGGTCTGGATTAAATCCATGTTAGCCATCCAGAAAGAGTCGATTGTTCCAACGTCTTTCCAGTAGCCCGTAAACGGATAGGCAAACATACGCTTGCCCTCCGAAAGAAGCAATGGCAGAACGTGCTTTCCAAAGTCCGAATCAGAATGAACTTTGTTGTCGCGCTCCAAAGCGTCGCGCAGTAAATCCCAACGGAAAATGTAAATCCCCATATTAATGAAATTACTTTTTGGGTTTTCGGGTTTTTCTTCAAATTCGTAAATACGATTGTCGTCGTGGATATTTATAACGCCGAAGCGGCCTGCTTCTTCCCACGGCACGCTAAGCGCGGCAATGGAAACATCGCATTTGTTTTGTTTGTGATACTCAAGCATTCTGGAATAGTCCATCTTGTAAATATGGTCGCCGCCAAGAATTAACACGTATTCGGGGTTATATTTGTCGATATAATCTAAATTGCGGTAAATAGCGTCTGCCGTGCCGCTGTACCAGTCGCCGCTTTCCGTTTTCATATGGGGCGCAAGAACCGTTACGCCGCCGTTACGCCTGTCCAAATCCCAAGGCGTACCAATGCCTATGTGCTGGTTAAGCTGTAGCGGCTGGTATTGCGTTAGCACACCAACAGTGTCAACCCCTGAGTTTACGCAGTTTGACAACGCAAAGTCTATAATACGATACTTTCCGCCAAAGGGAACGGCCGGTTTTGCCTTACTGGAGGTAAGCACCCCTAGTCTACTGCCTTGGCCGCCGGCCAACAACATGGCAATCATTTCTTTTTTGCGCAAATGGCTCACCTCTTCTTATCGAAATTTTCACTCGGTTTTTTTCTTAGAATTTTTCCTACCAATTATTACACCAAAATTGTCTCGCGTCAATGCGCAAACGCCCCTATTTTACGATAAATTTTGCAAGTGTTATAATGTAGGATATATTTGGAATTTATCGAATCAGAAGGGGATATTTGAAAATGCGAGAAAAAATAGAGTTAAACGGGGCAAAAAACATCCATTTTATTGGAATCGGCGGAATAAGCATGAGCGGGCTGGCGGAAATTTTGCACCGCGACGGTTTTGGTGTAAGCGGCTCGGACGATGTTGCATCGGAGATTACAAAACGGCTTAGCGAACTGGGAATAACCGTGTCGATTCCGAATGCGGCGGGGAATGTTTCGCCAAAAACAGACTTGGCTGTGTACACCGCCGCCGTAAAGCCCGACAACGCAGAGTTTCGCGCCGCGCATGAAATGGGCATTCCGTTAATTGAACGCGCCGCGTTTATCGGGAAAATTTTGCACGGCTACGACCCTGTTTGTGTCGCGGGTTCTCACGGGAAAACCACAACGACATCCATGGTTTCCGAAGTGGCGATTGCGGCAGGTTTAGACCCGACAATTTCCATCGGCGGCCACATGAACCGCGGCGGCATGAATTATCGCATTGGCAACTCAACGTGCTTTGTGCTGGAGGCTTGCGAATACAGCAACAGTTTTCACCACTGGCACCCGCAAACGGGAATAATACTTAATGTAGACGCAGACCATCTGGATTTTTTCGGCAGCTTTGAAAATCTCATAGAGTCTTTCGCAAAATTCGCGTCTAACATTCGCGAAAGCGGCACGCTTGTTATTCAGGCGGGAATAGTCGGTTTTGAGAAAATCACGGCGAATTTGCAATGCGAAATTATTACCTTCGGCTTGGAAAAAAGCGGCGCGAGATTTTGGGCGCGGGATATCGCTTACAACGCAGAAAAGCCATCCTTTGACGTGATGGACGGCCGGAATTTTCTTGCCCGTGTGAATTTACCGTTGCCGGGCGAATATAATATGTTAAACGCGCTGGCGTGTTTTGCGGCGGCGGCGTCAATGGGAATCGCGCCGCAGGTTACGGCAGAAGCACTAAATGCCGTGCAAGGCACAAAACGCCGCTTCGAGTTTAAGCGCGAATTTAACGGCGCGAAAATCATAGACGACTACGCCCACCACCCAACCGAGGTGCAAAACTGCCTAGCCGCCGCACGAAAAAGCACACAGCATGGCAAAATCGTATGCGTATTCCAGCCCCACACATACACCCGCACAAAAAATCTGTTGCACGAATTTGCGGAAGCCTTCCATGACGCAGACAAAATAATTCTCTTGCCCATCTACGCCGCCAGAGAGCCGTTTGACCCTGCAATTTCCTCCGAAATTCTTGCCGAAGAAATGAAAAAACGCGGCAAAGATGTCATTTTTGCTGAAAATTTCTCCAAAGCGAGCAACTGTTTGTGCGAGATGCTTCAGGCGGGCGACATGGCTTTAACCATGGGCGCGGGGGATGTGTATGAAGTTAGTTCACTCTTGCCGTAGGTTTGCCGGATTTGTCAATTGCAAAGTTATCCACATTATCCACATAATACGAAGAGTGCAGGGCGCGGATTTGTCAAGCCCCTTGAAAGCCTGTAATTATCAGGGTCGCGGAAAGAACCCAGTAATTACGGGCTTTTTCTACCACAAGAAAATTTTTTTGTTAAGAAATTGTTACAAAACAACCATTGACATTTAACATCTTACCCACAAAGCCAGTAAAAATCACGTTCTTGCAAAACAAAAGTTATCCACAGTTTTATCCACAAAAATTCTCAAATTTTGTTGATAAAAAACTGTGTTCAAGCCGTACAAAATAGGTTATTATAGCCGGGCTTTAAAAGAAAAAAACGAACGGAGCGAAAATATGTGCGCTATAAATATGAAACTGGGGTACAAACGTTCGACAATGGAAGTCCCATTCGTTTTTATCGACGATTATTTTACGGATTGCCTGCCCGTGTATCCGCTCATTTACATATGGAGCTTGCGCCGTCTTTTGGACGGTTCTTCCGCAAGCCTGCAAGAAATCGGCGAGCGTTTTCAGCTTACCGAAGGTGACGTGATAAAGGCGTGGCGGCACTGGGAAAATGAAAAACTAGTAACAATCGCTTCCAATAAAGACGCAATGGAAATCACATTTCTTCCGATAGAACCAAAACACGCACAGGACGCCCCGCCCTTGACGCTTTTGACTGTTTCCGCCCCCGAGAGTACGCCAACGCCATATGTAAGCGGATTCGCACAGGTACGCCCCGAATACACCCCGCCCGAACTGGAGTGCTACAGCAACGAAAGCATGGATGTCGCCCGCATTTTCAAAAGTGCGGAGCGCGTACTGGGCATGATTAACCACAGCATAATGCAAACGGTTTTCAGCTTCCACGACTGGCTTCGCTTGCCCTTTGAAGTAATCGAATACCTCTTGGAGTACTGCGCAGAAAACGACCACCGCAACCTGCGCTACATCGAAAAATGCGCCATCGACTGGGCAGACAACGGCATAACCGACATAGAAAAAGCCTTATTATATGTACAAAAATTTAACAGCAACTACCAAACAATCCTACAGCACATGGGACAAGTCTCTGCCTATCCCACAAAAGTACAGCGCAAATTTATGGACAAGTGGCTTCACGAATGGCATATGCCCCTCGAACTAATCACCGAGGCTTGCGACCGCTGTGTTCTGAAAATAAATAAGTTCGACAAAAAATACACCGAAGGCATCCTGAAAAAATGGCACGACAACGGTATCCAAACCCTGGAAGCCGCTGCCGCCGCAGATGAAGCCTTCGCACAAGACTCCACAAAAATAGCAAACCGCACCCCCGCCGCAAAAGCCAAACCAAACCGCTTCATAAACTTCAACCAGCGCGAAATAGACTTCGACAAATACGAAAAACTCGAACGCGCCTACCTGGAGCAAAAACTTGGGGACGGGTGATGGATGTTGCGAAACGGGACTATGGGCTTGTGCAGGTGTTAAAATGCTTGCTTTTTCATCAGAAATCTTAAAACAAATTTTTTAGGAAACTCCCACAATCTGTCTTGGTTTCGTTGTTCCATAATCCAACCAACAAAATTATGCTCATATTTCTCCCAACCCTTGAACTGCGCGAGTAGTGACAATGCTCGAATCCAATTCCAAAAATCACTACTGTCCCTGTTCTGTTCGGATATACCTACCATTTTACTCGGCTATCCCAACTATGCAAGCCCGGAAGCATTTACGAACAAGCGTTTTTATTGATGGAGCGCAACCCCGGTACGGGAACATATATTGACAGCTATGTACATATTACCGAAAATTTATCCGACGTATACATCAAGATGAAAATGTATGCCGAAGGATTGGATGTATGTAACGATGGAGAAAAAGCCGCAATGGATTACGGCTCTACAACTGTGATATGCCGCCCCTGAAACATGGTACACAATGCACGGCGAATGGACAGGCATACCCAAAAATGATTTCCCTGTATTTTATTTAAGTTCCCATGAAAACAACAGCGATACCACAACATATTATAATGATGAAACCCCATAGCAAGGCTTAAAAAGCTTTGTGCTATGGGGTTTCGCGTTCTTAGCTAACTTTTGCAACCAGTTGGATTGTATTGTAGTACTTTCCGCCTTCTGCCTCCATCATGTCCAAATCCCACTTGTCGCCTTCGTCGGATGGGTTGCGGCTTGCAAGGTACTCTTTCCATGCGATATCGTGGCAAGCCATTTCGCTGATGGTTACGATTTCTATGCCCTCTGTTTTTCGGAACAAGTCTGTCCACCACTCAATGCCGCGTATGCATCTTGCAACATCGGGTTCTTTCCAAAAGGGCTGCATTTCCGGCGGAACATTGTCGCCAAATTCGTACTTTAACCCGGGAAACGCAACGGCAATGTAGCCGCCTTTTTTCACATACGGAATGAGTTTTGGCAACATTTCCTCGTTGTCGCCAAACATATTGTACGCGCCTACAGAAAAAATTACGTCGAAATAACCACGCGCAAATGGCAACGGTTGTGTCGCGTCCAGCAGCATTGGGACGATTTTGTCCGCAATGCCCAGTTTTTGAAAACGCTCGTGGTTTTCGGTGGGGCAAGCATAGAGGTCTGTGGCGAAAACATTTGCGCCGTGCGCTTGCACCAAGTACAGCGACGACAATCCCTGCCCACAACCCAAATCAAGAATTTTCATATCCTTTGTGATTGCAAAATGCGAAGCCAATTCTTCCGACTGCCGTATTCCGTTAGGTCCCCACATTGTCTCTTGCAACAGCGCGAAATTCTTTTCATCCGCGATAAACTTGTTTGAAAACGTATCGTTCATAAATTTTCCTCCTAGTGGTTTTAGTCTAAATCACCCACGGGAGGTTTATACACAAGATTAATAAACCTCCCGGCTTACTGCAATCTCTCGTGCGTTGTGCGCTAACATTGTTCATTTCTCCTCGGTTTTAAAATGTACTGCCGATGCAGTATATCATAAAATTAGTATTTTGTAATAACCAGCACAAGCCTGTCTTTTTTGGTGCTTCCTACCTGTTCATTTATGATGACGCGGCCTTTTCCGCGAATGGTTACGGTGTCGGCGGGGGCGATGAGTTGCGTTTTTTTCGCGGGCTTCCAGTTTACGAAAACCTTTTCGCTGTCGATTAGGGCGGTGGCTTCGCGGCGGGAGATGTTAAATGCGGAACTGATTACCGCATCCGTTCGCAGGGACGGGACGGTTATGCGTTTTTGTGTGCCTTGCGGCTCGGCGGTTTGGGGGGCTTCTCCAATTTTGCCTTTTATTGCGGTGCGCCCTGCCTGTTGCAGGTTTTCGCAAATGTATTCGGCAACGTCGGATGATACATACATTGTTGCGGCGGCTTCATGCATTATGATGTCGCCGATTTTTCCGCGCTCCAGACCCAACCCCAATACCGCGCCAAGATAATCGCGGTGGGTTGGCGCGGTGCAAAACTTCGCGTTGTACGTGAATGTAAGCGGCGTTATGGGGAAGGTGCAATCTTCCGCGTTGTTTTCCGCCGCCGCAAGAAATCCTATCATTTTGCGTTCGGCATTTGCGTGTCCGCCGCTTGCTGTTACTTCCACCCCTTGCAGGGATTTTTTCTGCAATATCTGCAAAAACATTTCGCAACGCATTGGGTCAATGAAGTCCGTAAATGCAGACGCCCCCCGTTTTTCCGCAAAATTTAGGCGGTCAAGTGCCTTGGCAAAAAGTAATTTGTCTTCCGAATCTTTAAACGGATTTTCCATGTGTACCTCCGCTGAAAATGTGGTAGAATCTAATTGGAAATATTCTTAGGAAAAAGGAAGTGCAAAAATGCATGAACACGACCTAAACACCCTGCGTCACACGGCGGCGCACGTAATGGCGCAAGCGGTTAAGCGGCTTTTCCCGAGTGCGAAACTTGCGATAGGACCCGCAATCGCAGACGGATTCTACTACGATTTTGAAACAGAAACGCCATTTTCGCAAGCGGATTTAACAACAATTGAAAAGGAAATGAAAAAAATCGTCAAGGAAAATTTGACATTAGAGCATTATACCCTGCCGAGGGAAGAAGCGTTTGCGTTTGTGGACAAGCAAAACGAACCATACAAGCGGGAGTTAATCGAAGGCCTGCCCGATAACGAAGAAGCGTCGTTTTACAAGCAGGGCGATTTTACAGACCTTTGCGCAGGGCCGCATTTGCCGCGCACGCGGGATGTTAAGGCGTTCAAATTGTTGTCTGTAGCGGGCGCGTACTGGCGCGGGGACGAAAAAAACGCAATGCTTCAGCGCATATACGGCACGGCGTTTTTCACCAAGGACGAGCTTGCCGCGCACTTGGAGCGCATTGAAGAAGCAAAAAAACGCGACCACCGCAAGCTGGGCAAAGAAATGAAACTGTTTGCATTTTTGGACGAAGGGCCGGGTTTTCCGTTTTATCTGCCAAAGGGCGTTGTGCTAAAAAACCGCTTAGTCGAATACTGGCGCAAAGTGCATAAACGCTATGGATATCAGGAAATAACCACGCCCATCATGCTTAACGGCGAGTTGTGGAAACGCAGCGGTCACTACGAAAAGTACCGCGATGATATGTACGGAACCACCGTGGACGAAACGGATTTCTTCATAAAGCCCATGAACTGCCCGGGCGGAATGCTTCTTTACAATTTGGATTTGCACTCATACAGAGAATTTCCGTTGCGTGTAGCGGAGCTTGGCATAATCCACCGTAACGAGAAATCAGGCGCGTTGCACGGGCTTGCGCGGGCGCGTCTTTTCACGCAGGATGATGCGCACATCTACATGACTTACGACCAGCTCAAAGATGAAATCAAAACCATAATTACACTTTACGAAGAAGTTTACGCCAAATTCGGCCTTGACGATTTCAAATTTGAACTGTCCACCCGTCCCGAAAATTCCATCGGGACAGAGGAAGAGTGGGAACTTGCCACAAAATATCTGCAACAAGCTCTTGATGAAATGGGGCGCGAGTACCATGTAAACGAGGGCGACGGCGCGTTTTACGGCCCAAAAATCGACTTTCATATAAAGGACAGCATGGGGCGCAGTTTCCAGTGCGGCACAATACAGTGCGATATGCAAATGCCCGAACGCTTCGACCTAACCTATGTAGGCGCGGACGGCGCAAAGCACCGCCCCGTTATGATTCACCGCGCCTGTTTCGGCAGTATAGAGCGGTTCATCGCCATTTTAACCGAACACTGCGCGGGCTGGTATCCCTTCTGGCTAACGCCCGTGCAAATCATGGTAATCCCCATCGCCGAACGCCACCAAGAAGCCGCGCAAAAATTGCTGGCACAGCTTGACGATGCAGGTCTGCGCGCAGAAGCCGACCTTCGCAACGAAAAAATGGGCTTCAAAATACGTGAGGCACAGCTTCAAAAAATCCCCGTGATGCTTATTCTCGGAGACAAGGAAGTGGAAGAAAACTTGGTTTCTGTCCGTAGCCGCGAAAATGGCGACGAAGGGCAAATGGACGTTGTTACACTAATCGAAAAACTAAAAACTGATTCGGAAATTTAAACTATATCAAAGAGCCGCGCATCAGCACGGCTCTTTTTTTGCATAAATGTGTCAATGGAATCATGGAGATGACGGGAATCGAACCCGTGTCCGAAGGCTCATAGATAAGGACTTCTACCATCATAGTGGGTTTATTTGGTGCGGGGCCTTGGGGGCGAGCCCCTTATCCCGCGTGTTCCCCTTGCCAAGCGCGAACCGACACGCGAATGGTTTGGGTAGCTTTTAGTTCTTTTACCGCTTCAAAGCTACGGGCGGAAAAGTTCCCTGCATATCGGCGTCCGGACCCGGGTATGCAGGTCTCCCCGGCCGGACGACGGCTTTAATTAAGCCGCAAATGCGTAATTATTATTGTCGTTTCTTTTTTAGGGTTTGGTTTTTTGACGCAGTAACCGTCTGCGGATGGCTATCCCTATTTTCAAAACCCCCGTCGAGACCATTACATCCCCGAGTGTTATATTTCAAGTATATCCGAAAATATCGCTTTCTACAAGCGTTACGCCTTGATTTTTGCTACTCGGTGTGCTAGTGTTCCAATCGGCAATAAAACGACAGGAGGTAACAAATTGAAATTTACAATATCTTTCATAATTTGCGTAATGTTTTTTTACGCAGGGCATACGACGGTTTTTGCAGACATCGGGGGGAATTTTCCAACCATTCATATAAATACGGAATTTGCGGCAAACCCGTTTCATGACAGGAACACGTGGCGAAACGCTACAATTTCATATGGGAATCCGACTACGGGCGAGACGCTTATGCCAACAACGGCGCGGGTTCGCGGGCGAGGGAATTCGACGTGGTGGATGGGGGCGGACAAGCGGCCGTTGCGTTTTAGGTTTGACGAAGCGCGTTCCATGTTCGGCTCGGAGCATGAAGCGCGAGACTGGATTTTGCTTGCCAACCGCTTCGACCGTTCGCTTCTTAGAAATTACAGCGCGTTTTATCTTGCAGAACAGATGGGAAACATGGCGTTTGTTCCTATGTTCCAAAACGTACACCTGCACGTAAACGGCGTTTACATGGGCGTGTACTTGCTTACCGACGAACGCGACACAAGCCCCGGCCGCCTTCAAATATCACATCACGAAAACCCTGCGCAAAGCGGATTTTTCTTTGAGTTGGACAACCGTGCCCCCGAAAGCGGCACGGAAAACGAGGACTTTGTTGTGGCAAATCACTTGCCCTACGCAATCCGTTATCCGTCGGGGAACAGGCTCACGCCCGCGCACGTAACCTATCTGCGCGAATATATCGAGGCAACCAGCCGTGCAATTCGTTTCGGCACTTTCGACGAAATTCTGCAACTAATCGACCTGCCGTCTTTCATAGATTTTTACTTGGTTCAGGAATTTTTCAAGGACATGGACGCATACAAATACAGCGTTTTCATGCACATCGCGGGCGAGGGCGACGAGCGCAGACTTTTTATGGGGCCTGTTTGGGATTTTGACATCGCCGCAGGAAATTCCGACATAAAGTGGCTGGGAACAGACCCGAAAGGGCTTTACGTCGCCATTTTCAACTACTGGTACAGAAATTTAATGGCGCGGCCGGAGTTTCATGCCGCGGTTGCCGCACGATGGCAAGAACTCAGCGAAACCGCAATTCCGCAAACCATAGCGCGAATCCGCTCAACCGCCACGCATTACCGCTACGAATTTGAGCGCGATTTTGCGCGGCATCCCCGTGCCGTCCCGTTCCTTCGCCCCGAATTTATTGCGAACAATGATTTCATGTGGCACGCGGAATATCTTGCAACATGGCTTGAAGACCGCGCAAGCTGGCTTAACGCCTACTTCGCGGGCGAACTTCCGAACTACTGCCATATGTGGGAACTGGTAGAATACTACACATACGAATCCCATGTTGGCCTAATCCTAAACGGCGAACCGCAAGACCTTGAAATCCCCATAATACGTCTGCCATACGCAACAAAAATAGCACTGTCCGAAGCCACTCGCCTTTTCCATTTGGAAACCTCACGCAACGCCAACACACTAACCATCCGCCAAGAGGGCATAACCATAACCCATCGCATTGGCGAAAACCATTTCCTAGTCACGGGCAGCGACACAATCGTCTCGCCCGTCCCCTCAATCCCAATCCAAAACCTCATCTTCGTCCCACTTCGCCCCCTAGCCGAAGCCCTAGGCTACACCGTAGACTGGATTAACGAAACCCCGACTGTTGTGCTTGATATGTACTAAAAAAAAGTTCTCGGGGCTCTGCCCCGAACCCCGCAAACTTTTTGAAAAAAGTTTGAACAAAAACTTTAAATTTGGACTAGCGATAAGCTATCCAACGCAATACAAAAACCGCGCGAATTGCGCGGTTTTTAGTTAGGGGTCAAGGGGACATTTGTCCCCTTGCAGGGGTTCGGGGACGGCGTCCCCGAGAACTTTATTCTCCGGCTATACCTAACGCAGTCATTTCGTCGGGGGAGGGTGGTGTTGCGGGGATTTCAGGTGCGGGGATGGAGGGTGCAGGTGGAGGGGATGGTGGTGCTGGTGTTGTTGACGGTGGTGCGGGAACGATGTCAACCTCTTTTAAGCGGTCTACAAGTTTATCTACGTCGTCTAAGCGGGCGTAGAGGTCGGATATTTCTTGTTCGTCTATGGCGGTAAGGTACTTGCGCACAAGGCCTGCATATACGTCTTGGAAGGCCTTGATTTGCATACGCTGGCGGTCAACCTCTGTGCTTACTTTTTCCAGCTCTTTGCATATTTGTACCTTGTATTCGTCGGCTTGGGCTTTTGCGTTTTTAATCATGTTGTCTGCCGCCACTTGCGCACTTATTATTGCGTTTTTGATGGCGTTGTCTTTTTCCTTATAGCTTTTTATAACTTGCTCCATGGTTGCGATATATCTGTCAACCTCTTCGGGGTCATAGCCTCGTTTTACATACGTGAATTGTTCCAAAACGAACGCTCCTTCCATAATTTCATAACAATTTTTTCCTTTGCAATATTAGCACAAAGTAATTAGTCGCGCAAGCGTACTGCGTTAGCGGCTTTGCGCCGATATGTGTCGTCCATTTTGGCGTAGTGTTTGCGGGTAGTGTTTACGTCTGCGTGGCCAAGTACGTTTGCGACAAGGTAGATGTCGCCTGTTTCGGCGTATAGTTGCGTACCGAAAGTGCTGCGCAATTTATGGGGCGAAATGTTTTTTAGCTGTGTGATTAGCGACGCGTATTTTTTCACCATATTTTGAATGGCGCGGTCTGTGAGGCGGCGGTTTTTAAGCGAGAGGAACAGTGCGTTTTCGTGGCCTTCGATGGGGGATGCTTCTTCGCGGATTTCCAGATAGGCGCAAAGGGCGGCTTCCACTTCCTGCCCGAAATACAAAACCATTTCGTCGCCGCCTTTTCGTATTACGCGCAAGCCGTTTACTTCAAAATCTATGTCGCGGATGTCCAGCCCAACGCATTCGGAAACCCGCATTCCCGTGCCGAGAAGCAATGTGATTATCGCCGCGTCACGCACTTTTGTAAGCTCGTGGAAAACTTTTTGGCGCGGCGTTAAGTTTTCGCCGCTGTCAACTTCGTCAAGGAGTTTTGCGATTTCGTCCACTTCCAGCGTGGTGATGGCTTTTTCGTTTATTTTTGGGAACGCCACAAGTTCCGCAGGGTTTGCGGGGATGTGTTTCTTCCTATATAAATATTTGAAAATGCCGCGCACCGCCGCAAGCTTGCGCGATTTGCCAAGGGAAGCGTTTTTTACGTGGGCGTCCGGGTTTTCCGCAGGGATGTAATATGAAAGATACTCCATAAATTCCTCGATATGCTCGGATTCCACCTTTGCCATATCTTCAAGCGATATGTCTGCAACCGCAATGTGCAACACTTCTTCCGACAGAAACGTAAAAAAAATACGCAGGTCGTAGGCGTATGCCAACCGCGTAAGCGCGGCGGTTTGGTCGCCCAAACTGCGAAAATATCCCACCACAAATTGCGGGAGCGTTTTTAACATCTCCCGCAGTTTTATTATGTTTTGCATTTCCTGTTGTGCATGATAATTTTCAAGTTTCATAGTATGCATTGTAACACATTGCGGCATTAAGGGAATACCCTTGCCATTTTGTTAGCTTGCATATATTATTACTCTGGAAATTTTCTTAGCTAGGGCGTGTTCCCACTACCGATAATGCCCGAATTTTGCGGCAATTTTTTGCCAATTGAGGAAGGTTTGACGACGCTTGCCGGCGGCAAGCGAGGAAAAGCTGACGAAAAGTGGCGGAAAATTGACCAAAATGCGGGCGTTGGCGGTAGTGGGAACACGCCCTGAAGGAGCAAACTATGGACGGTTTTTTTGTTATTTCGCTTTTGATTGTCATAGTTGTTCTTGCAGTCGTACTATTCTTTGTATGGACTAGGTACAAAATTAAAATTTCGCAAATGATTTCCCAAGCGAAAAAAACCGATGAAGAGCATAAAGCGGAAATTGAAAAAGTGATATCGGACACACAAAACGAAATAGCTTCACATATCGAAGCCCTGCAAGGCTTTGAACAGCAGAACAACATGATGCTGATGGTAGACGAAATTACACTTTCGCTTTTGGGAATGCCCGACAATGACCTTGAGCAGTTCGACAGTCATTTATTAAACGGCTTGCAAACCATTGCGCAGTGCGGAGAATGCCACGCGATTAGTGTTTATCGCAACAAGTATCCGGGAGACGAACCGTATATTTGCACAAAGCAGTTTTCGTGGGAGACCGACCTGCCGATTAACACAGACGATAACTTCCACGAATTTTCCTACAAAACCGTGCCTGAGCTGTACGAACACCTTGAGGCAATGCAACCCGCCAATGCGCTTTCGCCATCCGTGCATGAATGTGTGCGCGAAAGCGTAAACAAAAATACTAAATCTGTTTTGATTATACCCGTTACATTTCAAAACCGTTTCTGGGGTACGGTTTGGTACGAGGATTTTAATTCCGAAGAACCTTTCAGCAATACAAGGCTGGCCATTTTAAATTCGGCGGCGTTGGTTTTGGTAAGCGCGGTGCATCGCAGACGGCAAGCAGTGCGCATTTTTGAAGCGGCTCACAGAATGCGCCTTATGCTGGACGCAACGCCGCTATGTTGTCTTATCCTTAACAAAAGCGGCAGTGTGATTGACGCCAACACCACTGCGTTAAATTTTTTCGGCTTTAATTCGCAGGACGAACTAAAGGCGCGCTTTCCGGAAGCAAATCCCGAAACAAAGGGCTATCTGCAAAATGCGTTGGAAAACGAAATTCTGAAATTTGAATGGACGTACCGTTTGCCCAAAACGGGCGAATCCATCCACACAGAGACGGAATATGTACGGGTAGACTACGACGGCGAACACGTTATTGCCGCGTATATCCGCGACATCCGCGAACACAGGCGAATGTTAAACGAAGTTAAAATGCGCGGGCATTTGCTGTATATCGTAAACGAAGCGGCAAGCACGCTGTTGCAGGCAGAAACGGACAACTTTGATACCGCGCTTTACAAATCGCTTTCGCGCATGGCGGAAGCGGTTGATATGGCGCAGGTTTTCGTGTGGAAATACTCGGAAGAAGAACTACTGTTCACGCGGGTACATGAATGGGTAGACGAAGCGGAAGCGTTGCCGACACTAATGCACCCAAGCGAACGGCAGCAAAGTCATTTCTGCAACGAAACCGTGTTCGCGGGCAGTGAGTCGCGTTTGTTTCGCGGGTTGTGTTTGTCGGGGCGGGCGGCGGATTTGCCGCAAGAAGCAAGGGACACGTTAAACCTTCAGCACGCAAAAAGCTACATTATCGTGCCTATTATCATACGCAAAAAACTGTGGGGTATTCTTGGTTTTGGTGACTTGCACCGCGAACGCACCTTTTCCGATTCCGTGGAGTCTTCTTTGCGTTCGGGCGGCTTACTTATGGCAAACGCGCACTTGCGAAATGAAATGACCCGTAACTTGGAAAAAACCGCTTTGGAACTGGAAACCGCGCTTGATGACGCAAAAGCCGCCAGCCGCGCAAAAACCAATTTCCTTTCCACCATGAGCCACGAAATGCGTACCCCAATGAACGCAATAATCGGGATGTCTACACTGGGGCGCAACGACGAAAGCCTAGAGCGCAAAAATTATTCCTTCGACAGAATCTCGGACGCGTCCAAGCATTTATTGGGCGTAATCAACGACGTTTTGGATATGTCCAAAATAGAAGCGGATATGCTAACCCTGTCCCCCGAACTCTCCGACATCAACAATATCATAGACACGGTAATGGTAATGAACAAATTTCGCATAGAGGAAAAAAACCAGAAATTCACTTTAAAAATCGACGAGAATATTCCAACCATTATCATAGTAGACAGCCACAGGCTGGTACAGGTACTAACCAATCTTCTTTCAAACGCAATAAAATTTACGGACGACCACCGCGAGGTGCAACTGGATGCAAAACTTGAAAGCAAAACCGAAACCGATTGCCAAATCCGTTTTACCGTCACGGATGAAGGAATCGGCCTAAGCGCGGAACAACAGGCAAAACTGTTCCGCGCATTCATGCAGGCAGAAAACGACACCTCTCGCAAATATGGCGGCACAGGGTTAGGCCTTGCAATTTCCAAACGCATAGTCGAACTTATGGGCGGCAACATAGATGTACAATCCGAACCGGGAAAAGGCTCTGTATTTTCATTCACAATCAACGCCGCCCTTCCAAACATGGACGAACTCCACGAATGCGCCATTGACGAAAACATCCTGACAGAAACCAACACCTTCCCCAACCGCCGCATTCTCCTCGTCGAAGACATCGAAGTCAACCGCGAGATAGTACTTGCCATGCTCGAAGACAGCGAACTGGAAATAACCTGCGCCGTAAACGGCGAAGAGGCCGTGGAAAAATTCGCCGAAGCTCCTTCCTCATACGACCTCATTTTTATGGACGTTCATATGCCAATCATGGACGGCTACACCGCCACGGAAGAAATCCGCAAACTACCCCACCCTCACGCCCAAGATATCCCCATAATCGCAATGACCGCAAACGTCTTCCGCGAAGATGTAGAAAAATGCATTGCCGCCGGCATGACCTCCCACCTGGGCAAACCGCTGGACTTCACCGCCGTAAGAGGGGCTTTGCGGAAATATTTGTAACCCGAGCGAGTAGGGGCGATTGCTTTCGCTCGCTATGATACGCCTGCGGCGTACAACCGTACTCACCATTGCCGATATGAAAAATGCATTAGGTATAAGCAAGAAATTAGCTTACAACCTTGTAAATAGCGGTAAAATTAAGCATTTCCGCATGGGCAAGCTGATTAAGATACCTAAGTCGTTTTTGGTTGAATACATCAAAACAGAATGCTATAATTCAACGGCAACGAGCAAGCCCTGTCAAGAAGGGAGAACGATACCATGACAGGGAGTTTGCAAACAAAAAACGACGTTTATTACATGGTTGTTAATACCAAAAATGCCGAAGGGAAACGTAAGCAAAAATGGATTTCCACAGGATTATCCGTAAAGGGAAATAGTGAACCTTCCAAGTTGCTGTTTTGTGATTACATTGTTAAATGGGTGGAACTTTACCGCAAAAACATACAGCCAAAAACCCATGAAACAAATATGTTCAATCTGAAAAAGCACGTATACCCCTATTTTAGCACGACAGGGCTAACTCTAAGCGGAAGTAATACAGGAATATTGCGATTTGAAACTGTCGGAGGAATTGAGCCCAAACACGGTAATCCGACAATACGCAATGCTACGGGCGGCTCTAACCCATGCGTACAAGTCAAAGCTGATAAGGGTAAACCCCTGCGATTGGGTAGAAAAGCCGAAAAGCAAAAAATATGTAGCGGAATTTTACAATGCTGATGAAATAAAGCAATTACCGGCATTGTTCAAAGGTTCTGCAATCAATCGGTTTACGGTGGAGTTCAATTGATTTAGTAAACGGTAGCCTAACCGTGCGCAAAAAGATGGTGAGAATTTCGCAAGACGGCAAACGCAAAAACATCATTTCTGACACGCTGAAAACGGATTCAAGCTACAGGATTTTGCCCTTGGACGAAAAACTGATTGCCTTATTCGTGGAAATAAAAAAGCAACAGGAGTACAACGGACAAATTTGCGGTGGTTCGTACTGCACAGAATACTTGGATTATGTATGCGTCAACGCTACGGGAAAACGGCATGAAAGTAATACCTCTGCGTTAGGTACAGAATGAAATCTGTATAAGTGTTAGAACGAATGTTAGAAAAAGGGTGCTTGCGATAGTAACAAGAACCCTTGAAGCCTGTAAATATGCGGGTTAGAGGATTTGACAGGAAAACAAAATGTTACGGATGCATTCTAACATACCCTTGGCAATGGACGCAAACAACGGACTTTTTTCATGACGAAAGTTTTTATACATATCTTGCACATTAGGAGGGATTTATGAAATTACCGCGGCTGATAGTTTTTGTGCTGGTTTTGGCGGGTTGCGCGGGCGGCTATCAACCCGCCGCGACTGCGCAAATCGTTTATACGCGGCAAGAGAGCGTCCACGCCGCTGCAGAGCGTCTTTTTTCCATGGCAACAGACGCGATTGCCGCAGGGGCTTCGGGCTGGGGGCAACCGGGCGACGGCATAACGGTGTTCCTTGACCCGTACACCCCCGAGCAAAAAGAAATCTTTACGGATTTTCTTTTGGAAAACGAATTTAATCCCGAAATTTTCACGATAGAACCCGCCGTTACGCCGCAGATGGTTCAGCATCGCTTGAACCGCGCCGCCACTGCCGCCGCGTCGCCGTCTACCCAAATTATCCCCGTGGGCGTGGTGGACGTTAGCCAAACGGGAATCGGTTTCTCGCTGGAAAACACCACGGATGAAGATTTCCTGTACGGCTCGCCTTGGGACGTTGCGCGTTACGAAAACGGCACATGGATTCCCGTGCCGCACCTGCCGGGCGCAGGTGGCCGCCCTTGGACAGACGAAGGCTATACCCTTCTCGCCCACGAAATCAATCACTACCGCATATCTTTCGACACATTTTTTGACCCCCTCCCCCACGGCAGATACATCTTTATCCGCCAAGGTTGGAACGGTAATTGGCCCCACAACACACGCATTTACGCCGTTGTCGAATTTGAAATTTCGGATGATACTGCGGTTGGGCTACCGTGAAAAAAGACCTTGGGGGTTTCACCCCCAATTCCCCCACAAGGGGGCGCGCCCCCTTGACCCCTAAATTTTGACTGTGTTACAGCGAAGAGGATTTTAAATGATTGAGTTGCCTGAAGTTTTTTTGGAAAGAATGAAAAGCCTGTTAAGCGCGGAAGATTTTTCCGCGTTTTGTAATGCCTATGAAAACCCGCCCGTGCGGGGGTTGCGTTATAATGGATTAAAACCCCAAAAAAATAGGGGTCAAGGGGACTTGTCCCCTTGCGGGGGATTGGGGGCAGAGCCCCCAAGGTCTTCCCCCATTGTTCCATGGTGTTCCTCAGGTCGTTATTATTCATCAGAAGTTCGTCCGTCAAAAACGATTGCGTATCACGCGGGGCTGTTTTATATCCAAGAGCCGAGTGCGATGTGTCCGGGCGAAGTGCTTGGCGTTGCCGCAGGCGACAGGGTGCTGGATGTCTGTGCCGCGCCCGGCGGGAAGAGTGTGCAAATTGCGGGGCATTTGCAAGGCGAAGGTCTGCTTGTGTCCAACGATGCATCTGCATCAAGGAGTCGTGCGCTGGTAAAAAACCTTGAACGCGCAGGGGTTTCCAATGCCATAGTTTTGACGGAAATGCCGCAAAAATTGGCGGCGCGTTTTCCGCAATTCTTCGACAAAATTCTGGTGGACGCGCCCTGTAGCGGCGAGGGGATGTTTCGGCGCGACACAGACGCGGTTAAGGCGTACACGGCAAACAAGCCCGACGCCTGCGCGGCTGTGCAAAAAGACATCCTGCGACACGCGGCGCAAATGCTGAAGCCGGGCGGCAGAATGGTCTATTCCACCTGCACATTTAACACAACCGAAAACGAAAACGTAATCACCTCTTTTTTGGAATCGCACCAAGAATTTTCCCTTGTGCAAATCCAACACGAAAACATATGCGTGGAGCGCGGCATTGGTCTGCCGCAAGTCGCAAGAATTTGGCCGCATTTGGCAAACGGCGAAGGTCACTTCGTCGCGCTGATGGAAAAGCAAAACCACTCCGACAGCGCGAACCAATCCGCCGCAGACGTCGCCATTCCCTCCAAAATCCCCCGCCCCCCCGCCGAATTCACCGACTTCTGTCGCGACTTCCTAACAATCCCACTCCACCAAACCCACCTCACCCAACACGGCATAAACCTCTACGCCCAACCCGTCCCCCTAGACCTGAAAGGTTTGCGCGTAGCCCGCAGTGGCCGCTTCCTTGGCGAAATCAAAAAAAACCGCTTCGTACCATCGCAAGCCCTAGCCATGAGCCTTCTCCCCGACCACGCCCGCCATGCCATAAACCTCTCCACCCAAGACGCAGAAAAATACCTGCGCGGCGAATCCCTCCACACCTCCGAACCCCTGCCCGCAACCAAACCATGGGTGCTAATCTGTCACGAAAACGCACCCCTCGGCTGGGCGCGTTTCGTCCAAGGCCGCCTGAAAAATAATCTGCCTGTGGGGTGGGTGACTTCTTCGTAGGAGCGGGTTTTGCGCGGGCTTCGCGGATTGAAATGCTCTTCCCTGCCTTGTGGATATCGGGGGCTTCTGCACCCACTTTGCCGTCTACGGCGCGGGAGGGGAGGGAGTTCTTTTCGTCGGCAAAGAAAACGCCTTGAAAAGAACTCCATCCCCTTCGCTACATATTGCGTGGTGTGCCTGCGTCGGGGGGCAGGGCAGAGCATTTCAATCCGCGCCATCACCCCTGCGTGGGGGGGGTAAGAGCGTAATCTAGTAGGCAGTAGCCGACCCATCAGGCGCAAAGCCCACCGTTACGGAACTAGTAACCTCACTACCCTCCCCCACGCAGGAGCGGCGGCAATGCAGAGTATGGCACTGCGGGAACAAACGCGGGCTACACACGCAAACGGTAGCTTGCTACGGCGGGTTCTTTTCAAGGCGTTTTCTTTGCCGACGAAAAGAACCCACCGAAGCAAGCGCGA
>WQSG01000021.1 GCA_009788055.1 Defluviitaleaceae bacterium | reverse complement strand
GACGTACTTAATGATGAAGTCGTAAAAACACTAACCAATGAAAGCAACTTTACCTCAGCACAACTTTATAAAATTATTACTAAAAAAGAGGATGAAATAGAAAAACTAAAGCTGTCCGAGAAAGAACTGGACAAAGAACTGTCTGTCAGATTGAGAGAAGTAAATACCTTTGTCGAGCGGAAAGAAATGATTGCAAATTGGCGAAATGAACTCGAATCATCCGAAGTGGAGGTGCAGAGAATGTTTTTATCTAATCTGATAGAATCGGTAGTGCTTTCGAGGGATGGCATTGATGTGAATTTTAAGTTTGACCTCTTTGACTTGGAATAAGGTGATTTGATGATTAAACGCGTTGCTTGTTTATATCGTGTAAGTACCAAAAATCAGTTGATTGACGATGATATTCCCATGCAAATAAAAGCCTGTGCAAAATTTATCGCAAGACAAAAGACATGGAAACTGGAAAAAGAGTACATCGAAAAAGGGGTGTCAGGCTACCATAAATCGGCAAGTGAACGAGATGCGCTGGTACAGTTAAAAAAAGATGCCGCCAATGGGAAATTTGACACACTGTTGGTATTCATGTTCGACCGCTTGGGTAGACGCGAAGATGAAACGCCATTTATTGTGGAGTGGCTTGTAAATCATGGTGTCGAGGTTTGGAGTGTGAACGAAGGGCAACAGCGATTTGATGACCATACCGACAAACTGATGAACTACATACGTTACTGGCAATCTAGTGGCGAGAGCGAACACACCTCTATGCGTGTAGCTGAAAAGCATAATCAATTGGTTATGGACGGGAAATTCCGTGGCGGTGTTGCCCCCTTTGGGTACAGGCTTGAATATTCAGGTGAATTTAATCGAAGGGGATATGAACGTAAAAAACTGGTGATTTATGAGCCGGAAGCGGTGATTGTAAGAAGAGTTTTTGAATTATCATCAGATTTGGACATGGGTAGTTACAAGGTGGCGAAAATTCTCAACGATGAAGGTCTGCTAACTCGGCATGGAAGCAAATGGACTGTGCCAACGATTGTGCGAATGCTAAGAAATACTGTATACAAAGGCGATTATGTAGCCGGGAAAGTGCGAAGAAAGCGCGGAAAACCCGTTGCATCTAAAAAGGAAACGTGGGTACATTCTAAGGAACTTGTGGAAGATTTGATTATCGTTCCCGAGGCAATGTGGGAACAAGTTAATGCAAACATAGACCAGCGCGACACCAGAACTAATGCCGTTCCCCACGATAAAAGCGGATTCTTGTTGCCCGATGTTGCCTATTGCGCTTTTTGCAATGCCAAAATGCACCCACGAATTTGCCGCTCCAAGCGGCGGTTAAAAGGCACGGACGAAATAGCAGTATATAGCTCAAAATACTATTTCTGCCCCAAAAATGCGCGGCAAGACGATTGTGACGGGCATATCCAATACGGCGTAAAAAGAATTGAAGCCGTTGTGCTGGATGAGATATATATGTATTTGGATAGCCTTAAAAAAATGAATGTGTCTCGGCTTGCGACAGTACATAAAGCAAAATTTGAAAAAGAACAGGCGAAGAAGCTGAAGCCCATTGAACAAAAAATAACCGCTTTGCAAAAAGAGGTCGTGCGGTTGGAAGGCGAAATAATGAAATGTTTGATGGGTGAATCTGCGCTTACCCAAGAGCAACTTTCAGAGATAATGAAAGAGAATGCCAACGCCTTATCCGAATTGGAAAAAGAAAAATATTCCATCATTGCCGAAGTCGAAGCTATAACAGCGCGGCTTGATGAACTTGCGGCATTTGGAAAACCAGCGGTATCATGGAAAAAGGAATTAGCCTCTGCTGATGCCGAACGACAAAGAGAGCTAATCACAATGATAGTTGACAGCGTTCACATTTCTCGCGAATCCATTGACATTACGTTCAAATACGACTTACATAAAATAGAGGAAGGAGTTCCACCCCGACGCTCCTTGCAGGTTGCTCGTTATGTCGAGGAGTGAAGAAATGCGAAGAAGTCGCGCATATTACCGATGGCACAGGTTTCGTGTTATTCGCCGTAAGGTAAATTTTCTAAAGCGCAGGGACGGTAGTGCAGAAGTCGAATGGCGGACAGATGGGCAATACGGTAGATTTTCAAAGAGAAAGATTCATTGCTCATGTTGGATGTGCAGACGAAAATTTTATGACGAATTATCCCACACAGATTTGAAAAAACTCGCTTCTGCGAGACAGCAAATGCTGTTACTCGGTGAAAGAACGTGAAAATCAGCAAAACTCGAAACCCCGTATTTTGCTTGCAAATGCGGGGTTTTCTATGTTTCACACCCGAATTTTACGGTCGCAAAACTATATGGCACGGGGGCGCACCACCGGCTTGCCCCCTTGGCAGTTCTTGCTGCGGCGGCTTCCCCGAATTCGGCGGAAGCGTAATGGACGGCGGACGTTGCGGCGGTGCTTGCGGCGGCCCCTGTGGCGGAGCTTGCGGCGGACGTTGCGGCGGCGGCTTTGAACGCGGACGCATGGGCGGTTGGAACTGGTTAGGTTCTGTAACCGTTATTCCTTGCGAAAGTATCGCAAGCTTTACTCACAACGCAATATAAAATTTTAAGCTACCAAAGCAAAAATGCCCCGCGGAGAGTTCTGCGGGGCATTAAATTTCTAAGAACCTGTGTTCAATACCGCTCAACGCCGCCCGGGAATGCCGATTTTCCGCCACTCTTCGTTGCGCCCTCCTTGCGTACCTCAAGGGTACGCGGCGTCAGGTGCGCCTCGATTGGCGAAAAATCGGCATTCCCGTTCGGCATTTCGGGTATTGAACACAGGTTCTAAGTAATTTTCTTGCAATTTTCGCGGGAAATATTTATAATGGTGGGATAACCTTAGAAGCTATATTCATCGCCCAAAACGCCGCCTTGGCGGGAAATTTTCCGCCACTCTGCGTCGGTTGCTCCTCGCGCACGCTCTACGTGCGCGTCGTCGCTACTTCCTTGATTGGCGAAAAATTGTCTCGGCATTTCGGTCAATGAATAAAGCTTCTTGTCGGGAGGTGAGCGTGATGGATGGCGTAGTGCAGGAATTGTATACAGATTTGATTTGTAAAATAAGAGAGTACCGTCCGGAGAAGTCTCTGGAGATGGTTGAGAATGCATTTAAGCTTGCGTGTGACGCGCACAAAACGCAAACGCGTAAATCCGGCGAGCCCTATGTTACGCACCCGATAGAGGTTGCAATTATTTTGGCGGAAATCAAGGCGGATATGGAGTCTATCGCCGCCGCGCTTTTGCATGATGTTGTAGAGGATACGGATTATACAAGTGAGGATATCGAAAAGGCTTTTGGTGAAGAAGTCGCGCTTTTGGTGGGCGGCGTTACCAAAATTGAAAAAGTTGCATACGTTTCCAAAACGGAACGGCAAGCGGAAAACTATCGTAAAATGTTTTTTCATATGTCGCAAGACGTGCGGGTTCTTCTTGTTAAAATTGCAGACAGGCTTCACAATATGCGTACCATCGGTGGTCATGACGACCCCGAAAAACAGCGCGTTATCGCGCAGGAAACTTTGGATATCTACGCGCCGCTTGCGCACCGCTTGGGAATTTCAAAATTAAGATACGAACTGGAAGACTTGGGCTTCAAATATTCCGACCCCGCAGGTTACAAAGAACTTCAAGAAAAAGTTGTGTTAAAGCAATCCGAAAGGCACGAAGTAGTTGAAAGAATAATGGCGGAAATACGCGAAAGGCTGGATGCCGACGGCATTAATGCCCGCGTGGAAGGCCGCCCCAAACAGCTGTACTCTATTCAGAAGAAAATGAAAAGCCAGAAAAAAACGATGGAAGAGATTTTTGATATCTATGCCGTGCGCGTTTTGGTGGACACCCTTGGTGGCTGTTACGAAGTTCTTGGACGGGTGCATGAAATGTATATGCCCATGCCGGGGCGGTTTAAAGATTATATCAGCATGAAAAAACAAAATGGCTATCAGTCCCTGCACACAACGTTGGTGGGCAAAGGCACGGGCGAGCCTTTTGAAGTGCAGGTTCGCACGTTTGAGATGCACGCCGTTGCAGAGTATGGCGTTGCCGCGCACTGGAAATACAAAGAGGGCGGCGGCGCGCTTGTAAAAGACCAATGGCTTAATGAAATAATGAATCTGCAACGCGACATGAGCGACAGTGAAGAATTCATAGACGCGCTTCGTACCGACCTTGACGCTTTCAGCGAGCGTATCTATTGCTTCACCCCAAAGGGCGACCTTATCCAGCTAATGAAGGGCTCTTGCGCCATAGACTATGCATTTATAATTCATTCCAAACTTGGGTATCGCCTTACGGGTGCGAAGGTAAACGGCAAAATGGTTGCCGTAGACCACGAGCTTCAAACGGGAGACCAAGTAGAAATTATTACAAGTTCCGCGTCTAAAGGCCCCAGCCGTGACTGGCTTAAAATAGTAAGAACAAATACGGCACGTACAAAAATTGCACAGTGGTTCAAAAATAAAGGGCGGGAAGAAAATATCCGCAAAGGCCGCAAATCCATGGAAACCGTTGCGGCAGAAGGCACTATTCCGCTGGATATGCTTCTTTCGGACGGGCGCGAAAAAGACGTTCTGGAACGCTTCCAGTGTAAAACAATGGAGCATTTATATGCGTCCATTGGCGTCGGCAGCCTGCGCGAACGCCTTGTTATAAACCACTTACAGCGCGAATACGAAAAGACGCTTCCGCCGCCAAGCAACGAGGAGCTTATAAACGACCTGATTGAAGCGGGCGAAAAGCTAACAAACAAGCGTCAAAGCGGCGTAATTGTAAAGGGCATCGGTGACACGGCGGTGCGTTTTGCGCGTTGTTGCCAGCCGTTGCCGGGCGATGTAATTATTGGCTATGTAACCCGTGGGCGCGGTCTAACGGTTCATGTTTCAAATTGTATAAATATTGCATCAATGAGTGAGCTTGACCGCCGCCGCTTAATAGAAGCGGAATGGCACGGCGAAATGAAACGTGTTGCAGGCTTCCATACAGAAATGCGCGTTACCTGTAACGACCGCGTTGGTCTTATTGCAGACATTTCGCGTGTGCTTTTCGAGGAAAAAGTGAAGGTAACAGCCATGAATACGCGCACCATACAATCCGAGGCGATTTTGCTTATCGGTTTGGAAGTTGCAGACAACGCACAGTTTGAATTTCTTTCCATGAAAATTAAAAATGTGTCAGGCGTTTGTGAAGTCGCAAGGGTAAATTCACTGTCTATATGATTACGTGTGCTGTAAGGCATGAATTTGTAAATGAAGTTCAGGTTACGGCGCAGGTTTTTTTCCCGGGGGAGAAGTTTTCTTTTGCGGACACGATTGCGGAAACGGGATACAGTGTGGAGTCTGTGCTGGAAGCCCACGGGGCGGTTGGTTTTGTTTACAAAGACGGAGTTGAGATTGCCCGTCATTTTTTTGAATTTGTACCCGATGTAAATTATCTGAACGAGCGCAGGGCAGTGATGCTCGCGCTTTTTTGTGCGTTGCGAAAGGTTTTTTCTGTGGAAACGCCGTGGGGCGCGCTTACGGGAATCCGCCCGTCTAAGCTGGTGCGCGAATGGATGGACGAAAACTGCACCAACGCCGAAATCCTCTCGCGGTTGACGAATACGTTTTGCGTAAGCGAAGAAAAAGCGCGGCTTGCACTTGAAGTCGCACACGCAGAAAATCGGGTGTTCCGCGAAATAGAGACTCGCGGCGGCAACGCAACTCGCCCGATTGGCGTGTATGTAAGCGTTCCGTTTTGCCCGTCGCGGTGCGTATATTGCTCGTTTAACACGGCGCACAAGCCCGCAACCGACGACTTTTTGGCGCGGTATGTTGCCGCACTAATTCGCGAATGCCGCCAAAAATCACAGCGGGCGAGTGAAATGGGGGCGGCCGTTTCCTCCGTTTACATTGGCGGCGGAACGCCCACGGTTTTAAACGCGGAACAACTGGAACGATTACTGGATGCCGTTTGCGAAAATTTCGCAGACATTTTTTGCGCCCCGCCCGTAGAATTTACCGTTGAGGCAGGCCGCCCCGAAACACTATCCGTGGAAAAGCTGAAGCTTCTAAAAAGATACGGCGTAAACCGCCTAGCGGTAAACCCGCAAACCCTAAACGACAAAACACTCGCCGCCATAGGTCGCGACCACACCGCCGCAGACTTTTTTGCCGCATTCCACCGCGCCCGCGAAATCGGTTTCCCCTGCATAAACACAGACCTAATCGCAGGCCTGCCAAACGAAACCCCCGACGATATGCGCCGCAATATGGACGCCCTTTCGCGGCTCGCCCTCCCACCCGAAAACATCACCATCCACACCCTCGCGCTAAAACGTGCCAGCAAACTCAACGAACTTCGGCTTTCCGCTCAGGCTCCGCCCGCGGAGGAACTTCCCCCCTCCGCTCCGCCAAAAGAAAAGTCGCGTCGTGGGGAAGTTCCTCCACGGGCGGTTGGGGCTTCTGCGTTGGTGGTAGTTCCCGAAATGTTAGCCATTGCGGAAAGATACTGCGCGGAAATGGGACTGCGCCCGTATTATCTGTACCGTCAAAAAAATATGGCGGCACTGCACGAAAACATAGGCTACAGTCTGCCAACCCACGAATGCCTGTACAACGTGGGCATGATGGCAGAAGTGCAAACCATTTTAGGTATTGGCGCGGGCGCGGTAAGCAAATTTGTAGACGGCAACAAAATAACCCGCGAATTTAACGCAAAGAATTCGGAGATTTATTTGGCGAGAGTGTGATTACGCGCTATAATGGGCAGGTCTAAGAAATTGTTTCAAAAAAGGAGAATTAAAATGTTGCAAGCACCCAGAGGAACACAAGATATTTACGGCGAGGACATGAAAATTTGGCGGTGTATAGAAGACCATGTTCGCGGAATAACGGACGCATACAATTTCACGGAGATTCGTGTGCCTATTTTTGAACATACGGAATTATTTTTGCGCGGCGTGGGCGACACGACAGACATTGTGCAAAAGGAAATGTACACGTTTGAGGACAAGGGCGGGCGAAGCCTGTCCCTTAGGCCGGAGCAAACGGCGGGTACTGCCCGCGCCTTTGTAGAGCGAGGAATGTTTAACAAGCCGCAACCAACCAAGCTTTTTTATATCGGGCCGAACTTTCGATACGAAAGGCCGCAGGAAGGGCGGTATCGCCAGCACTATCAGTTTGGCGTGGAGCTTTTTGGTGCGCCCGGTTTCGCGGCAGAAGCCGAAGTTATCTCCACGGGCTACGAACTTCTCACGCGGTTGGGCGTGAAAGATTTTGCCGTTTGCATAAACAGCATAGGTTGCCCCGATTGCCGCAAGGTCTATCACGAAAACCTCAAAAATTTCTTGGGCGAAAGAATGGAAAGCCTTTGCGGGCTTTGCAAGCAACGCTTTGAGAAGAACCCGTTGCGTACCCTTGATTGCAAAACGGAGGGCTGCAAAGAATTGCTGAAATCCGCGCCGTCTGTGCTGGACGCCTTGGACGACGAATGCCGCGCCCACTTTGAGGGGCTGAAAAACCTCTTAACCCTCATGGGCATTCCGTTTGTC
This sequence comes from Defluviitaleaceae bacterium, assembly GCA_009788055.1. Lineage (GTDB taxonomy): Bacteria > Bacillota > Clostridia > Lachnospirales > WQUN01 > WQVC01. The sequence goes on along the minus strand of WQSG01000021.1, from coordinate 37,801 downwards.
GTTGATGCAAAAATAGTGCGCGGGCTGGATTACTACACGCGCACGGTTTTTGAATTCATAAAAGACGGGCTTACGGTAATCGGCGGCGGCCGCTACGACGGGCTTATTTCGCAAGTGGGCGGCCCGCCCACCCCCGGCGTTGGCTACGGCATGGGCATAGAGCGGCTGGTTCTCCTCTTGCAAAAGCAAAACGCCGTACCCGAAGTTGCCGCCGGCCCCGATATCTTCATAGGTAACATGGGCGAAGACGCATTCGCCAAAGCGCAAGAACTCGTATATACCCTGCGCAAAAGCGGAATTTCTGCCGAAAGCGATTTGCTAAACCGCTCCGTAAAAGCGCAAATGAAATTCGCAAGCAAAATAAATGCCCGTTTCACATTAATCCTCGGCGAAAACGAGCTGAAAGAAAATACCGCAAACCTAAAAAATATGGAAACAGGCGAAGCGGAAAGCGTCCCGCTTGATGAACTGGCTACACGGTTGAAAAATTAAAACCGTAGTAGCTTATACATATCAGTAACAACTGCGCATAATATAAACATATCAAAAGGTGTTGCGTCATTACAAGGGAGTGTTTATAATTATGCAAATTGGGGGTTTCGGTCTTATGTTGAAAAAATTTGAATTTAAAAACAGCTATTCATATTTGGACAAGGTTTCATTCGATATGTCGGCAGAACTATCTTCGGATGCAGTTGACAAAAACGGAAACCCCGCGCCAAAAGACGTAGAACTTTACGAAGTTGTACGAAAACGTGTTTCCGGATGCAAATACGGTATTCTTCCTGTTGCCGCAATTTACGGCAAAAATGCAGGAGGGAAAACTAATTTGCTAAAATCATTAGGCGATGCCGCAAAAGATGCACTGGGCGTATCCTTTACGGAAGCAACCGGCAGTTCCCCGTTTGCGCAACTGATAGAAAATCGGCAGTTTATTATATTGGATGTAGGCGAACGAAAATCTGTATCGTGGTATCATATATGTGTTGTTCTGGGCGAAGATGAATACGCGTTGGAGTATTCTATTGGGAGCAACGGAGTAGTTGACGAAAAAGTAATCAAGCGAAGCACAAAAAGAGACGCAATACCTGAAATAATGTATGACCGAAATAATCCGACCGAGGGTACAGACCCTATTATAAATAAATATATTGATTTAATGAAAACAAGAGTGGAAAAGCAATTATGGTTTCCCTTGATTGCACCTGCCCATGATAAATTGAATATTTTTTTTGAATGGTTCAGATGTGTGCGTGACGGGCTAACATTCAACGACACAGAAGCGAATAATCAAATAATCGAATTTGAAAAAATAGCGCAACGTATTGCAGATGAAAAAGACGAGCCTTTTCGTAAAAGATTGCTATTTTTTTTGCAATGTTTAGATGTATCAGTATCAGGTATTGCGGGGGAAAAAGGTCAAAGCGGCAAGCACAGTCTTCGAGTATATCACAATAATGCCAATGAAAATATGCCTGAATATAAAGATTCATGGGCGCACTATATCGGAAAGGAATCATCCGGCACACGCAAACTAATTGAGCAGTTCCCGCAAATATACAAAGCTCTTGAGGATGGAACGCCTTTTGTTTGCGATGAATTAGACCGAATGCTTCATCCTGTGGTTTTCAAGCAACTGGTAAAAGTATTCAATTGCCCGAAAGAAAACGACAAAAACGCCCAGCTAATATTTACCGCCCACGATACTATCGCATTGGACAGCGACATTATGCGGCGTGACGAGGTTCATATAATTGACAAAGGCAAGTACTCCATCTCTGAGATAAAGCGTCTTTCCGAAATGCCGGAGGTTCATGCGTATCCCAATATGGAACTGGATTTTCGCACGGGGATTTATGGTTCTTTCCCCACTAATTTTAATAACGCATACAAACGTGAGGTATAACAATGCCTACTCATCAATGGCTAATTGCCGCCCTTTGTGACGAAGAAACCAATACAAAGCAGATTGAACTTGCGTTACTCAATGACATTAACAAAGCAAAAAACGACTTTGCCGCCATAGAATCCAAGCCGTTTCCATACGATGTTGAATTGCTTTTTGAATGGATACCGATATCCGAAATAGAACCGGGGATAAACAGGGGCTATGATAATTTGGTTGAACTTAGCATAGCTTCCCGCATAAGAACAAAAAAGCAATTGCATGATTTAACCCTACGGGGATTAGCCATGCTTTTAGACCGTGACTTGCTAATACGAAACAACTTAGGCGATATATTCGCACCAATTGTAAAATATCCTTTTTTCAATCCTACCCGCGAACCCGCTCACTTTATGTGCTGTTTTGGCGATACGCCAAGCGATGGTATGCGCTGTGCCGTGACATCAAATAATGTGTGCCTCACTTATGGCTGGTGCGCCACTTGCGATACAGTTGCAAATTGCCGACATACTTGCTACTGGCATCTGCTTAAATTATTGCTTGGCGCGTATCCTGTCCCGCGTCCTAATCCCTTCCCGCATAAAACGATTGCAAGTCTTTTGCCGGACAAGTTTATATATTAACTACCAACCCCTACGTACCAACACACGCGGCGTGTGTTGGTCGTTTTCATTTACCAGCACTACGGAAAAATCGTGTAGGAAAACCGAGCCGTGAGTCATTCCATGGGACGGGTTTTCTGCGGTAAAGTCGCCGAGGAAATGCCTTTGGTGTCGCTGAAGCACGGTGAAAACTTTGCGCTCTCCATAGCTGTCGGTAACGAAAACTTCCTGCGGTATGCGTTCGGTAGAGCCGTCACGAGACAAATTCCAATCTTCAAAGCGTAATTTCACGTAAAACTCGGCGGGTTCACTGCCGTGGTTTTGCAACCAAAAATTGTAATAGAAAATTCTGTAGTCCCCTGCGGATTTGTAGCTTAGACCGGGCAACCCGCCGATATTCACGCCGTGCAAGCCGCTGTTGATATCGTGAAAAGTTATGGCTTGCAATCCGCTTCTTTGGCGTTGTATGGCAAAAAAGGCGCGGTCTATGCCCGACGGCGTGACAACCGAATTTGACATAAACAAAACAAAAACGGCAATGCCAATTGCAATTAAGTGTTCAAGCAAATTGAACCGCTCGCGAAAATTCTTCCAATACATACGCATTTTTTTGAAGCAAAAAATCCCCGCAATAAGCGGCACAAGCATGAAAATGTAAAGCGTTCCGCCGCCCCGCATTTGAATGCCGGGGGCTATGCCAAAAAGCCCCAAGAAATTGTGAAACATAGACAACCCGTCGGGGGTGGTGAAGAACGCGAAAACGCAAAGCGCAAGCCCCGCAAAATACAGCAAGCCCCTTCGGTAATCGGCGGAAAAGCCCGTATCATTTTCCATACGCTTTTCCGCTTTCAAACATTTCGTATATTTTTTCCGTAAGCACCAACGCCTCTACGGATTGTTCAAACGTCAATTCAAAATAGTAATTGCCGGGGTAATTCGTGTCGTAATAATAATCCGCAAGCTTGGATAAAACCGTCACGTCTCTGTCGGGCAGGGGCGACATTCCAAGCTGGATACACCGCTCATACAGCCGCCGCGGTTTATGCAAAGACATCAGCCGAAAGTCGCTGGCGTCACCCTTTAGCTCGATATACGATTTCAGACACTTCTCCACAGACTGCTCGCAAAACCGCCCCGCCGCATTAAAGTCGTCCACGTCATGCATAAGACGTGCGCGCTCCAAATCCTTCTGCGCGATATACAAAAAACTGCCTATCTCTGCCATAACAGCACCCCTTCTCTTTTTATCGACGACGACACATGAAGCGGGTGGTCGTCCGAATCAAACACCGCCTTGTGTACATACGTGAACTGAACATCCTCGTCATGCCTTGCAGTAGCCTCGTTCAGTGCCGCACGGTTCACATCAGGATTTTCTTCATGAATAACCGCGATATCCACATCACTGAAAATTGTCGCTTCGCCCCGCACATGACTGCCAAAAATATACACAGCCCGTATACTCTCATCTCCACGCGCCGCCGCAACAATATTATCAATTAAAGACCTGCACAGGTCTTGCACATTCATGGGCATCATCCTCTATTCAATGGTTATAACCTGATTTTGCCCGACTGCCATGTACTCGCGTGCGCCTTGGCTTTGGACGAGTGTTCCCTCGGCGGTGAATGTGCCGGGTGTTGTGACGCGGGCGTAATAAAAATAGGTGCGATTGCGGGAAGTGGTGACGTTGTGGTCGTGGAAGGTTACGCGATTGCCTTCGGTTTGCACCCAGGCCCGACGTATGTCGGCGGCTCGAAGAGCCGTTCCCGCCAACGGCGGGAAGCCTTCCCCTTGGCGGTTGTGCCGCCAGCTTTCGCCGCCGCCGAAGCGGGCAGAGTTTGCAACATGGGTTAGACCTGCGGGCAGGAAGTCTGTGATTACGTAGGTGCCTGTTAGGTCTGTGGCGGAATAGGTTACGGTAATTTGTACGCGAACAAGGTCGTCTTGGGCGAAGGTGGTTTCGGGGACGGAAGAGTTGGGGCGGAAAAATTCGCGAGTGATGGTTATGTCGTTGGAAATGGTTTCGATATTCTCCAGCGGTTGGCGCACTATGGATACCGCGCCTACTTCGCCCGTGACATCGGTTAGGGCGAACTGATAGAAATTCTGCGCGGGAATGCGTAGGTTAAACCGCCCATTGTTTCCAAGGTCGCGTGTGTGTGCGTCTCCGAAAAGCGTGTAGGAAATGCTTGCGCGTTCGTCAGAGTGATTCTCAATTTCGCGGCGTATGAAGTTTAGATGTTCAAGATTGAGAAGCATATGGTCGTTCATTTGGGCGGTGCGAGAGCGACCGTCGTGGCGAATTATTGCTTGCCGCGCAGACGAGGCGTAGTTGTGCAAGCCCACGGCTTGCGGGAGTTCCAGCTTTGCGGCAAGAAGTGCCGTTGCCGAAGTTGCGTCCCAAATTTCGGCATTGTTTTCGCCCGCGTTTATGCGGTAGCGGCGATGGTCTATGCGCTGGATATGCGGCGCGATTCTGCGGTTGAAAAGCTCTTGCGCGGCGGGTATGTCGCCAATGGCGGCAAGCCCCAGCGCGACATATGCGGTGTTTCGCACAGACAGCCCTTCAAGCATTGCGTAGTTTTGCAAATCGAAAAGCACGGGGTCGCCCAGTTGCGCAAGCCCGTACAGGGCAAGCATTTTGTTATCGGTTTCGGATTCTGCAAAAATGCGGCGCAAATAATTGCGCAAACGTGGCAAATCTACATCGTCTTTGATGAATGGCAGAAGCCGAACGGTAACTTCCAACTCGGCGTCGGCGTGGGGCAGAATGGAAATTCCGCCGCATGGTTGCTGGTAGTTTGATATGTCGAAATTGCCGCGAGTGCCGAAAATACGCACATCAGAGAAGTGTTCGCGCATAAGGGCGGTAGCTTCGCGGCGCACAACAAGGCCTTCGATACGCCCCCCGCTGAACCATGTGTTTCGCAAGCGCAGTAACTCGTTTAAGAACTGCCCTCGTCCGTAGTTTGCAAATGTGATATTGGTAAGCCCCGTGGGGTTTATCGCGAAAACAGATTGCTCCGTAACTTCGTGGAAAACGGCGGTATCAACCAGTCTGTGCGAAAGTACAACTTGGTATTCGTGGCGAACAGCATCGCTGAACCCCGCGACATCTGCGTGGATTACGATTGCGCCAACGCCCTCCTCGGTTTTCTCCCACAGCGAGATATTTACGCGCTCGAACGCCGCGCCCGTTGCCGTGCGGATATCCTCGGGGAAATCTTCGCGCCAAACTTGGAAGCGCACTTGATTGCCGCCCGTTAGTTCCGTGCCGAAAGCACTTACGCCCATGGTTGGGATATCGCCCACCAAAAACGTGTCGGCAAGGGTGTAATGCAAAAACATGGGCATGGTGACGCGCAAATTTTGCACGGAATTGCCCGCGTAAAGCGTGTTGCTTATCCCTGACGCGGTTACGCGCCAAGATGTAATATTATCAGGCAGGGGGAAATTAAGCGTTGCCGTACCCTGCGCGTTTGTGCGCACGCTTAGGAAAACGGCGGTATCCTCAAAGCGTTCCCTAATGCGGGTTTGCTCTGTGCCGCCGCCGCTATCCATCACGGGTGACGCGGCGGGCATTGCCATTGGTGCGGCGGCGGGCGCGTCCATTATCCCGCCCGGGCGTATTCCCGCGCCGTCGGCTTCTATAACAGCGTCACCATCCATGCCCCAAAACACTTCACCTATCCCGTCACTCACAAACGTGGAGTGAGTTGCAAAAGTAAACCGCAAGCTGTCGTTTATGCGGCGGTAAAGCATTGCCAGCGTGTCCACGGTGTAATCCATCAGCGCGAACAACGCTTCATCTACCAAACTGATGTTGATATTCGCCGCCTTGGGGTTGCCGTTAGCGCAAGTTGTTGTGATGATAATGGTTGGCGTTTCGCCGGGGCGATACTCTTCTTGGCAGGTTTCCACCGTGATTACAAGCTGTCTGTTCTGCGGATTAAACCGCAGGGGCTGTTGCATAAACCAGCCCGAGTTGTATGTGTGGCCGTTAAAATGATACGCAAAAACCTGTGCGTTTGGCATATGCGTCTCGTCAAAAGTGAAGCGTAGCGAGTTTTCGCCAACGTGGTATGACACAATCCCACCTTGCACGATTACAAAAAGGAAATTACCCATGGTAACTTGCTCTGTGCCGCGCATTACGGTTAGTTCAACCTCGTCACCTATGTCGTAGCCGTCTTGGTTCACGCCGTACAAGAACAGGTGTGTATCATTCGCGCTTTCAAAAAATCGCGTAAAGTCCCGCCCTATGAAAACGGTATGGCGTATGGTGCGCCCGTTGCCGTCTGTGGTGCTGATACGGGCTTGGTAACTTCTGCGCTCACGGTTTGGCACGGTGAAATCGCGGGTTGCAACGCCGTCCGCGCCTGTGGTTATGGTGAAGGTTTCCAGCCTGTTCTCGCGCTGTGTGTGTCTGTATCGCGGTACAACGGTGCGGGTTACGTGACAGTAAAATTCGCCGTCGCGTTGGGCTTCCCAGTACATCTCCCAAATTTCCACGGAAATATCTTGTGCCGCACGGGGTTCGCACAAAAAGTCGCCCCAATGCGCGGCGGTATCGTTGTTTATCCTGTCAAGCGTGATATCGTGAACATCCACGCTGATTGTCGCATCCGCGCCGTTGCGGCTTGCGCGGGGTTGCACGTTTATGTCATTCACAAAAACGCGCACGGAAGCCCTTTCGTGAACCCATCCTATCTCGGGCAGAGTGGCTTCTGCCGAGAAGTCGAAGCTGCGTTGCCCTTGCACGCCGTCGTTTGCGGCAACGGGTTCTATTGGGACGTTCACGACGCCGTCCATGTCTGTTGTTTCCGCGCTTCTGCTGCGGGACGGGGTTAGTTCATGCCCGCCAAAACCGAATGTAAGGCTAAAATCGGGCACGGGTGTGCCTTCAAAAAATTCCGTCCGTGCGGTGAAAACCACTTCTTCCCCCGCGAAAACAGCGGCGTGGGATGCAGAAACCGTAAGCCTGTACGGCGGGGTTACATAGTCATCCACGGTGAAAAACACCGAATTAAGCAAAATATCGCCGTGGAAAATATCCAGCACATACGCTCCGGGCGACAGGTGCGGCAAGCGAATAGAGCCGCTGTACGTGCCGTAATTTACGGGGATATTTTCGCGATGAAGAATATCGTCGTTACCGCTTCGCCCCCAAAACGAGCCCATTCCCAAAACCGCCGTCACGAAATTGATTTCTTCATGCGCTCTGCGGTTTTGCACAAAGCCCCACAGGTAAAGCGTGTCGTCACGTTGGAACAATGTGCGGTCTAACTGCAATGCCGTCCAGTATTGCTGAAGCCCCTCGCGCATGGTGTACCAACCGCCGTGCCACCACCAGTTATCGCGGGTTTGCAAGAAAATGATACTGTCAAGCTCGTCTGCGTTAATCACCAGATACTCACCGTCTGAAACGCGGCGCGGAACGATTGCAATCCCCTGTTCGCTTGCGGCAAACGTGCGCCGCGAAATTGGGTCGAAAATATTTGCCCGCACGGGTAAGCCCGTGTTCATGTCGTTTATCCACAGCAAGACGTTTTCATCATCTGCGATTAGTTGCGCCGCAAGGTCTGTTATTTGGATAACCACTTGGTTTCTCGCGCCGTCCGACGTTGTTGCGTCCAACACGTAAAACCCTTGCGGCAATGCGGTTGGTAACGTAAATGTTTCGTCCCTGCTCCAATGTTGGGTGGGTTGTGTACTTTGTGTCACAGTTTGGGAATGAATGGGCGTTAGCCCCTCCGTGTTAATGCGCACATCTTCCCGCGAAGACCGCGCCCAGTGATGCGACCCCAGAATACGGGTTACGGCAGAAATAACCTCTGCGGTATTTTCCACTTTATACAGATTAAATTCTATTGCGGGGCGTCCCTCACTTCTGTGATAGTTAATCCAAAAATTAACAGACGGTGCTTCAAATGACGGGAACTCTATATATCGGGATGAAAACCATATATCCGTGGGCGATGGTCTGCGCGGCTCTGCGGGAACAGGCGCGGGCGCGGTTTCAAAAGCGAACATCCGCGCTGTTTCAATCCGCTCATTTGTACCCACAAGCCCAATGCCCGCGCTAATGGTAACGGTGTAAACCGTATCAAACGCCAGCGGCGAACGGGGCATAAAAATCGCCGTGGAATCGCGGGAAATAAATCGCCCTTCCACATACGGATAGATGCTGAAATACTCGGAAATATCGGGCGCGTCCCCCCGCGAAAACGAAATTTCAATACCCGTGTTCACAGGCACATTGGTAGACTGCGTTCTCGGAAGCGTTTGCGTTATCTCAAACCGCGTTGCCGTTTGAAATGCCCACGAATGCGGCGCACCGTCCTCCCTCGGCAATCGGAAAACATACACGCTGTTATGCGTTAGCGGCACTGCAGGCGTTATCGTAAACGTGCGACTGTTCTGCCGCACTATCTGCGGCGCGCTTTGCCCGTCAATCAAAATTTGCGGGTTGGTTGCATAGTCCGTTGGCGTTCGCAAAACAAACGTGCTGTTCGTTTCCACCCCCGCCGCCCCAAACAATAATGGCGCAAGCGTATAACCGTCCCGCATCGGCACTTGCGCCGCTTGCAGCCCTGTTATCGTTTGCGCCATTACAAAAAGCATAAACAATATTATCCCTGTTGCCTTTTTCATGTGACCATCTCCCGCTCGTATACAGTATGTGTACAACTATAGTGCAATACGGCAGAAATGGCAACAGTGTCTGTTACCCTAAATCTTGAATGCTCATCATTTCTAATGCGCGTTGTTGGTTTGTTCTTCTTTTTAATACCGCATAAATGGAAATAAAAACACCCGTTGCGATATTGCAAAGAATAAAAATTAACGCCGTCTGCACGATAATGGAGGGTATACTTGTTGTGTACTCGATATGCACCCCATTTATCATGCCCGTAAACGACCTCGTGTTGATAGCGCGCAACGCAAATTGATAAGACGCTGCCAGCGAAATACCAAACATAACTATCGGCATGATAAGCCCGTTCCATTTGCTTTCCGTTTTCGACAAAAACATTTGCAACATCACCACCACTACCCCGAAAACGACCAGCACAAATAGGACGCCCATAAACTCGCTTGTGAAACTTGCTACTGTGTGAATGCTTGTCATTATACCTTCACTCCTAACTTTTTGTATTCCGAAATTAATATTTTTGCGGTATCAAAATCAACCTTGTCATTAACTACAAGCCGCTTGATAAGCGAGACATACGGTTCATTTGCTGTGTCCTCGCTTATTTGGATTTTCTGTATCAGCTTGTCAAGGCGCAAGCGTACAGTGGGATAGGTAACGCCGTATTGCTGTGCCATTTCTTTTAGTGAACCGGAAGCCAGTAAAAATTTTTTGATGAAAACGACATCTTCATCTTCAAGATTTACCATCCACTCCGGCACAATTTCAAGTGGCATAAATTCGCTCCCCTCCGTTTTTGATAATATTAAGCATACAGTTTAACAATGTAAAAGTCAATGCTAAATTTTTACTTGATTTTTTCAATCCTTTCTTCTGCCTGCGTCAACGGAATTTTGCAAAACAAAAATCGCGCACAGCGCGATTTTCAGATTGCGGCACAGCGTTTATCGCTAGTCCAAATTTAAAGTTTTTGTTCAAACTTTTTTCAAAAAGTTTGCGGGGTTCGGGGCAGTGCCCCGAGAACTTCCTTACTTAATCTCCATCAACCCGCCCATGTACGGAACAAGCGCGGGCGGAATTTTTATGCTGCCGTCGGTTTGTTGGAAATTTTCCATGATGGCGGCGGCGGCGCGACCTACCGCAAGCGCAGAGCCGTTTAGGGTGTGTGCGAAGGCGGCCTTATCGGTGGGGTTCTCTTTAAAGCGAAGGCCTGCGCGTCTGGCTTGGAAGGTTTCGTAATTACTGCAACTGGAGATTTCTACATATCTGTTGTAGCTTGGCATCCACACTTCAAGGTCGTATGTCTTGGAGTTGGAGAAGCCCAAATCTCCCGCGCAAAGATTCACCACGCGATAGGGCAGGTTTAAGGCTTGCAAAATGCTTTCGGCATTTGCGGTTAGGGTTTCGAGTTCTTCATAAGAATTGTTGGGGTGTGCAAGTTTGAAGATTTCAACCTTGTCGAACTGGTGCAAGCGAATAAGGCCGCGTGTATCGCGCCCTGCCGCGCCCGCCTCTTTGCGAAAGCTGGGCGTGTATGCGCAGAATTTTACGGGAAGCTTCGGGCCGTCTAAAATTTCTTCGCGGTGGATATTTGTAAGGGGCGTTTCGGCGGTTGGGATAAGGAAGTAATCCGTGTCGGAAAGATGAAACAGCATTCCCTCTTTGTCGGGCAATTGCCCTACGCCCTCCATGCTTCTGCGGTGCGCAATCACGGGCGGCATGATTTCTTCATAGCCATTTTTCCCGTGCGTGTCCAGCATGAAATTAATCAGTGCGCGTTCCAGCCGCGCCCCCGCCCCGCGAAACAACATGAACCGCGCCCCCGTGATTTTTGCGGCGGTTGCGGGGTCTAAAATGCCCAACGCCTCGCCCAAATCCCAGTGCGGCTTTGGCTCAAACGCAAACTGTGTGGGTTCGCCCCATTTGCGAATTTCCACATTGTCCGTCTCATCTTTGCCCTCCGGCACAGACGAGTGCGGGATGTTAGGAATCGCCATAAGGAAAGTTTCAAGCTCCTCATCAATTGCCCTCACCTGCGGGTCAAGGGCTTTTATCGCATCCGCAAGTTCCTTCATCTCCGCCATGATAGCGGTTGTATCTTCCCCCGCTTTTTTCATCGCCGGAATTTGCGAAGATGCCGCATTACGCTTCGCTTTCATTTGCTCCGTCTCATTGATAAGTTCGCGGCGGCGTTTGTCCAAACTTTCAAATTTCTCAAGCTCAAAATCCTTCCCCCGCTTGGAAAGTGCCGCCTTAGTCTCATTAAAATTTTCGCGCAGTGCTTTGATGTCAAACATTGTTTATCCTCCTATTTTAACCTAGATTGTAAGTTGCTTCTGTAGGAAATGCCCTGCGGTGGGGATTTTATCGGCGCGGTAGTAGTCGGGGTCGTCGGTGTCGGCTAAGGGGCGCATTTCTGTGAGAAGGGTATTTTTGCGCAGGGTGAAAACGGAAACGCCGCCCGAACTTTTGGACGAATTTAGCGGCACAAGCGAGGAATTAACAACCATTGCTTTATCCTTGCCGCGCATTAGGAACAGGTCAATGTCCTCGGGGGCGTGGTACATATCAACCAGCGGAGCCTTGTCGGAATAGGCGTTTACAAGCTTTTTGCGGTTTGTTTTTGTGGCGTAAGCGTCAAGTTTTACTTTTGCGATTTTGCCGTTGGCAAAGCCGAACAGCATAAAGCCGCCGTAGTCTTTTGCGAGAACGAGGTATAAAACTCGCTCGCCCTCTGCCATATCCAAGATGTTTGTGAGGTACTCGCCAAGGGCGGAAGCCTTGCAGTCGGGCAGTTCGTGAATTTTGGTTTTGTATACGTTGTGCTGGTTTGTGAATAAAAGAAGTTCGTCACGGTTCGTAGCTTCCAGCTCTTGCGTGATGAAATCGTCATCTTTGAGATATTGCGTGTCGGCGGAACGCAACGAAACCAGCGACACCTTTTTAATATAGTTTTGGTCGGTGAGAAAGAGTTTTAAATTGTAATCGTCAATGAATGTTTCCACGGGAAGAATTGGGGCTTCTTCGGCATCTACGATTTCGGTGCGGCGGGGTGCGCCGTATTTTTTTGCGATTTCTTTTAGTTGTGCGGAAATCACGCCCCGTATTTTTTCTTCCGAACCGTGGGTTGCTTTAAGTTCTGCAAGTTCGTCCTCTAACGCTTTGCGCTCGGAAATTCGATTTTGCAGATACTCGCGGTTTAGGTGGCGCAATTTTATTTCCGCAATAAATTCTGCCTGCGGTTGCGTGATTGTAAAGCCCTTCATCAGGTTGGCGATAACTTCGGATTCCTTGGGCGTTTCGCGAATGATTTTGATTGCCTTGTCTATGTCCAAAATTATTTTTGCCAAGCCTTCAAGCAAGTGCAATTTGTCGGACTTTTTTGCGATATCAAAGGCAAGTTGCCGCTTTATACAACCTATGCGGAATGCCGTCCATTCCTGCAAAATTTCAGTGATGCCCATAACGCGTGGGCGTCCGTTTATCAGAAAATTGAAATTGCAATTAAAACTTTCGCGCAGGGGCGTAAGCTGAAACAGGCGTTGCATAAGGTTTTCCGCATTGGCGGATTTTTTTATGTCTATGGTGATTTTTAGGCCTTGCAGGTCGGTTTCGTCGCGAACGTCGTTTATGTCGCGGATTTTGCCCGCCTTAACCAGCGCGACAATCTTATCCATAATCGCCTCGATGGTGGTGGTGTACGGGATTTCGTAGACTTCTATACAGGAATTTTTTTCGTCGTGGCGGTAACGCGCCCGCATTTTGAAAGAACCGCGCCCCGTTGCGTAGATGTTCGCCATTTCGTCGGGGTTGAAAATAAGTTCGCCGCCTGTGGAAAAATCGGGCGCGAGAAGGGTTTTCGTAATATCGTGCTTCGGATTTTTCAGCCACTTAATTGTGGTTTCGCAAACTTCTTTCAAATTGAAACTGCAAACCGTGCTTGCCATTCCCACCGCAATGCCTTGGTTTGGCGTAACCAGCAAATTCGGAAACGTGGTTGGCAGAAGAACAGGCTCTAACATTGTGGCATTGTAGTTATCCACCATATCCACAACGTTTTTGTCGATATCGCGGAAAACTTCGCGGCAGATATCGTCCAGCTTTGCCTCTGTGTAGCGGCTTGCCGCATACGCCATATCCCGCGAAAACTGTTTTCCGAAGTTACCCTTGGAGTCGATAAGCGGGTGCAAAAGCGCGTCATTGCCACGAGTAAGGCGCACCATTGTCTCGTATATCGGGCCGTCGCCGTGGGGGTTAAGCCGCATGGTTTGCCCCACTATGTCTGCCGACTTTATCCGCCGCCCGCCCCCTTCACGCGAAAGAAGCCCCATTTTATACATCGTATAAAGGAGCTTGCGGTGCGCGGGCTTGAACCCGTCAATCTCGGGTATCGCACGGGAAACTATTACGCTCATGGCGTAGGGCATATAGTTTAGCTCCAGCGCGTTTGTTATCGGTTGCTCTATTATGTGATTCTCAGGTATTTCAACAGACGTTCGTTTTGGTTTCTTAGGCAAGTGAAGTCAGTCCTTTGTTTACGGTTCTGCCTTTGCAGTAAAAAGAAATTTGCACCCAACGGCAAAAGTATGCTAATATGTGTCAAGCTACAAAGCGTAGTGACCGTGAGGTGTTTGCCCACCCCACGGCGAGTGTAGGGATTTACGACATCGCCTATCACACACGGGCTTGCGCCCACCACTAACAATCACAGTTTAGCACTGTTTTACCCCCATTTCAAGAAAACGCTATGTTTTTGGCGTTAGCTTTGGGGTGTATGTGTGTTTTATTTGATTATGTGGTGTGTAGGTGATGGCAGTTTTTGCCGTCCTTGCACACCTTTTTTAGAATGCATAACCCACGGGGAAATTCTTTCCCCTGTGGGGTGTGCGGTTGCGGAAAACTAAGGGGGAAATCATGGACAATGGGTTGTTGCAACTATTTGAAGAAAGGCGAAAACACGACAAAGAATCCAACTTCCTCAACACGTTGGTAGAATTGCGGGTAACACTGAAAGAAAAATTTGCCGCGCTAAAGACAGAAGATACGATTAATAACCAACGCGGTGATTATAGCTACGGCTTGCGGACCGCAAAATATAAATATGCAGAAGATGTTGCAAAATGGAGCGTGCATTGCACTGAATCCATCGAATTTTACTTAAACATTGACCTTCCGTCGCATTATGCGGAAGCCACCGCCGCCGCAAAAGAATGGCAAGCGTGCATAAAAGAACTTTCTATGTTGGCGGAATTTGTTGCAAATTTTTAGCAATCCTGTGCTAAATCCAAATTGAGACTATGAAAAACGCCCTGCATTAGCGGGCGTTTTTTTCAAACTTTCTTTTGAAGGTCGTCAATTGTTGCTTGACAGTCTGTGTCAACGTAATCTCTGTCAATTTTATCAAATGTGTCTATTTGCCGCGCATTGTTCAAGAATTCCGAAATAAACCGCTGATGCTTTGGCGGTAGAGACAATTCTTGCAGGGATGAAATGGTTTTCATCGTACTCATGCCCCTCTCGTAGTGGGTTACATCACAACAGGTGCGTCAATGCCCAGTAGTGCCAGCCCTGTTTTTAGAACTTGGCGAGTTGCGTTGGTGAGGGAAAGGCGGGCGTTGCGTGTTTGCTCGTTGTCGCAGAGGATTTGGTGCTTGTGGTAGAAGGCGTTGTATGCTTGCGCAAGGGCAACCATGTGGCGGGCTATAATGAAGGGTTCGTATTTTACGGCGGCGTCGCGTATTTTGTCGGGGAAGCTGTAGAGTAGGCGGGTTACTTCAAAAGGCTCGTCCTCTGTTAGGGAGGCGGGGTCGGGGGTGGTTGGCGTGATGCCCGCTTTGCGCAGAACACTGCAAGCGCGGGCGTGGGTGTATTGTACATAGGGGCCTGTTTCGCCCTCGAAGTTTAGCATTCTGTCCCAGTCGAACATGGTATCTTTTGCGCGGGAATTGTATAGCTTGTTGAATTTTAATGCGCCAACGCCGACTTGTTCTGCAACGGTTTCTTTGTTCTCAAGAGAGGGATTTTTTTCGTTTATGATGGCTAGGGTTTTTGCGGTGGCTTCATCTAGGAGGTCTTCCATTTTTATGACATCGCCGCGCCGTGTGGACATTTTTCCGCTTTCAAAAAGATACATTCCGTATGGGATATGCTCCAGACCTTTTGCCCAGTCGTAGCCCATTAATTCGACTACTTTCATCCATTGTGCAAAGTGCAGACTTTGCTCGTTGCCTGTTACATATAGGTTTTTGTGGAATTTGAATGTGTTGTATCTGTCCAGCGCGGCGGCTATGTCGCGGGTGGGATAGAGCGTTCCGCCGTCGGAGCGCAAAATTAGACAGGGCGGCATTCCGTGGGCTTCAAGGTCTACGATTTTCGCGCCGTCGCTTTCGATTAGTAAGCCTTTTTCTTGCAGTTCTTCGGCAATGGCTTCCATTTTGCCGTTGTAGTAGCTTTCGCCGCGAATAAGGTCGAAACTTACGTTTAGGCGGTCGTAAATGCGCTGGTATTCTTTCATGCTTAAATCGCAAAACCATTTCCAAATGCGTAGACCTTCTTCGTCTCCGTCTTGCATTTTAACCACCCATGAGCGGGCTTCATCATTTAAGGAGGGGTCTTTGTCCGCTTCTTCGTGGAACTGCACATATAGTTTCACAAGACCTGAAATTTCCGTTTTCGTAATTTCCTCCTCGCTTCCCCATTTCAAATACGCCGTGATTAGCTTGCCAAACTGCGTTCCCCAGTCGCCAAGGTGGTTTAAACTGGTGACATCGTACCCCAAAAAGCGAAAGATATTGTCCAGCGTTTTACCAATAATTGTCGAACCCAAATGCCCAATATGAAAGTGCTTTGCGATATTGGGCGACGAATATTCCACCAGAACGGTTTGCCCCGCACCCTCGCGGCTTCCGCCGTAGCTTTCGCCCTGCGCAGATACTTCTTGTAATACCGCGCCCGTAAACGCCGCGCGGTCGAAAAAGAAATTTACATACGGCCCTGTTGCCACGGCTTGTCCCAGCCACGCGGGGCGGCTTTGGGAAATTTTTTCCGCAAGCTCTGCCGCGATTACAGGCGGTGCTTTGCGCAGCACCTTCGCCAGCGAAAAACACGGGAACGCAAAATGCCCCAGCCGTGAATCCGTCGGAATTTCTATCGCCGCTTCCGTCTCCTGCACCGACAGGTTTATGTGCTTTGCCAAAATCTCCGCTAATTCGTGCTTGAAATTTGTTGTCATTTTAATTTTCCTTCCTGTTGTCTGTCCCACCAATTCACAAGCTTTAACCCGCTCATGTTTTGGAAGTCCTTTGTATTTGCCGTTACAAGTGTGTAATTATATTGCAAACAAAATGCCCCTATCAGAATGTCGATTTCGCCTACGGTAAGATGTTTTTTACGCAACTCAATATAGATTCTCTTTGCAGTTTCCCAAACCGTTTCGCCCATGTCAACTACTTTGCATTGCCCCGATGGGGAGGGTTTGGTCATTTCATTGTATGTGGCGGCTTTTTTTGTTGCAGATATCATTTCAATGCCGCGGCAAACTTCATAATCTACTGCGCGGGGGATAAGAAGTGCGCAACCATCCGAGACGGCATTGACATAATGTTTTACAACACTTGCATCCTCGCGCAGATAATGCAGCACCACATTGGTATCCAATACATAAACCATGCCCCACCTCAATCAAGTAAATCTTTAGTCCTTGTCGAACCACTCTTCGCCGTAATCTACTCGCATAAGCCCTTGCTTTGGAAAGTTCTCCAGCAAAATATTTTCGTCTCTGGAAAGCTCCAGCAATCGTTCGACATTTTTTAGCCCTTCAAGCCGTGCTTCCCGTTCCGCATCACTTAATTTAAACGGGACAATTTCTGCCGATTGCGGTTTTTCAAGCACTTCTTCTATGACCAGTTTAACACGTGCATGGTTTGGCAGTTCTGCCCCGTCGTTTGGTGTAAACAGTCCGTTGGAAAGATAGCCGCTTACTGCTTGCATATTCATGCCCCTTCCGTGTATTAAAAATAAAAATTCACCATGGTAGTTATTTCCCCCAAGAAATGATTATACACATATCTTAGCAATAAGAAATAGCTAATTAAAATACACGCGACATTTATCAGCTTTATTGTGCGTTTTTGCGATACCTCGTCCAAAATATTGCCTATAATCATTTGCAGTACGGCAATTGCCATTAATTCTACGATTAGGAACATGAATTCGCGCATATGTACACCTCCATGGTTTTCGTTCTGCAAGACGGGCTGTTGCTCGCAAGGCTTAGAGCAGGGGCAATACTCGTGTGATTACAAGGTAATGATACGCATGAGAGACAAGATTAAGAACTTATTATGTAAATATATACGACCTTTCACTTCACCATTGTTCTCCGCTAACAGTCAAATATAGCAGTGTCTGTGCTGTGGTGCTTACCAGTGGTTTGTATATATGATATAATAAATTAGCCATGTGCATCAAAGGATTCGTATGCGCTGTGTGAACATTGAAAGTTTTACAACAAGTGCTTTAAGCCATATATTTCTTCGCAAAAGTAGCATAGGCGGACGTATGATGTATTCAATCGTCAAGCCTTAGAAATGCTGATTAACTCACAAAAGATTGAAGTGGTGAACTTGTATGATAAAAGCTATAAATAAGATAATTAGATGGGTTTGTTTCACTGTTTTATCTGCGTTCCTCCCTTTGATATCCATTGGCATAGTTAGTTTATTTTGGGGGCTCGATAGGGGAGAAAATAGATTTGCGAGTGAAATTTTATTTGCGTGTATTGTTATATCATCAACTACATTGCGTACATTAATAATAAATAAAAAAGATAAAATACAAACAAACGATAAACTCCCCCAATCAGAAAAAAATGTCCTGCAATCCGAAGAGGGCTTGTCACAAACAATATGGGAGTTGCTTTATTTGGCATCTTTTTTAACTATCGTGCTTCCGGCAATATTATATGGAGGTATACTCATAGACAACAAGGCGGAGTACATGGGATTAATGCCGGTGTCCTTTTTAGTTGCAAGTCTGATAAGCGGAGTTGCAGGGGTGATTAGTTTTGAATAGGATTAAACATATTGTTTGGTATGAATATCCTTCGATTCCAAGAAATAAAGAGAGGTTGTGTTGGTGTGACCGTATATAATTCAGAAGAAGAAAGAAATAGCCGCCGAAATGAGGGACGCAGATTATTATCAAGTTTTAGCCCTAAGCAAGCATTACTGTTTACATGGATTTGTGCAGTGAGGGTATTACCGTTTTTGAGCTGTGAGCAGGAATTTAACTATCTGGAAAAACCCAACAAACAACAATATTTATTGTCATTGTTCTGTGCCATTGATATTGCTAGTGCTTTTACCTTGAACAATTTTAATACATCACAAATAATAAATACTGCGTCTTCATCCGCAAAAAACGTTAAATCTGTATCCACTTCTGCCGTCGCTACTACTGCAGCTACCACATATGGCACTGCAGTTGCCTACGCATTCTATGATTCCATACAGGACGAATCTGCGACTTATGCTACTGCGGCGGCTACCGCTATCATTGATGCCGCCATCAATGCTTTCGTTACTATTGTTGGGGACACTAATATTAGTGAGAATATAAAAAGTATTATCTTCAATGATATAGACAGCATAGAAAAGAATAGTGAATGTCAATTAAATAATGACGTAAGCATATACGGTCAAATATGGCATGATTTCTTAAAGGTCTTAAAAGAATTAGACTGTGTATACTGGTCAAATCTTTACGAAAATTTATTTGCCAATGGCTTTGTTGTTGTTGAATCTGAACTTAGACGTCGCTTTAATGTACCAGATGAAACAAGGGAACAAGGCGCGGCAGCAGTCGGGATTTATCTTGAAAATTTAGGCGAAGATGTTGCGCAACTTAACGAAGCTCGTATAATTATACTAGGTGACAAAGGTGCGGGCAAAACGAGCCTTGCACGAAAACTTCTTGACATTAATGCGGATTTGCCAAGAGAACAAGAAAGTACCGAAGGGGTAATAACATCTCTATGGAAGTTCAGGGGGAACGACGGTAGGGATATGAGCGCATATATTTGGGATTTTGCGGGACATTCAATAACCCATTCGACATATCGCTGTTTTATGACTACGCGCTGTTTATATATTTATGTATACAATGGGCGCATAGAGCGCAATAACGACCCCGCCTACTGGCTTGAACAAATACGTATATATGGTGGCGATTCGCCTGTGCTGTTTTTGATAAATGAACAAGACAATTGTAGAGCGGATATTCCAAAAAACTCCCTTAAAAAAGAGTATCCATTTATCGTTGATTACTACCATGTTAATATAGCAAATGAAAACAGCATAAAAGAATTTCGGCAAACTGTTATGGACTTGGTGAGATTTAATGTGTCTTGGAATAGTCAGATAATTTCAGTGGAGGCATATAAAATCAAGGCGGAATTACGTAAGCTGTTTGAGGATAATACCACGCATATTACCCTCCATATGTTTAGCGAAATTGCGTCTAAATATGGTGTATCATCTGCGCGTTCGGAAGCAATATTAGAGGATTTGCACACCCTAGGTGTTTGCCTTTGGTACAGCAAAGATGACCTTGGAGATTTTAATACTCTCATCCTCAACCCCGATTGGATTATGTCCGGTATTTACAGGATTATTAATGCCGGATACAATGAACAGCGGAGCAGTATAACCATTGATTATGGTGTAATGAAGTTAAAGGAACATAACTATGAATACCCACCTGCAAAGGTAAAAGACCTCTTCCGGCTGATGCGCATTTATGAACTGGCGTATTTTAAAGGCTCAAACACTGAACGTATTTATATACCGGGATTACTACAGGAAGATATGCCGGACAATCTTCCTGAATTTCCTGACGATGAATGTCTTGTAATGTGTTTTGAGGTAAAAAAATCTTTACCCCCGAATATCATTTGTCGTGTCATAGTTCAGCGAAATGATGAAATACTCGACGATAAATTTTTATGGCGCAAAGGTGTCGTACTTAGATCCGATAAATACAATGACAGCACTACTGCGCTAATCCAAGAAGATGATCGCAGAATCACAGTTGCCGTGAAAGGTCGTAGTAGAACAGATTATATTGTTGTGATACGTAACACGCTGAAAAATATCTTTGATGACTACACAGGTATAAACCCCGACATAAAGTACAAGGTGCTTCTTGCCGGGGAGGCAAAAGAAGCGCTGCGCAGGAATATGCAACAAGAACCGTCCGAGATGGAATTAGAATCAAAAATAGTGGCTCTTGCCTTAACAAATAACAAGTATGTATTGCCATCAACAAGGATAGCGGTTTCGATAACTCCAACAATGATCGCTTACAACATCAACATGAATTGTTCCGTTTTGGACATGACACACAAAACTACAAGGGCAAGCAATTCAATTAGTGCCTTAATTAGTGTCATCTTTGCAGTTATAAGCATCATTATTACTGTTGTTGCGACTGTGATAGCTCTGTTTTCCTTGCCGACTGAACAACGCGAAGATTCTCCGCCCGGCACAGAAATAAACATGGAATTTTACGATTCCAATTAAGTCTTAGATGCCGTCAATTACTTGTTCCGCAAGCCGCAGTAGGGCGCGGTTTGATTTGTTGCCAACAGCGGGGAACATATGTGCCCGCCCCTCGCGCGCGCAAGACGCTAAAGTGGGTGCAAAAGCCCCAAAATAAAAAGCGCGACAAAAAATCCTAAGTAGTGTATAATTTCTAAGAAAAATTCCGTGTTCTAAACCGTGAGGAGAAAATTATGCGAAATAGGATTTTTGTTTTATTTATGATTATTGGATTGCTTGCTATTGGTACGGCGGGTTGCGGCAATAACAATGCTGAAAACGGAAACGAAAACGGGCTTGCAACTTACGAGCCGCAGGAAACGCCCGAACCGCCAACGGAAAACGGCGGCGAACCCGAAGAAAACGGAACGGCAGAGCCGCAAGGCTTTGTAATCCCGGAATATGTTTCGGCGGCGGGCAGTGTTTCGTTGCGGGTGGAGACCATGGGCGACAACCAGTGGGACGGCGTTCGTGTGCCGTCGGCGGCACTGGGGCTTGAACACGGGAACGTGTACGAGTTTTCGTTTGAACTTTTCACGCCCATTGCGCAAAACGATGTTGCGGTAAGTATGCTTTTGCAAACGGGCGGGCCGATGTGGCAGCATATTGTGCCGTCGGAAGTGTTTGAGTTGGAGTCTGCAATGGAATGGCACACACTGTACGGCGAGCTGGATTTAACCATGTCTGCCCCGCCGGAAAATATCGAAATTGTAAAAAATGTTGGGGGGCCAAACCCCACTGTGAATACGCTTTTTTATATCGACAACTTCACCGTGTCCCGTGACGGCGAAGTGATTGCAAAATTCAATTTTGAGGACGGAAACGCCGCGCCGTTTTTCGAGAGCGGCCATGCGCTTATTTTAACAGGTACGGCAGACCCTCTTGCGCCGCGCCCCGCGCCGCCCACTTGGGATTTAACTTTGCCGTCACTTGCGGCGCGTTATGCGGATTATTTCATTATCGGAAATATTATTGAACCGCCGCTTATCAGGGATAACCCACGCGGCGTTATCGAAATGTTCTTGCATCAGTACGCCGCTGTTACGGCGGAAAACGCTATGAAAGTGGATGCGGTTTCAGGCGGGCCCAATCAGCGTTCGCGGCCTGACTCGCTTAATCTTGATGGCGCGCGTACCATAGTAGAATTTGCCGAAGAACACGGGCTTTACATGGTGGGGCATACGCTGGTTTGGCATTCGCAATCTGCGCCGTGGTTGTATCGCGATTCTCAAACAGGACAATATCTCACTCGCGCCGAAGCAAAAGAAAATATGCGCTGGTTTATCGAACAATACGCAGGATATTTTGGCGACCGCATAGACGCGTGGGACGTTACCAACGAAGTATTCACAGATGGCGGCGGCGCGAATATAGTAACAAATAGACCCGAAGGAAGTCCCATTTACGACGTGGGAACATGGCAACGCTCTTTGCGCAACAATGTGCCGTGGTATCACGCTTTTGCAAACGGCGCAGACTTCGACGCGGGCGAACGCGCATACGACTATATCTATTACGCATTCGTTTTTGCTCGCCGTTACGCGCCCTCCGCGCTTCTAATTTACAATGATTTCAACGAGGAAGCACCGCACAAACGCAACGCAATGGCAAACATGACCGAAGAACTAAACGAACGCTGGCACAATGACGCAGTAAACAATCCCGCCTACGGCAACCCTTCCCACCCCGATTACGGTCGCTTGTTAATCGAAGTTATCGGAATGCAGGCGCACTATAATTCAGGCACAAATATGCAACACATTCGCGACGCAATCGAACGTTTCTCTCAAACAGGCGCACGCATTCACGTTACCGAATTGGATATCCATTTCCGCGGCGTGCTTAATGCACCCTTCACCATGAACGAACTGCAAGCATATCGCCAAGCCGAAATGTTTGCGCAACTTTTCACGTGGTACAAAGAATTTGCAGAATATATCGACCGCGTAACCATTTGGGGGCGCGAAGACGCAACAAGCTGGCGCGGCGCAGATGCCGCAACCCACTTCGACAGGTTCTACAACCCCAAGGCGGCGTTCTGGGCTATTTACGACCCCGTAAACTGGAGAGACAGAATATAGGGAGTGATAACAATGGCACAAGCTGTAGTGAATTTCAGCATGGACGAAGAGCTGAAAAACAGCATGGAGCAAACCTGCAACGAGATAGGTCTTAGCATGGCTTCTGCGTTCACCGTATTTGCCGCAAAAGTTGCAAGGGAAAAAAGAATCCCGTTTGAACTCTCCGTAGACCCGTTTTATTCGGACGCCAACATGGAGCGTATTTCCCGTGCAATTTCAAGCCTTGAATCCGGCAGCGGAACGTATCACGACCTAATTGAGGCAGAGGATGCGTAAAAACTGGGCAGATGCGGCGTGGGAGGATTATACCTATTGGCAAACGCAAGATAAAAAAACACTGCGCCGTATAAACGAGCTTCTCAAAGATATAGACCGAAACGGTTATAAAGGCATTGGTCATCCCGAACCGCTAAAGCACAATCACGCGGGGTACTGGAAATGACGAAGTAAAGATAGCCCAGTGCGGCTCCCATTACCGCGATAAATAACAAGCAACGCAACAGAAGGGGGGATTATTTTGTCGGACGGAATAGACAAAATATTTGAGATGGTAATGGCGTTCAACGGGGAAACCCGATACGAGCGTCTGCTCAGCATTATCTTGGAGAAGATGATGGAGCTTACCAATTCGGACGCAGGGACGCTGTATACTCTGGAAGACGACCAATTGCACTTCAAAATCATAAAAAACAACACGCTTGGTATTTTTTCGGAAGGGGACGAAATTGATTTGCCGCCCGTTCCCATTAAGCCGTACAATATTGAGAATGTGAGTTCGTATGCGGCACTCAAGAACGAGATTGTTCTCATAGACGATGTTTATGAAGACACTCGTTTCAATTTCAGCGGGCCCATGAATTATGACAAAATCACGGGCTACAGAACGCGCTCTATGCTGGTTTTGCCGCTTTCAACGTATCGGGACGACAAGCCCGAGGTTCTTGGTGTAATCCAACTGCTAAACGCCATAGACCCGCAAACGGGCAACCCCGATAAATACACGGATGTTTTCAAGCCGCCTGTTATTCCCGCGCTGGCAAATGTGGCGTCTAATACCCTTGGCAATTTGATTCACATAAGCGAAATACGAATGCTTTTTCACTCATTTGCGTCTGCAATGGCGCGTACAATAGATGAAAGGTCTACTTACAACAGCCATCACAGCTTTAACGTGACAAACCTTGCGGAGGAATTTGCGATTTATTTAAGTACGCATTTTTCGGAAGGGCACAGGCTTCATTTTAGCGAAAAGCGCACGGAAGAAATTGCCATGGCGGCAATCTTGCATGATATCGGAAAGATTATTACGCCTGTGGAAATCATGGACAAAAGCGACAAACTGGGGCTAAAGCTGGAAACAGTGCGGCATCGTTTCTATATAAAAAAATTGCAGGTGGAAAACGATTTGCTTTCCGGCAAATTTTCCGAAAGCGAATATCAGGCGCAACGCAAAATCTTGGACGGTGCGCAGACTCTGGTGGAAGAGACAGTTTTGCCATCATACCTTACGGACGAAAAATTAAACGAAATTAAAAAACTGGCAGAAATCACATACAGGGATTTTGACGGCAAAGAAGTGCCGCTTTTAGACGTGGCTCACATGGAAGCATTGTGTATTCGCACGGGCACATTAACCGGCCCGGAACGCGCAATAATGCAGGAACACGTTACCCTAACAGGCCGCATTTTGGAAAACGCCGCCTTCACCCGCTATTACAAAAATGTCCTTGAGTGGACACGCGGCCATCACGAATTTATGGACGGAACAGGATATCCGTTGGGCTTAAAGGGCGATGAAATTCCCGTTGAAACACGCATCCTGACCATCATAGATATTTACGAAGCACTAACCGCCTCCGACCGCCCGTACAAAAACGCTTTCAGCACAGAAAAATCATTTGAAATTTTAAAAAGCATGGTAGCCGAAGGCAAGCTTGACGGCGAGTTGGTAGAACTATTCGAGAAAAGCGGCGTTTGGAACAGATAGGAGAATGCATATATGAAATTAAAAGTTTTTGGTTGCAGGGGTTCTACGGCGGTGTCACGGCCGGGTTCAAAATTCGGGGGCAATACTTCGTGTATCACTCTTGAGTCGGAGGGCGAGATGCTTATCTTGGACGCGGGCTCGGGGCTTATGGTGTTGCAGGAAGAATATTTCGGCCAAGGCGGAATCCGCAATAAGGACAAAGCGGTGAATATTTTAATTAGCCATTTGCATCTGGACCATATAGTGGGGCTTGGCACGTTTTCGCCCGCATGGGGGCGCGACGCGAAAGCCAGAATTTACACCTGCTCCCGCGACGAGCGGCCTCTTGACGAACAAGTTTTCGGCGTGTTTGCGCCGCCGTACTGGCCTGTTACAATGACCAGTTCGTCCAACGCGGTTGTTACCGCAATAGAGCCGTATGTAAGCTTTAACGTGGGCGTTTTCAGGATAACGCCGTTTGTGGCAAAACATCCCGATAAAACGCTTTCGTTTCACGTGACGGACGGCAAAAGAAATGTTGTACATCTGTTGGACAGCGAAGTTACAAAAATGGAACCAAGTGAATATGACGGATTGTTAAAGTTTTGTTCCACCGCAGACGTGGTTATTTTCGATGCGTGTTATTCGCAAGAGGAGTACCCGCGCTATGACGGCTGGGGGCATTCTACCGTGGAGGACGGCATAAAATTGGCGGAAGAATCCAATTGCAAAAAAGTATTGTTCTCCCATTACGGGCGGCACTACACGGATGATGAAATTGACTCTTGGGTGGAAAATTTGGACAAAAACAAATTTCTGCTTTCATATGAGGGGATGGAACTTGAGGTATGACTACAGGTACCAAGGTATCATCCTATGCAACAAAAAAAATCGTAAGTGTAGGCGTTACGATTTTTTTGTTGCTTGCTTTTGTTTTGCTTTGGGAATTTACTTCCGTTTTGCACTTTGCGGAATACCGTGTGCAAGACGCCGCATTTCAGTGGGAGGGCATAGCCGATTCGGACACTATCGTGGTGCTTGGCATAGACGAATACGCGGCGGAAAAAGCGGCGTGGCCGTGGCCGCGATATCTGATTGCGGAAGCCATTAAAATTTTAAACCGCTACGAAGACGCACGGCCTGCGGTAATTGCCATCGATATTATGTACACGGAGGAAAGCCGCTTCCCGGGAGAGGATGAAGCGTTGTTTCGTGCTGTTTACGGCACAGACAATGTTCTGCTGGCGTCTGCAATTCGTGTAGGGATAGACCGTTCCATTAACATAATTCAGGCGCGTCAGCTTGACATTAATTTGCCCATACCGTCGCTTTTGCCCCACGTTCGCCACGGCATAGTAAACGGCATAACAGACGTGGACGGCTTTAAGCGCAACGCGCTTTTGTGGGCGGAATACGACGGCGAAAAGCATTTGTCTTTCCCCCTTGCGGCGGCAATGATGTACAAAGGCACGGACGAACTTCCGCAATTTGTGCTGGAAAACGATTATATGTTTATCCGCTACACGGGCGGCCCGGGCGAGGCAGGCGGCATGGGCGATTTTTTCTGGTATTCCATTGTGCAGGTTTTTTGCGAAACATTTGACCCCTCCTTTTTCGACGGCATGATTGTGTTTATCGGCCCTTACGCGATGGGAATGATGGACCAGCACCTTGTACCCATAAACCCCGAAGTGCTAATGTTTGGGGTAGAAATCCATGCCAATGTAACGCAAGCCATTTTGGACGGCATATTTATGCGCCGCGTTTCAAACAGCGCAAGCGTTTTAATTACTGCGGCAATGCTTATCGGCGCGATGCTTATCGGCGAGATAACGGGCATCAAAAAAGCCGTTGCAATCTGGCTTTTAGCGGCAGTTGCGTATTCTGCCGCCACGGCGTATACATTTTACTACTTGTACCTTGTGCCGCCGCTTTTTTTGCCGCTTCTTTCAATTGCAATTGTATCGGTGTACCAGCTTGTGTACGGCTATGTTTTGCAGTCGATGGAAAAAAGTAAGCTGCGCAGTACCTTCAAAAAATATGTAGACCCAAAACTGGTTGACTCGCTAATCACCAGCGGCGAAGCCGACAACGACGGCGCGGGAAAGAAAAAGCACATAGCCGTCATTTTTGTAGACGTCCGCGGTTTCACCCCCATGACGGAATCCCTGCGCGACACCCCCGAAATAATTGTAGAGACCCTAAACGCCTACCTCGAACTCACCTCAACCGCCGTGTTCAACAATGGCGGAAGCGTTGACAAATTCATCGGCGACTCCACAATGGCGTTGTTCAACGGTTTCGTTCCGCAGGACGATTACGTTTTTAAAGCCGTAAAAGCTGCGTGGGATATGATTCTCGGTGCGGAAGCCGTAAACAAATCCATCATGGAAAAATACGGTATTGACATAGGTTTTGGCGTAGGCGTTCATTGCGGTGAAGCAATCGTTGGCAACCTCGGCCCTCACTTCCGCAAAGACTACACCGCCATCGGCGACACAGTAAACACCGCCGCCCGCTTAGAATCCAACGCGAAAAAATCCCAAGTCCTAATCAGCCGCGATGTATACGATTTACTATCCGACCGCATTCAAGCCAAGTCCATCGGCGAAATTCCCCTAAAGGGCAAAAGCGTCCCGCTGGAGGTTTTTTCGCTGGTTGGTGTGAACGAATAAAGTTCTCGGGGGCGTTGCCCCCGAACCCCCACAAGGGGGACATTGCCCCCCTTGACCCCCCAAATAAAAACCGCGCATTCGCGCGGTTTTTGAATTACGGTGCAGTTTATCGCCAGTCAAAATTTAAAGTTTTTGTTCAAACTTTTTTCAAAAAGTTTGCAGGGGTTCGGGGCAGAGCCCTAAGGTCTTATCCTTACCCTCTATGCAAATTAGCAAATTTGGTAAGTGAGCCAATGTAGGCGAGTTCTACTGTGCCTGTGGGGCCGTTGCGTTGTTTGGCAATTATTACTTCGGCGTGGCCCTTTTTTAGTGTCTCTTTGTTGTAGTATTCGTCGCGGTAGAGGAATGCTACGACGTCTGCATCTTGTTCGATTGCGCCGGATTCGCGAAGGTCGGAAAGCATGGGGCGGTGGTCTGCGCGGCTGTCTACGGCGCGTGAAAGTTGGGCGGCAACGAGGATGGGAATGTTTAGCTCTTTGGCAAGGGCTTTGAGGGAGCGTGAGATTTCGGAAACTTCGTGCTGGCGCGATTCGGTGCGTGAGGATGTGGGCGGCGACATCAATTGCAAATAGTCGATAACGATTAGCCCAAGTTTTTGCTCTATTTTAAGGCGGCGGCATTTGGTGCGCATTTCTGAAACGGAAATGGCGGGTGTGTCGTCGATGAAAAGCGGCGCGTTGGAAATGCCGCCGATGCTCATGGAAAGCTGGTCCCAGTCTTCGTCGGTTAGTGCGCCCGTGCGTAGGCGTTGGGAATCCACGCCCGCGCCAAGGGCAAGCAAACGGTTGCCGATTTGCTCCTTGGACATTTCCAAACTGAAAACGGCGGTTGGTACGGAAGATTTCACCGCCGCGTTGTAGGCGATACTAAGCAAAAACGCGGTTTTACCCATGGACGGACGTGCGCCAATTAAAATCATTTCAGATTTTTGAAGCCCTGCCGTTTTTTTGTCGAAGTCTGTAAAACCTGTTTCAACGCCCGTTACCAAGCCTTGGTTTTCGTAGAGTTCTTCCAGTTTGTTCATGGCAAGAACAATTACTTCCTGTATGTGCGAAAAGTCGCGGGTTGTCGCGCCCTGCGAGATTTCAAAAATGGCTTTTTCTGCTCGTTCCAAAATGGTCGCGGCTTCTTCTTTTGCCTCAAAGCCTGCGTTGGAGATTATCGTTGCCTCTTTAATCAGCTTGCGAAGCAAGGATTTTTCCCATACGATTTGCGCGTGCTGGCGCGTATTTGCAGAGGTGTAATAGGTTGAAGCAAGTTCTACCACGCGGTCGCGCCCGCCCGTTATTTCGTCCAGAAGCCCTTTTTCCGCGAGTTTGTCGCTTAAAGTTACAACGTCCACGGGGACGTTTTTTGCGTACATCTCTACCATTGTTTCATAAATTTTTTGGTTGTCGGGGCGGTAGAAATCGTCGCCCTTTAAAATTTCGTTTGCCGTTGTAATTGCTTCGCGGTCGAAAAGCATTCCCGCAAGCACAGCAAGTTCCGCCTCTTGGTCGTTGGGCGGTATTCTTGCGAACGAATTTCCGGAGGAAATTTGTGAGACGGGATTTGCACTATGACCTTGGGGCGTTTGCGGGGCAGACTGCGCGGGCGCGTCATCCCAATCAGGCGGAATCGACGGAACAAAATCGCCCGGTTCGTTGGCGTCCGGCGGCATTATTCCCGCACCAATTCAAATGTAAGCGTGGCTTTCACCTGCGGGTGGAGGTTCACCGCCGCGGTATGTTCGCCTACTGTTTTTACGGCTTGCATGGTAAATTTCTTCTTGTCTATCGCAACCCCTGCCTGTGACTGCACGGCCTCGGCTACTTCCTTGTTGGAAATAGAGCCAAACATTTTTCCGTTTTCGCCAACGCGCACAGGGATTTTTATTTTCGCTTCTTTTAATTTATCCGCAATTGCTTTTGCGGCGGCAATATCTTCGTTTAGTTTCTTTTCGGCTTTCTTTTTTTGCGCGTCCAGTTGCGCAAGGTTGGTTTTATTTGCTTCCACCGCAAGCTTTCGCGGGATTAAAAAATTTAATGCGTGGCCGTCTGCGGCGTTCACTGTCTGGCCTTTTTTTCCTATGCCTTTTACATCTTCCAATAAAATTACCTGCATTTTCATCGTCCTTTCCGAATGTGCTATCCTGTAAACAACATCAAAAACCGTTGCCAAAGCGTTAGTTTTTCTTCGGGCTGTGGCGGGGAATATAGTGTGTAGCGGTTGTTTTCGTATTTGTGCAAAAATCTGTGCCGCATTAAAATCCAGTAGAACGCCTCTTTTACGCGGAAGGGTTCCAGCGGGCCGTCTACATATCCTTTTTCGATTGTTTCGTTGGTTTCGGGGTCGGATATTTGCTCGGTGGTGGGCTTTTTGCCAAGGCTGGACACGGCGAAACAATTTACGGTTTTAAAACAGCCGTGTGCATTATTCAAAATACTGTCCTCGCCAAGATATGAAAGAAGTTCCCGCACCTCTTGGTTAAGCCCTTTCACACTGCGCATATTAACCGCGCCTTGGTGAAGCTCGTCCGTGAAAATATGCTGAATGCGATTTTCTGGTTTGTTATCAAAAAAGTCCAGCTTTACAAAACTTAAAAGGTCTGCCTTGGACAGCACCATTGCCATCGGAATGGGGCTTTTTTCGCGGTCGAAACCAAGGAAGTAATTGTACAGCGTGTTAAAAATTTGCTGGTTGGAATTTTCTTCGGGAATAGCCTCGATAAGTGACGAGTCCGTCACGCGGAACAGGTCGGATAGTTTTGTGAAATTTGTGGGGTCTGCAAGGAAAATAAGCCCGCCCGAATCCTTGATGTTAAAGCCGTTTTGGCGAATACCCGTATCGTCGCGCAAGTCCTCGCCCGCGATATCGTAGAAGATTATATCAATGGTATTTTCTTCGATTGCGCCGTCCTCGTTTTTAAAACGATACCAAAAATTAAACGCATACGGCGGAATTTTCCTGCGTTTGGTGGAGCTTATTAACTCGTGGTCTTTTAACAGCGGCTTCTGATAGTTTTCGTAGAAAGTTTCCCGCACCTGTTTGTCGCCGATAAATGTAAGCTTGGACGCGAAATCCATGTTGTTTTCCAACTCCGAAATAAGCACGGTAAGAAAAACCGATTTGCCCACGCGGGCATCACCCAAAATGGAGATAAGCAAAGTTTCGCGTATGCCATAGCCTATGGGCAGGTCGTTGTGGCAATTCGGGCAAAGGCGTTGCTCGCAGATTACTTTTTTGCCGCCTTGCGGGGTGTATGTTACGCGTTGCGCAAAGCCGTATTTTTCAATTTCGCCTTGGTCAAACGTGATTGCGTCGTTGCCTTCAATTTCAATAGACAGCGGCTGCATCGCATTTTTGGTTGCTTCTCTTTCGCTTATTTGCAAAACGTCCACTTGGTAGTCGAATAATTTTTCATCAAGCTCGGTATTTTCATCGCCTTTTTTAGAACGCCGTGCGGCAGAGACGGGCATACGAAAATCCGCTTCATTTGGGTGAAAGCGGTGGCAACAAAACGGACAAATAACAGATTTTACTTTCATATTTACCCTCCGTTCTGTGATGATAGTTGAAATAAATGTAAATAATTTTCGTCCAAAATAAATTTTACAGCCTGTTCTTTTTTTACATAAAACCCACACGCGCCCGCACAAGAAAGGGTATCCAGCGGGTACTCGCCAACCTTGCGCCCCTGCTCGTAAACGGCGTATTTTAGAATCTGCGTTGCCATTCCCATTTGCGAAAAATCGTCTGCGGTTACACGAATGGTTGCCTTTTCAAACGGGCTTAACGGCACTGCCTTGCGGGTGACTGTTGCGGTTAGCGTAACCTTTTTAAAAAGCCAATCGGTTGCGGTAACGGGCTTGCAAATTGTTATTCCCTTATCCTCGTTGAAATAACCTGCCGCCGCGATAAACTTGCTCTTTTTCTCTATGCCTTTTGAAAATTTGGTTGCCAGTTCGCGGGTAACAACCTCGTGCGGATAATTTTCGTTTATTAAACTTTCGATTTCGGGAGCTTCCGTGCTGTCGTCTGCCCATTCAAAAATGAAAAGTAATTTTATTAATCGGTTCTGCGGCCACTCCCATGTTAGCACGGCGTTGTTCTTATTGTCCAATGTCGCGCCAAAACTGCGCAGTTCCATGGATGGGTCGTTATTTTCCGCAATGGTGTAATTCGCTTTTTTCATTTTTCACTCACAACATAAAACAGTTCTTCCAAATTGAACGCGCCCGCATGATACAAAACCGCCAATCCGTTGCCGCCATCAGGTGCGAAAAGCGTTGATGCACTGCCGGAAGAAGAATCGTTCACGGCTTCGAGAGAACGCTTAAAATTCGCAGATGTATCCTCGGAGATAAAAACTGTCATGCGACCCAGCCCCCGTGCTTCGTATTGTTTTTTTACCTCAAACGCCGTGTCCGCCTCCGGCATGAATAAATTTGCCTCTGTGTAAAGTTTGGCGTACCCCGTTTTAAGCCGCACACCAAAGTGAATGTGCTGCAAAATCCATTCGCTTAACGCGGCAGAAATATCGTCCCCGCCCGTTAGTTCCTGCAACACCGTTGCAATTGATTCCGTAAACTGCGGCGCGGATAAAACCGTAATTTTAACAAAAGATTCAAGACTTTTTTGAAACTCCGCAAACTCGTTGTTTAACAGCGAGTCCGTCATTTCCCGCGATAGATTTTCAATTTTGTCACGGTTAATTTTTGCGTATTCGCGGAATTTTTTGCGGAAATAATCGGCGGCGTTTCTTCCACCCGTAAATGCGCGGAAAGTTTCATTCAGTTGCAGAATTTGCCTTTCCTGTAACGAAACCGCCGCGTCAACTTGCTCTTTCAACTTGAATATTTTTTTCAGATACCGCGCAATTACGCGCTGTCTGCGCTGTAGGATATTGATTTTTTCTTTTATATACTGCAAATCCGCTTGCTTTTTCAAAAACTCCTGCGCCAAAACATACGGGAACAGCGGTTGTGTTTGCAATGGCGATAGCCTTCGCGTTGCGGTTTCCGCGCTTCCCTTTGTAAAATCGGGGCGGCTTTCCAGCCACGCGTCCAGCTTTTCTTCCGCTTTGCGCAACTCGTTTTCTGCCGCGTAAACTGCATCGGACGCGGCTTTACCGTGTACTTCCTCCGCTTGGCGTATAAGTTCGTACAGGTTTGTGGTTTGTGGTGGCGGTGTAAAAACGTCGTCGGTTTCCGTCTCGGGCGCGTCATACTCTGATGCAATTTGCTCCAGCCTTTGCCCAAACAGCCGCGAAATCCACGCGCCACGTGTAAGCGGGTCGTTCAAATTAAAATCGGGAATAGCCAGCCCACACAAATAATCCATACTTTTCGCGGGCATTTTTTGCGGAAAAACAGATTTATGCGGCGTCTCCGTTTCTTCCGTGATATCGTCGTCCCGCCCAAACGTGAGAATCTCTGCCATAATCAACGCCTTTAACGCGTCCTGCGGCACAGACAAAACCAA
This sequence comes from Defluviitaleaceae bacterium, assembly GCA_009788055.1. Lineage (GTDB taxonomy): Bacteria > Bacillota > Clostridia > Lachnospirales > WQUN01 > WQVC01. The sequence goes on along the minus strand of WQSG01000021.1, from coordinate 4,853 downwards.
GCTTCCCGCCGTTAAAAAATCCCCGTTACGCGCCGCGCAATTCTCCAAAAAAAAGAACTCGTTGTACCGCGCAGCATCCGCTTCGGATATATATAAATTGGGCGAACAATCCTTAAAAAGTGTAAGCAATGCGGCGGTTTGCGCCGCTTTTTCCCGCGTTTCAAAAGTATTTGTGCTGGAAAGGTTGGACAGCAAATATATTCGCGGCGTTCCCTCACGAAGTTCCGCCAGCATTTCCATAACGGCTTGCCTGTGCGGTGCAAGCAAATCCGCGTCATCTAACAAACAGTAAATATCAACCAACACGCCCGCAGGAAACAACGCCGAAAAATATTTCTCCGCCGAAACAAGCAACTCGGGCAAGGCAAGCGCGGTTTCGTCTGCACAAACAAAAAAATTTGCACGGATAATATCTGCCCGCCCCGCGCCATTCGTCAAAAATTCACGCCAAACGCGGTTCACTTCACCGCGAATATACTCGTCGCCAACGCCTTGCGGAACCTTTATAATCTCCGCGCCCGTTACATACGTGTCAAGCGCGGAAGCAATGGGCGGCGCAAACTCGTTACAGCTTCCCAACATGAAATAAACGACAGGATTTGTTAATCGTCCTTTCATGCAAGCACTTCTTTCTCCCGCGTGAAAACTTCAAGCATGGTACGGTAGAAAATACGTTTTAGTGTGCCGTCACGTTCGTTGCTGAAAGTTTTTTCCAAGAGTTCCAGTTTGTACTGGTAACTTTCGATGAATGTGTCGATGGTTTTTCCTATTTGAACGAATTGGTCATCTGTAAGTTGGTTTTCTTCCTCTTGCGCGTGTTTTTGCAAGTGCGCAGAGATGTCGGCGGGCAATTCCAAGTACGCCTTGAAAACGTCGTAGTCCACGAATTGCTCTGTGATGTTTTGCATTGTGTGTAATATTTGCGTTTCGCCGTCCAGTGTGTAGCGGTAGGTTTTGCGGCTTTTGGAAATCACGCCCATGTACAGCATTTGCGCAAAATGACTGTATTTTACTTCGTTAAGGTCTATTTTGGAAAGCTCGTCGCGCAGGGCTTCAATGTATTCTCGGATGCGCACCTCGTTTGCAACGTATTCGCAAAGGCGCGGCATATATATGAACACGCCCTTTGCATACTCCACATCGGGGGTGTCTGTTTCCGCAAGATATTCCGTGTCGAAAAGCGGCTTAAAGTATTTTTCCCGCTCTGCGTCTGCCAAAAATTCGTTTAGTTCTGCCATTGCGGCGCGGGCTTGGGTTGCATTCAGCGTTTTTTCTTCAATACCCGATTCTATGTGGGAAAAACGCTCGCTCAAATTTACCCTGTCGCCGTAGAACCCAAAATAGCAACGAGTGCGTTCTTCCAAACGAATAATTTTATAATCCAACGCGCAGTCAAATAAATCGCGCATACGATTGTTTTTTAGGCGTTCGCGTGTGTTTTCATAGTCCGTTGTCCACAGCTTGTCGTAGTTTGGAGAGGGCAGTTCCTTCCAGTTGCGCTCGGGGCATTCGTACAGGTGCAAACCCGCGATTTTGTTAAGGGACGTCTCGTATACCGCCTCGTATTCGTTTAGTTCCGTATAGCAATAAAGCGGAACGGCGATTTTCAAATTAAGCATATATAATCGGTTGCTCATGGTGCTTGCTTTTATGTTGGAAACCCGCCCGCTGGTGTTCATTCCGCGCACCACGGTGCGAATTTGCGGCGCGTTGTGCGGCACGGAAAGGTACGAATACGGCGGAAAAACAATGTGCAAACCGCTTGGCACGTGGTTTATCGGGAACATAACCTTCGCGCCCTCGTGCAGTTCGTTTATTTTGCCCGTGATATATTCTTCAAGATTTTCTTCTTTTGTTGACGCCATCAAGTTGCAGTAGTGGTCTAACGATTTGTGTACAACGGTTTGGAATTGCGCCGTTACAAATTCGTTCAGGTTATCAACCATTTGCGCACCGCCAATGCCGTTCCACTCCGCAAGCATATCCTTTAAAAGCCGCTTAATCGCTTGCTTGTAGTCCAACACTTTTGTTGCGTCCTCGTCTTTTTCAAATGCTTCGCAAAATTCTTTTGCATTGGCTAGGTTTTTTGCGAAATTTTCATCTTGGTCGGGTGCGTTTTGCGCGTTCTTGAACTTGTCGAAAAGCTCTTTAAGTGCGTTAAGTGTTTCGCAATGCGTGTCCAGCGTTTGTTCGTTAAACTCGCTAAGCTGTGCAATCACGCTTTCATATATGCGGTCAATCGCGTCATACATCAGGTTTTTTCCGTTTGCGCGTAAATAATTCTCGCTTGTTTCAACGATATTTTCCGCCAACGATTTTTTCCCCATGCCCAGCAATGACTTTTTAAGAAGTTTTACCATAAGTGCTTGACGCGAAATTTCCATTGCCGCCAAGCTATCGCGGTGTTCGCGCTTTTGAAGGATATCGCGTTTGCGTAGCGTGTCGATTTCGCGGTTTACGGATGTTTCGTGCAGGTCGGAAAGAAGGCGCAAAGTGTAAAACGGCCCGCGCTCCAAGTCCGAAAAGTCTTGGCAGATTGCATTGTTTTTGTCTGCAAGCATCTCCGTAAAGCTTGCGATTACCGCGTCTGCCGCCGTGTCGTAGTGGTCTTTAAGGCGGTTAAGTTCGCTTTTTATTGCGTCCTCTATAATTTCGGGGCGTTGTTGCAAAACAATATGGTCGTATTGCTTGAAACTGCGCGGCTTTGGCTTGTCCGTTGTAAGCACCCTCTCAAGGGTTGGCAGGTCAATTTTAAATGTCTCCAGCGTAAGTTTGGAGTCCTCGATTGTGGGGCTTTTTTCCGCAAGGGGTTCAAGTTCCGCAAACATCTTGGACGCAAGAAAATTCAACAGATATTCCACGGGCAATGACGCGCTGGACGCACCAATAGTATTGTAAATATAGTTTACAGGTTGTTTTTGGCTGTGCGTCATTAAAAACGCCGCCTTGTTGTTCTCGATATTTGAAAGATACGAACTGATTGTATAGCTTTGCCCGTCCGTAACTTCTTCGCTTGCGATAAAATTTATGATGGTTTCGGCGGCTACGTTCATGCAGTAATTTTTTGCGGCGGGAACAAGTTTACCGTGTTCGTCTTTCGCGCTTACAAGGTGACACAAATCGTATGGCGGCTCGGCAGATTTAATTTCAAGGTCTGCAAAGGTTTGCTCAAACGTGTCGCCGTTGCGCTCTATGTTCATGAGGTAGTCCAGTTCCTTCAGCGCGGCAAAGCCGTTTGCCTTGATATTCAGCGCGGCAGAACCGTCTATCATGCTGTCCGAAAGCGTAACATCCGGCAGAAAAACCATGCCTATGTTTTCCGTTTCAAAGCCTTTTTGCTCTGCAATTTTGCGCACGATATACGGCACGTCAATGAAAACGCCGCTTCCCGTACCACCTGCGCAACCCGCCAAAATAAACACATATAGTAAATCATTCGATTTTCTGTTTACTGTTAGCCTGTTGATTTTTTCCGTCAAAAGGCTGATAACGCGGTTGCTGTTTATTGTAAGCAACAGCCGCCCCGCTTGCCTTATGCCGCCCGCGCCGTGTTTCACCTGTTGCAAGCGCAAATTGCCCGCTATCCAGCTTTGGGTGGAGTCTTTAAAAACCGTTTCGCGGTTTCTGTAAATGGACGTCAAATTTGCGTTGTCCAACAGCAAAAATTCATCCTCCGCAAAGGACATTCCGTTGTAGCTTAAATTTGTCATATTATCATCGGAATCCAGTGCCAGATATTCAATTTGCGAAGGCTTGTCCAACCTGCGCCCGTTTGCGGAAATACCCAGCTTAAAATGCCTGTTCACCGATTTTTTTACACGAATAAGAGCCTCCGCGCCTGTTCCGCCGAGGCCGATAATTAATATAGGTTTGTCGATTGCATCCGTTCTTGTGCCTTGCGTTGAAATTCCGCCGCCGTACTCGCTGTCCAACGCTTGCAGTTCGGCCTTTATTTCGGATGATAATTTCATTGCGTAACAACCTCTTTCGATGTATCTTGAAAGATTAGAACCCGCAGGGGACTCCGTCCCCCGCGCCCCCTGCAAGGGGACAAGTCCCCTTGACCCCTTCTTTGAAAACCGCGTATGCGGTTTTCAGGTAAAGTTTTTTGTCGAACTTTTTTTAGTCGTCAAAAGCGCGGTAGGTTATTTCCAGCTTGGGCGATTCGCCCGGAATGGAGAAAACGAGTTGCTGTCCGTCTTCCCATACGATTTTTTTCTTGAAAATGGAGTTGCCGTCACCGTCTGTGATTAGGCAGTTTGTGCCTTTTTTCAAAACGTAAATTGTGGGCTGTGCGCCTTGCGTACCCGGCGAAAGCTGGATATCCCAAATGGGAATGCCCGATTGCACAAGTTTGTCTGCCTTTGCGCCGCCAAGGCTGTTATTTAGAAATTCCATGAGGGACATTTGCCCTGCGAAGGTGCTGATATCGGGGGCTTCAAGGGAGGTGTATTTGCCGTCGCCCAAGAGTGCGCGAAGCTCTAAGCGGCCTGTGTATACGCGTTGGCGTATTCTGCGGATGCTTGCGGCGCGTAAAATAATTGCGGCAATCAACAGCGCGATGGCTATGCCAATTAAAATGAAAATGGTTGCGTTGTTTGTTTCTATATCTTGCGGTTCGGGGTTGGCGGGTGTTTCGGGGGTGTATTCCGCAGGGGTTTCGGGTCTTTCTTGTGCGGGCGTTTCCGGCGTTTCTTCGATTTCTTCCGCTTCCGCTAATTCCGCAAGAACTACGGGGTCGTATGTTATCGGGAAAAACGCGGTTGTTTGCTGAAAATGCGGGTGCGTTACGGTTACGTTTACCCGTACATCTTGCGGCGGGTCAAGGGCGAAATCCAGCGTAAAAGCCGAAC
>WQSG01000020.1 GCA_009788055.1 Defluviitaleaceae bacterium | reverse complement strand
TAAGCGTCGCTCGGCTATAATCTGCCTGTAAAACATATCTATTGCCGTGGTTTGGTCAATCCCCATGCGGTCTAAAAGCATTGTTGCGGTTTCTTTAACCACTGTATCAATTTTTACATTCACATTTGACTTAGTAGCCATCATCATGAATCACCTCATCCACATTATATACAATCATAACGCCAACGTAAAGATGCAATCGTCATTTAATAAACAACTTCCTAGCCAGCCAAGTGTTATTTACCCCCTACATAGATTACATCATCATAGGACTTTAACGGTTACGAATGGCCGTTTTAACCCCGTGTGCAAGGGTGGTTTCGGTTACGGAACCGTGGATTGTTGTGGCAAGGTATCCGTCTGCGGTGATGAAAAACGTAGCGGGGATTGTGGTGATGTTGTAGGCGCGTGCGCCCTCGCGCTCTGTGTCAAAATAAAGCGGGAGGGTGTATCCGCCCGCATACATAAAAGCGTCAACGCTTTCGCGGGTTTCGCCGCGGCTACCGATTAGATTTACCTTTAGGATTTTTATTTCATCGCCCTGTTCTTGATACAGGTTTTCAAAATGCGGCGTTTCGCGCACGCAAGACGGACACCACGTTGTCCAAAAATTAAGCACCACGGGTTGCCCTCGGAAATCCGACAGGCGAACCTCGTTGCCGTATGCGTCTTCCATTGCGAAGTCTGCGGCTAGTGGAAGGCCGTGATGTTCGGCTATGGTTTCGGCTGTGCTTTCGGGAATGTACGCACTTTCGTAAAGTGCGTTGTACGCGAAAAACGCCGCACCAAGCAACGCCGCGAAAACGATAATCGCAAGTACTGTTGAGATTTTTTTGTTCATTAGAATCCTCCTTTTTTGAAAAAAAGTTCGGCAAAAAACTTCAACTTGAACCCGCGCTTTGCGCGGGTTCGTGATAGGGGTCAAGGGGATAGAATCCCCTTGCAGGGGGTGCGGGGGACGGAGTCCCCTGTGGTTTTTTTACCAAAGACGCCCCAGTATCATTAAAATTCCGACCAAGACCAGTACCGCGCCCGAGAAAATATTTACGGCGCGGTAATTTCTTTTGAGAAAATCAAACGCACCTTTAAGCTTGTCGATTAAAACCGCGCTTGCGATAAAGGGCAAGCCCAGCCCCAGCGAGTAAACCAGAAGCATAAGCATTCCCTCGTGGGCAGAACCTTGTGCGGCGGCGCGTACCAATGCCGCCCCAAGAAAGGTGCTTACGCAGGGTGTCCATGCGATAGAAAGCACAATCCCGAACACAATCGCGGAGGGAAACGACGACGGGCGGGTTTTACCAAGTTGAAATTTCCCAAACGTCCCTGCGCGGAAAACACGCAAATTTACAACGCCTACATAGTTAAGCCCCAGCACGACAATAATAATCCCGCCGATGATACTAATAATCCGCGTGTGGCTGATGAAAAACCCGCCGACAGTTCCCGCAAACGCACCCATTGCAACAAACACGACCGTAAACCCAATCACAAAACCTATCGAGTTTAGCAGGGTGTTGGTTTTTCCTTCGCCCGCCGCAAAGTACGACACATAAACCGGCAAAAGCGGCAACAGGCAAGGCGAAATGAAGGTTATTATTCCTTCCAAAAAAAGCAAAACGTATGGCATCTAATCACCGATTAATAAAAAAATTTTGGGGCATAATGAAGCACAAAGGAGAGGTGAAAATGGATATTAACTGCACACATTCATGCACGTATCAGCACGAAGGGAAATGCACGTTGCGCTCACTGCCCACCCAAACTACTTATTCACAAAGCGGGGTTGACTGCCCTTATTATTACTCCGCGCCTGCGGTATATGCACAGCCTATGGTCTAAAGCGGCGGTCTAGGATTGCTTGTTGCGGGGCGCGGTGATATTCGATTGCTTGCGCCGCGGTCATTTCGCGGCTGTGGAAATCATACGCCATAAAGCCAAGCACCCAATAATATTCAGATATATCCATGCCGATATCTGCGGCTTGGGTGCGGTGTGCGTGAAGATATCGCTGAACGTCTGCCTCGGTTGGCAGGACGTCACGCAAACGGTTTGTTTCGCCGCTTTCCCAAATTAAATCAGGGTTGTCGCCCGACCACGCGAACAGTTCTTCCATAATGAAAAGGATATCTTCAAGCCACCAATCCACGCCAACGGGAACGGCAAGACCTGTGCGCAAGCCGCTTAACGAAGTGTTACCCGTCGTATTGTTCGGGCCGGTGGGGAAGGGGACAAAGCCGAAATTAAAATGCGGATAGAAATTTGGCGGCCAACCTTCCAAACTCCACGTGGCGGCGGGGAATAACGCGGCATTGCCTTCACGTTTGCCGCTAAAAAAATTACGCTCCCAGTTTCCTATAATCATAACGCCGCCCGGCTCGTGCGCCCAAAGTCCTTCGCTGAAAATGGTTTCCGCGAACTCCAGCGCGGCGCGTGTGTTGGGGTGGTCTAATGCGTAGTAGAAATTCGGCCAGACAAAATTGAAATCTCCGCCAACCAGAATGCCGTCATTCGCGCCAATCAAATGCCGAATGATATCGTTCGGCTGTCCTGCGATGCCGAATTGGTTTACAACGCCGTCGCCCGTTGTGTCTGCCGTTGCATCGCGCATAATTTCAAGCATAGCGTCCCATGTCCACTGCCCCGCTTCAAATAATTCCAGCGGGTTTGGCAAACCGTTTGCGTGGATAATATCAAGGTTTACGCCAAGACCTTGCGCAACAATATCTACCCCCTGCGGGTTGATTGTCCAAACACGACCTTCAAAGATTGTGCAGGGGCGCGCATGAATTTGCTCGCCAAAAATATCCGCGTCTGGCAAATTTGCCGCGCACCACGGTTGGATTAATCTGCCGACCAATTCAACCTGCATTCCGCCCTCCAAAACAACAACGTCTGCAAAAGGCGGCGGCATAAAGCTTGTTGCAAGCGTTGGCAAAAAGTCGTCATAAGGTACGGTTACGTATTCAAGCTGTACATTAAATTCTCGCTCTATGCGGCGGGCGTTTTCCCACATCATGCGTGCGACTTCGTAATCCCTTGATGTTTCCGGGCGTGGTTCGTACCATATTGCGTAATAAATTGGAGCGGGCCACCACGCGCCTATCCTAAGCGTTCGCCCGCCGAAGTCACGCGCATTCGCGGGGCGGGGTGGGGGAGACGGCGCAGGATTTGGCGGCGTGGCTTCGGGCGTTAATTCCAGCGCGGCGGGCGTGGTGGAAAGTAGCGTTGGCACTTCGCCAAGATACGCCGCCCCCGAATGCTCATCCACCATACACGCGGATAAAATTGTGCATAACGCAAATAATAAAGCAAAACATTTTAGCTGTTTGTACATAAAAATTCCTCCTATGGTTAGTGGGCGTTCTTAGTTTTCTTGCGGTATCCAAACCACGCCGCCGTAATGATTAGCGGAATCAACAGTAAAAATATATGGCTTGTGGTTTGTGGCGCGGGTTCTTCCTGCGGCGGTTCGCGTAAAAATTCGGCAGTGTCCACGCGGATAATTCCCGTTGGGGTGATGTTGCGATGGTGGTACACGCCCTGCCAATCAGGGACGTACATATGCCAAACAGAGTAGTAGTAAATATTTCCCGCTTGCGCCGTGGTGTCTGTGAACCGATAAATTTCGCGGCAACACGGTAAAATGCCGTGCAGTTGGCGCATTAGTTCCATGCCGCTCTCGGGGAAAGCGGCGTAATGAATCTGCCCGTGCTGTGTGAGGGTACTCACATCAAAATTTGAGCGGTAAATGCGGAAATCCATTTCCGGGAAAACGAGGCCGAATGTCCACGGGTAGAATGTGTAGCGCAATTCTATGCCACCGTCCACCGCTGTGACTTGATAACGCGGCGGGACGAAATCCCAAAAAATGTTGTATCTCTGCATGATATGCGGCGTGTCCCCGATGTACATTGTGATTGTGTTAACGGGGTCTTCACTTGGGTCGAATGTAAAGCTGATGGATTGGCTGTAAAGTCGCGGTATGCGGGTTAGTGGCTCTCTGCGCCCTTCGTGTTCGATATCGGAGTTCCATGCGGGGCGGCTTATTCCGTTGTCGGTTAGTTTCACCAGCCCGTTTTCAAGGGTTTGCGCAGACATGGAATGCCACCAATATCTGTCATCTTCCCGTGCGGTTTCAAAAGCCAGCCGCCACCAATAAATAGACTGCACCCAGCCCGAAAACGCTTCGTGAATCGGCGCGGCGGTTGTCATTACGGGGTTGTTCGCGCCGTGGTACGAGAAAACAATTTCTGCGGGAAAAACTACGCTTTCGTCAATATATGTGTTGTTAAAATGACGCTCGTCCACCCAGTGCCCCGCAAGCCGTACCAAAATATCCGCAAGCCACGGGAACTGCACGGGAAGCTGTGCAGGTGGGCGCGTTCCTGTTGTAATTACGGCGTGAAAACCCATCAGAGCGGGGTCGGCGGGGTACTCGTGTGCGTTGAAGGTTAGCGCGTCAAAACCCAGCAACGCTGCCAAATCCCATATGTGAAAATATGTGTTGTTTATGTCTTGGATTGTCCGCAGTGCAATTGACGTTGCGGGTTCAATTACCGTGCCGTCAATTTCAATGATTAGCGTTTGCTCCGGGTAAAAATCGAAACCGTTTCCCTCCCAGCCGAACAATCCGCCGCCGTCTGCGCGGGATGCAAATCGGGTTTCGGGAATCGGCTGAAATTCCGTGCCTGTTGGGGTGTATGTTTCGCCACGCAAAATTCGCAGATACGCAAGGCCGCTATTTGCGGCGCGGATATCAAACTGCGCGGGCGTTCCCCGCAAAATGTACGCCATATCGTAAATGCAAAAATAAAGGATTCCCGTGTATGTGAAATACCCCCATAGTTCAAATTTTTCATCGTCTGCAAGAATTTCAAACCGTGAGGAAACCACCGCGTCCGTTGTTGCCCGCACCGTTATCGGGGAAAACAGAACGAGTGCGGCAAGTAAACACGCGGATAAAATTGCGAATAACGCAAATAATAAAACAAAACATTTTATCTGTTTCTTCATAAAAATTCCCACCTAGAAAGTTGAATGCAAATGAAAGCAAAATTTTGGATAAAAAAAATAGCGTGTATCTTATTTTCAATAGTGTTAATTGCTGTGTGTGTGAATATGTTTCTTGGGCCGCACAATATTGCGGCTGGCGGGCTTACGGGGCTTGCAATCATTTTAGAACAATGGATTGGCGTAAGCCGTTCGCTTGTGGTTTACATCGGCAACGGGCTTGTTTTAATTCTGGCGTTCATTTTTTTGGGCAAGGAAGTTTTTTTTAACACGTTTATCGGTGCGGCACTGTTGCCGTTTTTCATAGGGATTGTGCCGCGTTACACGATAATCAACGACACAATGCTGTCCATGGTAATAGGAAGCGCGATTTTTGGAATAGCCGTAAGCATTTTGTATCACAACAAAGCAAGTAGCGGCGGAACAGGTATTCCGCCGCTAATCTTGCAAAAATATTTCAAGCTTTCGCCCTCAATAGGGCTGTTTATCACAGACGGAATTGTGGTAATCCTATGCCTTTTCGTTTTCGATGTAGATGCGTTTTTTTTCGCCATCGCTTCAATTTTCATAACCTCTGCCACAATGAATTACATTGAAAACGGCATAAGCAAAAAGAAACTGGTGTACATCATCAGCGATCTGCACGAAATTATCACGCAAGAAATCTTACACGAAATAAAACGCGGCGTTACACTAATCCCATCAATAGGCGCGTTCGAGCAAAGCCAACGCCCCATGCTTTTGGTTACGTTAAACTCAAAAGATTATCAGCAACTACTAACCATAGTTGACCGCCACGACAAAGAGGCTTTCATGATAACCGATACCGTCTCCGATGTTCACGGCGAAGGATTTACGTATGAGTCGGGTAGTGTCTAGGCCTTACCAAAACCGTCCGGGGGGAGGTATGGCATCCTCTCTTATGCCGTTCGCTTTTTCATAAAAATACTCGGAGACACCCTTGCTGAAAATAAGCAAGACACCTGCGGCAATGTAATACGCTAAACTTATCATATAGAAAAGAATCAAAAAATCAGAAGTATCGTTCGTTACCGAATACAGCCCGTGTATCGCAACCAGAGCCGCAAGTGCCATACCAACAGCGTAAAAATATCTCATCCACATTACGCCGCGAACAAGCGCAATCGCGAATGCGATTCTAATAACCGCTTGGAAAATTCTAAGCGGATTGGCGAAGAGAATAATGATAATTACGACGTTTGCAATGATACTAAGCGTCGCAATTGAAACAACGATAATTTTCCCTTCACGCGCTTTGGCGGAATGCTTCACGCCAACTAAGCCTTACCAACAGAACCAAACAACTCAAATTTTTCTTTAACAACGGCTTTGATTGCTTCTGCGCCGGGGGCGAGGAGTTTGCGCGGGTCGAAACCTTTGCCCTTTTTGTCACTGCCGTCTTCGATATATTTGCGGGTGGCGGCGGCGAATGCAAGTTGACATTCTGTGTTTACATTGATTTTCGCAACGCCCAGTGAGATTGCTTTTTGCACCATCTCTGTGGGGATACCTGTGCCGCCGTGAAGTACAAGGGGCAAGCCGCCTGTGAGGTTTGCAACTTCTGTCAGAACGCCGAAATCAAGACCTGTCCAGTTGTCGGGGTAGGTGCCGTGAATGTTGCCTATGCCCGCCGCAAGGAAGTCCACGCCAAGGTCTGCAATGGCTTTGCACTCTGCGGGGTCTGCAACGTCGCCTGAACCCACTACGCCGTCTTCTTCGCCGCCGATTGCGCCAACTTCGGCTTCAAGTGTTAAACCGTTTTTGTGCGCAAGGGCAATTATTTCTTTTGTTTTGGCTACGTTTTCTTCAAACGGGAAATGACTTCCGTCAAACATTATGCTGGTGAAGCCCGCTTCAATACACGCAAGGCATTCGTCGTAACTGCCGTGGTCAAGGTGAATTGCAACGGGAACGGTAATTCCGAGGCATTTGTCCATGGTTTTTGCCATTTGCACAACGGTTGCAAAACCGCCCATGTATTTTGCCGCGCCGCCCGTTACGCCCAAGATGATTGGGCTTTTTTGCTCTTGCGCCGTGGTAAGTGCGGCTTTTGTCCATTCCAAGTTGTTGATATTAATTTGCGCAACGGCGTATTTGCCCTTTGCGGCTTTTTGTAACATCTCTTTCGCGTTTACAAACATATTTCATTCTCCTTTGAGGTTTAATTTATCCGCGCCATTGCTAAATTAAACGCGGCTTCGTGCCCTTGTGTGTATACGTTTTGCAAAAATGCTTCCGCAAAAACGTTTGCGTTTTCTTGGCTTTGCAGCCACGCCGCTTGCGCTTCAGGTTGCAGGGTTAAAACAGTATTTCGGATTAAAACATTGGTGTTTTCGCAATTTTCAAACTCATAACGGCTTCCCAAATGCATAAATTCCCGTGTGGCTTCAACGCCAAACGCCATTCTGGTCGCGCCGTGGAAAACACGATGCAAAATAGGGCAGTAGCCCCGTGAGGGTGATTCGCCTTCGGTTTCGCGGAACAAGCTGTGCGCCAAACCCGGCCGCCAATTTTGGTCGCCGTTGTGGGTGAAATCCTGTAAAATTTCCCAGTGACGGTTATCATAAAAAATTACTTCGTCGCGTGTGAAATTTTCGCCCGCCGTAAATCTGCGCTCGGCAGAAACAGGGCTGTTTCCCGCAGGGCTGAACTGCTCGTAAATTCTGCCGAACGCCATGGACAAATCTTGCACCATATCGCCCGAACTAAGCCCCTCGTCTCGGATATCACTCGCCGCACCTGCAAGTGCGCGGGAAATTTCCAAGTGACGCATTCCATCAGGCGTTAGCTGAATAGTTGCAGGCAGTGTGCGGGTTCTGTCGGGGTTGTTGCCCGCAATCCCCCTTGGGCAATTCAAAATCACCTCTTTTGTAAGCGGCCTAACCTGCGACTGCGCAACGTTTAAGCTGTTGATAACCATTGCCGTTCCCCCTTAAAATTTCAAGATTGCTTTGGTATCCCGTGCAATTACCAATTCCTCGTTTGTGGGAATTACCAGAACGCGAACTTTTGCGTTAGGTTTAGAAATATCCAATGCTTGCCCGCGTTTTCCGTTAAGCTCGGGGTCAATTTCAACGCCGAACCACGTAAGGTACGCGCAAACTTTTTCGCGTATACCGCAATCGTTTTCGCCAATGCCCGCCGTGAACACAATCGCGTCAAGGCCGTTCATGCAAGCGGCGTAACGCCCAATGTATCCTGCTACGCGGTACGCAAAAACTTCCATCGCGGCGGCGGCGCGTTCGTTGCCGCTGTTTGCGGCGGTGCATAAATCGCGGAAGTCGCTTGAAACGCCGCTTATGCCCAACACGCCCGATTTTTTATTAAGCATATCGCCCGCTTGTTGCGCAGAGATACACTCTTTTTCCATGATATACTGCACAACTGCGGGGTCGATATCGCCGCAACGTGTTCCCATTGCAAGCCCTTCCAGCGGTGTCATTCCCATGGATGTGTCAACGGAAACGCCGCCGTCTACCGCACAAAGGCTAACGCCGTTGCCAAGGTGACAGGTAACAATTTTCATATCTTTTGCGTCACGCTTTAGCATTTCCGGCGCAAGGTTTGATACATATTTGTGGCTTGTGCCGTGGAAGCCGTATCTTCTAATTTTATGCTTCTTGTACAGTTCGTAATCAATCGCGTACAAAAACGCTTTCTCGGGCATGGTTTGGTGGAACGCCGTATCAAAAACGGCAACCTGCGGCACATTCGGCATATGCTGTTTGCAGGCTCTGATACCCGTTAAGTTGGGCGGATTATGAAGCGGCGCGAGGTCGGAAACCGCCTCAATGCCTTTTTCCACTTCGTCCGTAATAAGTACGGAAGCCGTAAATGTTTCGCCGCCATGCACAACTCTATGCCCAACGGCTTTAATTTCATCTTTCGATTTCAAAACGCCATGCTCTGCGTCCAACAACGTGTCAATTACAATAGCCATTGCCGCGCCGTGGTCGGGCATAGCTTTATCAGCCGTGTGCTTGCCCTTATCCGTTTCATGAACCAGCCGCCCGTCAATGCCAATCCGTTCACACAGCCCTTTTGCAATGGCATTCTCATTGCTCATGTCCAAAAGCTGGTACTTCAATGAAGACGAACCTGCGTTAATTACCAATACATACATATTCATTCTCCTATCTGTTTTTTAAGACCTTGGGGGAAAACTTTTTCTTCAGAAAAAGTTTTCCCCCAAACCCCCTTTCAAAAAGACTTTAACTTTTCACGCTGTAAAGCTTCGCGAAGCTAAATATCTTTCAAAATTTCGGGTCAAGGGACGAAGTCCCTTGCAGGGGTTTGGGGACAGCGTCCCCAAGATTTTTTATTTTTAAAATTTTTTATCCTTGCGCTTGAACCGCCGTGATTGCCGTAACGCCGACAATGTCCTCTGCACTGCAACCGCGAGAAAGGTCGTTTACGGGTTTGGAAATGCCTTGAGTAACAGGCCCGTATGCTTTGGCTTTCGCAAGGCGTTCGACAAGTTTGTAGGCGATGTTGCCTGAATCAAGGTCGGGGAAAATTAGCACATTAGCATTGCCCGCAACGGGGTTGCCGGGTGCTTTGCTTGCGCCGATTGACGGCACAATTGCCGCGTCAAGTTGAAACTCGCCGTCGGCTTTAAGTGTTGGTGCTTTTTCTTTAAGAATTTTTGCGGCTTCTTGAACTTTTGTAACATCGGGGTGCTTCGCGCTTCCCATGGTGGAGTGGGAGAGAAGTGCTACAATAGGCTCTTCGCCCAACAGTGCGCGGTAAGAAGTTGCGGAAGAAATGGCGATAGCGGCAAGTTCTTCCGAGTTCGGGTTTTGAATAAGCCCGCAATCGGAGAAGATGAACACGCCATTGTTGCCGTATTCGCAATCAGGAACGACCATCACAAAAAAAGAAGAAACGATGGAAACTCCGGGCGCGGTTTTAAGAATTTGCAAACTTGGGCGCAAAACGTCTGCCGTGGAAGTAATTGCACCGGCAACCATGCCATCCGCAATGCCTTCTTTCACCAGCATATTGCTCAAGGTTATTGCATTTTCCGCAAGAGTTTTTTTCGCTTCTTCAAGGGTAAGCCCTTTTGCTTTGCGAAGTTCGTACAGCTTCTCCGCGAGAGAATCCATTTCCGCGTAGTCCGCAGGGTCGATAATTGTTGCGCCGGAAATGGTTGCGTTTTCTGCCGCCGCCGCTTTTTCCAGTTCCGCTTTGTTTCCTATTAAAATAATTTTCGCCAAACCCTCCGCCAGAATTTGGTGTGTTGCTTTAAGCATACGCGGCTCCATAGATTCCGGCAGAACTATGGTTTTAAGTTGAGATTTTGCGCGTTGCTTTACAGCTTCTAAAAAGTCCATTTCTGTAAAACCCCCTAAGCAAAAATATTAGAATTTTTCCTTGGTAGAGAGTACCATACTTTTCAAAAAGCTTCAAATAAAAAAAGTTTTTACAAAATTTTAATAAAATGCCGTGTATTGACAATACTGCAAACTTGCATTACTGTAATCGAAATGTAATAAATAAAGTAAGAAGGAAGAGGGGTTTTATTGTGAAACTTAAAACAAAAATCGTTGCGGGTATGTTGTGTATGTTCATGCTGTCCGTGATTATCGGGGCGGTATCGTTCGTAACAATTCAGCGCGTGCAAACCATGTCGTGGGAGTTAGACGTGCTTAATGCGCTGGACGAATCCGTTTCAAAAGTAATGGAGGATATCCACATTTGGCGGTACGAATTGGTATCCGCAATCGTATTTGAAGAACCGTTTACAAATTCGTTGGCGGTAGAACATAGTGCATACGGCGTGTGGCGCGCAAGCCCAAACGCTACGTGGATACAAGATTCGGAAATAGAACGGCTTAAAGGATTGCTTGACGTTTCCAATGCGCAAATGCATGAAGCAACGCTGGAACTTATCGCGGCACAACAGGGCGGGCTTATCAACATCGCGCTTCTTACCCGCGATTTGCAAGATAGGGTTTTACCCTACGCAAACGCGTCTATCGCGCATCTCCAAGCCCTTAGCGCACACTATGACAGTATCGTGGAAGAAATGTCTGAGGCGGTGCGCGCTTACCAAAGCACGGCGGTTACAACCACTTTGCTTATTATTTTGGCATCGTTTGTGATGTTCTTTGTCATAAACCACTTTGTGTCACGCGCCATTATCAAACCCATCAGCCAAATTGCAAGGGCGGCTTCGGAAGTGGCGGCAGGTAAACTTAATGTGAATCTGTCCTACAACGTAAACGACGAAATTGGTGCGTTGTCCCGTGATGTTCTTTCGCTTGTCGGTGTTGTAAGGGATATCGTGGACGACTTGTCTAAAGTGCATCACGAATACCTTGAAATCGGTAGTATTCACTATAAAATTGACGAGCGTAAATACCAAAATTCTTTCAAAGATGTTGTAGTACACGTAAACCATCTGTTGAACAGCATTACCACAGACATCCAAGAAATCGGCTCTGTAGTTGAAAAAGTAAACGCGGGAGATTTCAACGTATCAATGGATAAAAACGTCTGGATAGGCGAATGGGATTTCATCCCGAATACCGTAAACAGCCTGATAAACAACCTTAACTCTGTAAGTTCGGAAATAGGAGAAATGGTTGACGCGGCGGCAGTTAAGGGTAACTTGAGTTTTAATATCGACGAAACACGCTACGCAGGTGACTGGCGCGAAATTATGTCGGGGCTTAACAATATCGCGTCTGCGGTTAACAAGCCTATTTCTGAAATAAGAGTGTCTATGAGCGCGCTTAATTCAGGACGGTTTGACACATTCGTAAGCGGAAATTACACGGGCGACTTCTTGGCAATCAAAAACGACGTAAACCAAATGATTAAGGATATGTCTGCGTATATACGCGAGATTGGCGATTGCCTGACCGAAGTTTCCAACGGTAACTTAACGCGCCACATCAACATGAATTTTGACGGCGACTTTAACAAAATAAAAGAATCCATTTCTCACATCGTAAACACATTGCATAAAACCATGAAGGAAATTTCTGCGGCATCCGAGCAAGTGCTTTCGGGTTCCAAGCAAATTTCCATCAGCGCGGGCGATTTGGCAAACGGTGCGCAAGAACAAGCCAGTTCTGTACAGGAACTAAACGCCAGCATTGACATGATTAACGAGCAAACCCAAAAGAATGCAGACAACGCTACCGAAGCAAGCGAACTGTCTCAACGCTCTACGTCCAATGCGCAAGAGGGCAACGAAGCCATGCAGCAAATGTTGGATGCGATGTCTCAAATCAAAGACTCCTCCAACGATATTTCCAAAATCATCAAAGTTATACAGGATATCGCCTTCCAAACCAATCTTCTCGCGCTTAACGCCGCCGTTGAAGCGGCACGGGCGGGCGAACACGGTAGGGGCTTCAGCGTGGTAGCGGAAGAGGTACGCACCCTTGCAGGGCGAAGCCAAGAAGCCGCAACCGAAACCACGGGGCTTATCCAAGACTCTATCACCCGTGTGGAATCAGGCTCCGGCATTGCGGAATCCACTGCGGTATCGCTTGATACGATTGTTAAAAACGCGGGCGAAGTTATGGAAATCATAAACAATATTTCCACATCTTCAAAAGAACAGGCAGAAGCGATTTCGCAGGTAGGAATCGGGCTTTCGCAAATATCCAGAGTAGTACAAAGCAACTCCGCAGTTTCGGAAGAAACCGCCGCCGCCGCAGAGGAATTAAACTCGCAAGCCGAAATGTTGCGTGAACTTGTCGGATATTTCAAATTGTAAAAGGGAGCGAAAATGATGAAAAAATTATTAAGTTTGTTTATCACAGCCACCATGCTGTTTGCTTTGGCGGGTTGCGCCGCAGATTCAGGCGAAAGGCCGATAGACACAAGACAAAACCGAAGTGACATTGCCGCCGCAAGTGCGCGCACGTTGTCCGAATACATGGCAAGAACCGCAACCGCCGCCGCGCCCGTAGTTGTACGTGACGGCATGACTTTCTACACGCGTGACGACGGCACAATCGTGTTCAACGTGTTGCACATGAGTAGCGAGGAACACACAAAACATCACGGGCTTTTGCGCTTTAAAGAGGAAGTTGAAACACGTTCCAATGGCGAACTTTATGTAAACATTCACGCCAACTCACCGGGTGACGTAACCCTCATCGACATGGTAAACGCAGGCACAGCAGATGCCGCAATCGTTACAATTCTTAGCGCGTGGGGCGGATTAACGGAAATGGCAAACTTTGAAGCATTGCCGTTCGTTTTCTCCACCTACGAAGAAGCGTGGGCGGCGTACGAAGGCACGCTTGGCGACTGGGTTGCGGCAAATGTTATTGAACCGACAGGCTCTCGCGCTTTGGCGTACTGGACAAACGGTTTGCGCCACTTCACCAACAATGTGCGCCCAATCGAAGTGCCGGAAGACATGGCAGGTTTGGTGATGCGTAGCCCACAAAACGCCACACACCTTGCGATGTACGAAGCATTTGGCGCGGCTTCCATGGCAATGCCTTTCGGCCAATTGCGCGAAGCTTTGGCAGACGGGCAAGCAGACGGACAAGATAACCCCATCGGGCAAATTCATACAGGCAGACTCTTTGAAGTTCAGCAATATATGACACTAAGCAACCATATGTTTTCTACAATGCCCTTTGTTGTGTCTACGGATTTGTGGTACTCACTGTCTGCCGAACACAGACAAATTCTTGTAGACAGTGCCGTAATCGCAGGCCGCTTCCAAGGTGAGCTTGCCGTAGCCACCGGGCATCGTCAGCTTCAAGAAATAAGAACATTCGGCACAGAAGTTATCACCGTAAATCCAATCCCCTTCCTTGACGCAGTTGAACACATTTGGGTAGACCACATGGAACGCTTCGGCAATGAATTTGCCACAATCGCAAGCCGCTACATCTCCGACCCAACGGCATTAGCGCACAGGTTTGCGGATTAAAATTAAAAAATTTAACTAAAAAATCGCGCGAATGCATATGCGCGATTTTTTTGTGCGATACAAGTATATCGCTTATCTTTTTTCCACCATAAATTTGATGGATGTTTTTTCTTTGCCGTCTACTTCCAACTGCGAGAACGCGGGTATGCAAACAAGGTCTATACCGTTTGGTGCAACATAGCCCCGTGCTACCGCAATGCTTTTTACAACTTGGTTTACAGCTGCCGCACCAATCGCGTTAATTTCCACAGGTTCGCCATTGCGAAGAATGGCGGCAATCGCGCCTGCAACAGATTTTGGCTCGGACGTTGAAGATACTCTTAAAACTTCCATAGCATTTCGCCTCCTATCACGAAAAATGTGATTGTTTTTATCGTCTGATTATACACGTTTTGCGTGGAATTGCAAAAAAATTCGACAAAAAACCCGCAGAAAATCTACGAGATATACTTGCGCATACTTTTTAGTGCATTTTTTTCCAAGCGGGATACTTGGGCTTGGCTGATACCGATTTCATCGGCAACTTCCATCTGCGTTTTGCCTTCAAAGAAGCGCAGTGAAAGGATATGCTTTTCCCGTGTTCCAAGGCGTTTAAGAGCCTCGGAAAGGGATAAGTTTTCCAGCCAGCGGTTATCCGTATTTTTTTCGTCGGAAACTTGGTCCATTACGAAAATCGCGTCCGCACCGTCGTTGTACACCGGCTCGAAAAGTGAAACCGGGTCTTGGATTGCGTTTAGGGCGACAATAATCTCTTCCTTGGGTACGCCCATTTCCTTTGCGATTTCTTCAATGTCCGGTTCCTTTGAATTTTTTGCCGTAAGTTTTTCTTTCACGCTTAACGCACGATACGCCGTGTCACGAAGGGAACGACTTACCCTGATGGTATTGTTGTCACGCAAATAACGGCGAATTTCGCCTATTATCATTGGCACGGCATACGTTGAAAATTGCACGCCTTGACTTGTGTCGAAGTTGTCGATGGCTTTTATAAGGCCGATACAGCCTACTTGAAAGATATCATCAACGTATTCGCCGCGATTGTTGAAGCGTTGGATTATGCTTAACACAAGGCGCAGGTTTCCGAAGATGTATTTCTCTCGTGCTTCTTCGTCGCCTTCGCGTATGCGCTCGAACAGGGTTCGTTTTTCTTCGCCCTTTAGTACCGGCAGTTTTGAGGTGTTTACGCCGCAGATTTCCACTTTGCTGCTGTGCATACTTTTCCCTCCGGAAATTGCAAGATATAACCATGATTTCCCGAGGAGGGATAAATATACTGGAAAAAAATGCATAAGCATATAATCAATGATTGCAATAAAAGCGACTAAATGGTATTATTTAGCGGGTGAGTTACTTATGAGTTTTAATAAAGTTGCAGTTTTCAGCGACGAGACGAAACAATTTATCAAACCTTACGACCCGAAAGCGGGAGACACCGTAAGGTTTTGTTTGCGCGTGGCAAAGGGAGACAAGTGCCTTGTGTCCTTGCATATCGCGCCGGTAAACGGGATAGGCGGGCCGGGGTATCCGATGAAAAAAACGGAAAGCGATGAGCTTTTCGATTACTACACGGTAAGCATTCAGGTGTATGGTACGCCGATACGGTATTACTACAGCGTTCGGGCGGAAGGGCACTTGCATTATTACAATAAGCAGGGCATTCGCGATTGGTTGGATTCGCATTATAATTTTCGTCTTGTACCCGGGTTGAATGTTCCCGAATGGGCGAAGGGCGCGGTTATGTATCAAATTTTTGTAGACCGTTTCTACAACGGCGATAAGTCCAACGATGTAATGAACCATGAATATGCATATCTTGGAAAAACCGCGATGTCTCTGCCGTGGGAGCAAGATATTTCAACAGGCGATTTTTGCAATTTCTATGGCGGCGATATTCAAGGCATGATTGATAAAATGAGTTATTTCAAAGAGCTTGGCATTGATGTAATTTATCTCAATCCGATTTTTGTAAGCCCGTCCAGCCACAAATACGATACGCAGGACTACGACTATATCGACCCTCATTTTGGCGTAATCGTTGAAGACGGCGGCGACAATTTGCGTTTTGAAAAGGTGGACAACAAACACGCAACGCGTTATAAAAAACGTACAACAAGCAAAAAAAATCTTGAGGCAAGCAACAAACTTTTTGCAAAATTTGTTTCGCTTGCGCACAAGAACGGCATAAAAGTAATTTTGGACGGTGTGTTTAATCATTGCGGAAGCTTCAATAAGTGGCTGGATTACGCAGGGCTTTACCACGGAACAGGCGAACCCGAGGGCGCGTATCATTCCAAGGACAGCCCGTACAACAGCTACTTTTTGTGGCACGGCGGAACTTGGCCGAAAAACGATTGCTACGACGGATGGTGGGCAAATTCCAACCACCCTAAACTAAATTTTGAAACATCGCAGGAACTTTTTGACCATATTATACGAATCGCGAAAAAATGGGTTTCCCCGCCATATAATATCGACGGCTGGCGGTTGGATGTTGCCGCCGACCTAGGGCAAAGCCCCGAAATGAACCATAAATTCTGGCGCGCATTTCATGATGCGGTTAAGGAAGCCAACCCCAAAGCGATTATCTTGGCAGAGCATTATGGCGACCCTTCCTCGTGGCTTAACGGTTGCGAATGGGATACCATAATGAATTACGATGCGTTCATGGAACCCATCACATGGTTTCTGACAGGCGTAAGCAAACACAGCGAAGAATCGCATCCGCATTTGCGCGGCGATGCTCTGGCGTTTGAGGGCGCGATGCGCCATCATATGTCGCTGTTGAATGTTCATGCGTTGCATTCCGCAATGAACCAGCTTTCCAACCACGACCACTCCAGATTTTTAACCCGCACAAGCAGTAACACGGGGCGTCATCACAGCGTTGGCTCTCGTGCCGCAGAGCGCGGGATAAACAAGAATATCCTGATGGAAGCCGTAATCTTCCAGATGACTTGGCCGGGTGCGCCAACAATTTACTACGGCGACGAAGCAGGTCTTGCAGGCTGGACAGACCCCGACAATCGCCGCCCGTTCCCGTGGGGCAAAGAGGACTTGGTTCTAATCGACCTGCACAAAAAAATGATTGCTCTTCGCAAAGAATTTTCTGCCCTGCGTGAAGGCTCTGTAGAATTTATATGGACAAACCACGGCTTCCTCTCCTACGGTCGCTGGGACAAATCCGCAAAAATAGTGGTTGCAATCAACAACAATCCAAAACCGTTAGACGTCACTCTCCCCGTTTGGAAAATAGGAATCTCCGATGGCGAATTAACCGAGCGTATGCAAACAGGCGGCAACACCTTCCGCCAAACCGCCAAACGCTACCCCGTTTCCAATGGCGAACTAAAAATAACCGTACCAATTCTTGGCACGGTTGTGCTGGTGCAAAGTTAAAAGATAAGTTCTCGGGGGCTCTGCCCCCGAACCCCCGGAAACTTTTGAAAAAGTTTCATCAAAACTTTAACGCAAAACCCGCATTTGCGGGTTTTGGGGTTTCATGGCTATTTGGCAATTGCGTGTGATAAAGTTTTTGTTCAAACTTTTTTCAAAAAGTTTGCGGGGTTCGGGGCAGAGCCCCGAGAACTTAGATACAAAAGCCTATGTATCCAACCCAAGGCTAATCATGACGGCGCGGTTCACGCGGCGCATTAGAGTTTCGTCTAAGCGGCAAATTTTTTCGCGTAGACGTTTTTTGTCTATTGTGCGGATTTGCTCCAAAAGAATAACGGAATCCTTGACCAAAGTGGACTGCGCAGAGTCGATTTCGATATGGGTCGGGAGTTTCGCTTTGTTTATTTGGGACGTGATTGCTGCGCAAATAACGGTGGGGCTGTACTTGTTTCCCACGTCGTTTTGAATTATTAATACAGGGCGTACACCGCCTTGTTCAGAGCCTATTACCGGGCTAAGGTCTGCGTAAAAAATTTCGCCTCTCCATACCTGCATAAATCTCACCTCCTTTTAAATATTGCCGATGGAAATTTTTTTTAAACATATACGTGCAAAAAATTTACAGATAATTTCGCGGGACGCGTTTGCCGATACAGCATAGGATTTCGTAGTTGATTGTGCCGACGGTTTTGGCAAGGGTTTCCGCGCAGATGTTGTCTGTGTCCAGCATTATGACGGGGTCGCCCGCTTTTACGTTTGGGATGTCTGTGACGTCTGCCATGCATTGGTCCATGCAAATCGCGCCTGCGATTGGGGCAAGTTTCCCGTTTATAAGAACGTGACCGCTTTGAGAAAGGCGGCGGGGAAAGCCGTCTGCGTAGCCCACGGGAAGCACCGCGATGGTGCTTGGACGCGTGGTTTTATACATATGCCCATAACTTATGCCCGCGCCTTCGGGAAGGTGCTTGACCATGGATATTTGCGTCATAAGGCGCATGACGGGTTTGAGCGCGAGGGGCTTGCAAACGTCTGCCATTTCGGAAGACGGCGGATGCCCGTACAGCAAAATCCCGGGACGAACCATATCCAGCAATACGTTTTCGGTTGCGTTTTGCCTAAGGGTTTGCGCAAGCGCGCCCGAATTCGCCATATGCTTTACGGGGATATTCAGTCCGCGGGTTTTCAATTCGCCCAAGACCCACATGAAGCGTTTGTGTTGCTCGCCCATGAATCCGTTTTCCAGCGCGTCCGAGGTTGCGAAGTGCATAAAAATCCCCGCAAGTTGCAGGTTGGGGCTTTCCGCGATTTCGCAGATAGCACGAACACTCTCCGCGTTGGGCAGAAAGCCAAGGCGACTCATGCCTGTGTCAATTTCAATATGTACTGCCGCCCGCTTTTCGTATCGGGCAGCCAGTTTTGCAAGCGTTTTCGCACCGTCTGCCGAAAATACGGTTTGCATAAGGTTAAACTCCAGCACGTATGGCAAAAGCGGTTGCGGAGTAAAACCCATAATAAGAATGGGCGCGGTAATCCCGTTTTCGCGCAGGGCAACGCCCTCCTCGCAAGTGGCAACGCCAAAAGAACCAACGCCGCCCGCCAGAAGCGTGTTTGCAACAGGCACAGCACCATGCCCGTATCCGTCCGCTTTAACGATACCCAAAATCGGCGTATCGCCCGCGATATGCGTCCTCACTGCCGCCAAATTGTGCGACAGGTGCGCAAGATTAATTTCCGCCCAAACTCTTTGGTACTTCAAGCAATTTCCCCCCGGTCTTACAACGTAAACAGTTCATCGTTTAGTTCCACGTTTTTCTCAAACACATGATATGTAACAACAATCCGCTCTGCGCCATCGCAGTCGAATATAATCAATTGTACAGGAAGAAGCGTCTCGTTGTCTACCCATAATTTTGCAACAGACAAATATGGGTGGTCGCCCGGCACGTCCGCCTCAAGAACGGTGCGGATTCCTTCCTCCATATCTGATACGCTAACAGAAATCTCTTCACTTTGCAAATAATTTTTTATAAAACTGGTCAAAAATATTTCACTGCGCTCCGGAGTTTCCTGCACCATCAAATTTACACTGCCGTTTACGCGGCTGTTAAACTGAAAAATTTGCCGCCCGTCACTAGCTGTCACACTGCCCGAAACGTGTTCAGGCGCGGTAACTTCTATGCGGTACTCACCCGTCATTCTTGCGTGTTGCACCGTTTCATATGTATTCGTCCCCTTATTAGAGCGGTACTCCACCGTGGCAATTGCGCGGTAATTTTCCAGTTCCATAAGCATCCTCTGCACCCGCTCGAACGCGCTTATTTCCTCCGCGTCCGCAGGCCCGCGCAACCCCGACTCCGCACACCCCGCCGCAACAACCAGCACAAATAAACTTACCGCGAAAAATTGCAAAAATCTCTTAATCATAATTTCCCTCCGTATGGATTTTTTACAATTATATGTAAATGGCTGAAAGAAAATGCTATTGCGAACGTATATGAAAGTGAAAGGCCTTTCAATAAAAATCAGGTGGTGATAGTCGCAAATGGATAGCAAAGAAACAATTTTAAGCATCAAACGCGGTGACTCAGACGTTTTTGCCAATATAATCGAAGAATACTCGGGCTATTTGGCGAGGGTTATAAATAACGTTTACTCGCTGAATGTTCACGATACAGAGGACATTATTGCGGAAACAATGATTGCCGTTTGGAAAAGTGCAAAAAAGCTAAAAGAAGATTTAAATTTCAAGTCATATTTAGCAACTATAGCGCGGAACAAAACCATTGACTTTGTACGAAAAAAGCGCGTGAATATGGTTGAAATGGACATTACTCTCTTAGCGGACTCCGACTTGGAAACTGATTTTTTGCATAAAGAACTCCTTGAATTTCTGCGCAAAAAAATCAAAGAAACAAAAGAGCCTGATAGGGCGATTTTAATTTTGAAGTATCAACACGGGCTTAAAAATAAAGAAATCGCTGCCAAGCTTGGGTTAAATCAAAACATCGTTGACGTTAAATTATCGCGGCAACGCGCTAAGTTCAGAAAAATGATTTATTCAATGGAGGTATGAAAATGGAAGAACTCAACACCAACCGCATAAAAGAAAAATTCTACAATAAATTGCAGGAGGAAAAATCCATGAAACATAAAAAAACACGATTCTTCGCTATAGTTGCGCAGGCTGCAATTTTAAGCGTAATGAGTGTAAGCGTTTTTGCGGCATACACAGGTATTCTTGATTTCAGTCGAATTTATCAAATCGTTTTTGGTGAAAACTCTGAATATATCGAACAACATATTCAACCGCTTAATCACGAAAGCGGAGAAACCCACGCTTTCGCAGAAACCGAATACAACGGTATCGCCATGCGATTAATTTCTGCCATTAACGACGAAAGCACTCTGCGCATTTTTGCCGCGATTACAGACACAATCGGCGATAAGTGGGACACATTCAACGGCTTTGACAGATGGGGGCTGAGTCAAGGGCATACAATGGGAACAAATGTTGTTGAATACTGCCACGATACAAGAACGGCAATAATCTTGATTACCTCGCATGGCTACGAACATCATGGCGATATAACCCTTAGCGTGGACGGTTTTGTAACCGACACCGTATTTGTTGACGGCATACCCGGCCCTACAAGTTATAACGTTATCGAAGGGCGTTGGGAATTGTCCTTCACCGTCCCGAATAAGATTTCAACAGAGTTTCGTGTTGAGAGAGAAATTCAAATTGACGGTGTGCCCGTTTTTGTTGAAATGGTTGCATTATCACCCCTTGGCGTTACCGTTCATTTGCCGAAATCGTTGGGGGCAGTTGATTTTACCTATGCTTATTCCCATAACGACACAGCATTTGTTGAACACAAAAACGGCAACGTAACCGAATTAAATCAAACGTCCATTCATGGCAGCGACTTTGGAATAACTTTGATTTTCAGCGGACAAATAATCGAAGACATTGCAAATGTGCAAAGCATTGTAATTAACGGCGAAAGAATCTATGTTTCGCCGCTCATGCCTATAACTGCAAACGGCATGAAATGGGCACTTGGCGTTGATGAAAATGGAAATGAGGTGCTTGGCTGGGTGCGTGAAATTGATTTAGAGTTAGGTTCGTATTACGGAATCTCTCTTTATGACCAAATGGATTTGCAAAGACAACGTACCGAAATATTCTACGAAACAGAAGCATATCAAATTGCCGTAAATTTATACAGCGATGAATATGCAACCGAAAAAATAGGCACATTCATCGTTATCGCTTATCCCGCAGGGCAAGAAATAACACACGGACATGGCGGCGTTATGTACGACAGACCCGAGTAAGGTATCTACAGAAAAACCTCCACGAAAACTACTAAATCGTGGAGGTTTTTCTGTAAAAAAGACTTATCTTTGATAAATTATCTGTCCCGTTTTGTAAATGTGACTTACAAAGCCGCTTTTATCTGTTGTGCTATCCAGCAAAATTGGCTCTATATATGAACTTATATCTTCCGTTAAACGCCACAGGCGGTTGGACGCTTTTAACCAATCGCCCGTAAACCCGTTAAAAACAACGGCAATATCAATGTCGCTTTCTTCCCGTGCTTCTCCTTTTGTATACGAACCAAAAAGAATTATCGCGTCGGGAGAAAACTCTTTTTGTACAGCCTTTGCGTAGTTGGTTGCCGCAGTTATAACTGCCCATTTATCCAACATGGGGTCAGGTTCGGCTGCCCGGTTTTGTAATCGGAATGCCCTGTTTGCAAAGGGGGCATTCTTCGGGGGGGTAGGAGGTGATTTCTGTGGAGTAGGCGGCTACGGCTTTGGTTGATAAATCCATTTTGCCGCCTGTGCGGTCTACTATTACGCCAACGCCAACCAGTGTTGCGCCGTTGGCTTTTACTATTTCGATAATTTCGCGTATTGTGCCGCCTGTTGTGTAAACGTCTTCGGCAACCACTACGCGGGCGTTTTGGGGAATGTCGAAGCCGCGGCGAAGGGTCATTGTGCCGTTCTCGCGCTCTGCGAAAATGCTTTTCGCGCCGAGTGCGCGGGCAAGTTCGTAGCCCCAAACTATCCCGCCGATTGCGGGGGCAAGCACTATGTCTACCTTTTCACCCGCGAAGCCTTCTGCAATTTTTTTCGCAAGTTCCTCTGTGTGTTGCGGATACTGTAGCACTTTTGCGCACTGCATATACTGCGCACCGTGTCTGCCCGAGGTGTAAAGAAAGTGTCCGTTTAAAAGCGCGTCTGCTTGGATTAGTATTTCTTCCGCTCTGCTCATTCGATTATTCCCCTTATCTCGCTTAAATTTTTGATGTTGTTATTTTCCATGTATGCGGCGATTCCGTCAAGCATTTCCATTGTGGCGCAGGGGTTTGAGAAATTTGCCGTACCCACGGAAACGGCGGTTGCACCCGCCATGATAAACTCGATTGCGTCCTGCCAAGTTGCCGCGCCGCCCGTTCCGATTATGGGAAGATTCACGGCTTTTGCAACTTGATAAACCATGCGCACCGCAACAGGCTTGATTGCCGGCCCCGAAAGCCCGCCTACTTTGTTACCGAGGATGGGCTTTTTTTTGTAGATGTCAATTTTCATGCCAAGAAGCGTGTTGATAAGGCAAAGCCCGTCTGCGCCGCCCGCTTCCGCGCCTTTTGCGATTGCCACTATGTCTGTTACGTTTGGGCTTAGTTTTACGATTACGGGCGTGTTTGCGGCGTGTTTTTTTACGGCACGGGTTACTTCTTCCGCCATTTTCGGGTCTGTACCCATTGCCATGCCGCCCGCTTTTACGTTGGGGCAGGAAATGTTAAGCTCGAAAAAATCTATGGCG
This sequence comes from Defluviitaleaceae bacterium, assembly GCA_009788055.1. Taxonomy (GTDB): domain Bacteria; phylum Bacillota; class Clostridia; order Lachnospirales; family WQUN01; genus WQVC01. The sequence continues at coordinate 22,381 of WQSG01000020.1, read as the reverse complement.
GCGTTTGCAAAATCTTGAGTGACTGCAATATAGTCCTCCACCGTGCGCCCACACAGGTTTACGATAATCTTTGTGTCAAATTTTTTTAAGAAGGGCAAATCTTTTTCAATAAACTCTTTCGCGCCCGGATTTTGAAGACCTACCGCGTTTAGCATTCCGCCGTGGGTTTCGGCAATTCGCGGCGGCGGGTTGCCCTGCCATGGTTCGTGCGAAACGCCCTTTACCGTGATTGCGCCAAGACGGTTTAGGTCGATAAATTGGGCGTATTCCTTCCCGCTTCCGAACGTCCCCGACGCGGTTACGATGGGGCTTTTTAATTCCACCCCTGCGATGTTTACGGATAAATTACTCATTCCAGTTCACCTCGTTGCCGTAGAATACAGGGCCTTCCGTGCATACGCGGGCGTAGCTTTCGCCAACCTTAACCACACATCCCACGCAAGTGCCAATCCCGCACGCCATACGCGCTTCCATACATACTTGGCACGGGACTTTTGCGGCTTGCGAAAATTCCGCAACCGCACGAAGAAGCGGCTTTGGCCCGCAAGAATAAACTCCTAGCACAGAGTCGTTCATGTTTGCAACCAGCACTTCCGTAATAAGCCCTTTGTGACCGAAATTCCCGCTTTCCGTAGCGATAAACAGCCTGTCCGCAACGGTGCGGAACATATCCGTTAAAATCGGTTCGTCGCGGAAACCCAAATATATATCCGTGCTTACGCCCCGCGCTTTTAGTTGCTTCGCAAGAAAATAAAGCGGCGGCGCGCCAATTCCGCCGCCAACCAAAACCGCACGTTGACGCTGTTCTGTAATATCATCCGTTTGGAATCCATTGCCCAACGCGCCTAAAATTTGCAAACCTTCGCCCGCCGTCATTTCAGACATAACAGCCGTTCCCGCGCCAACCACTTGGTACACAATATGAATTTCGCCCGAATGCAAACCCGCATCGCAAAGGCTTATAGGGCGCGGCAAAAGCATTTCGCCCCTATCCAAATAAACCATGACAAACTGCCCCGCCCGTGCCGTGTCGGCAATTTCGGGCGCGTGCAGTGTCATGGAAAAAATTTGCGGGGCTATTTGCGCGTTGCTTAAAATCTTTGCGTGTTGAAAAACTTTTTCTGTCATTACATATACGCCTCCAAATCGGCTTTCATTTCCAGTGCGGCTTCACGTGCGGCAAGGGCATATTCTTTTTCGTTTGCCGTGAATTTTCCGGAAGAGTACGCGCCTGTTATTCCCCGTGAGCTGTTTACAATCGCGCCGTATTTTTCGCCGTCCCACAAGCCTTGCAGGTCTTTTCCGCTACCGCCCTGCGCACCGTAACCGGGCACAAGAAAAAATGTGTGCGGCATAAGTTTGCGAAGTTCGACCGCTTCCTCGGGGTGCGTTGCGCCAACCACTGCGCCAATCGCGCTGTATCCCGTTTCGCCGATAAGCGGCTCGCCCCATTTGCTTACAAGTTCGCCGACGTGTACATAAACGGGCTTGCCGTCCTTGGTTTGAATATCCTGAATATCCTTGCTTCCCGCGTTGGACGTTTTAACAAGCACAAACAGCCCCTTGTCGAACTCGCGGCAGTCCGCCAGATATGGCTCGATGGAATCGAAACCCATGTACGGGTTTACGGTGATATAGTTTGCCGTTGCGGTATCGTGATTTTCCCCCGCAATATTCACCCGCCCGATATGCCACGAAGAATACGCTTCTGCCGTGCTTGCAATGTCGCCGCGTTTTATGTCGCCGATTACAAAAAGCCGCTTGCTTTGCGCGTACTCTATGGTGCGCGTGTAGCATTCCAGCCCCGCCGCGCCGTACTGTTCGTACATGGCAATCTGCGGTTTAATCGCGGGAACAATGTCGTGAATCTTATCTATGATGCCCTTGTTAAAGACATAAAAAATTTCCGCAACGGCTTGGGGCGTTCGTCCCATCTCCGCAAAAACAGCTTCCTTTATATATTCGGGAATTTGCCCCAGCCGCGGGTCCAGCCCCACAACTATAGGTGCGCGTGTTTCTTGTATTCGTTTGATTAAGCGGTCTGTAAGCATATGGTTTCTCCTTCGATTATAGTGCAAACAACCCGTCCTGTGACTTCGCGCCCGTGGAAGGGTGTGTTTTTGCTTAGGCTTTCAAATTTTGCCTTATCTATGATGGAAGTTGCGGCGGGGTCTATTATTGTGATGTCGGCGGTTGCGCCCACGCTAAGATGCCCCAAGTCCAGCCCCAGAATTTTTGCGGGGTTTGATGTGAACTTTGCAACCAGTTCAAGCGGGGTTAAAACGCCCGCCAGTTCCGAAATCGCAAGTGCAACGGCGGTTTCCAAACCGATTATCCCATTGGCGGCGTTTTCGTAGCCTACGTTTTTTTCGTTTTCGTGGTGGGGGGCGTGGTCGGTTGCGATTGCCGCGATTGTGCCGTCTTTCAGCGCGGCGATTATTGCGGCGCGGTCGGCGGGGGTGCGGAGTGGGGGAGCCATCTTAAAATTGGGGTCTTTGCCGTTGGGGTTGTCGTTTTGCGTTAGCGTAAAGTGGTGCGGCGTAACTTCTGCCGTGACGGGTTGCCCCGCTTTTTGCGCGGCGCGGATTAGTTCCACGCTTTTTGCGGTGCTTACGTGGCAAATGTGAAGTTTCGCACCCGTTTCTTTCGCAAGTTTTATGTCGCGCTCGGTTATTTCGTCCTCGGGTTCGCAGTGGGAAAGAACGGGCAGGTTAAGTTCTTTCGCAAGTTTTAAAGCGGCAACAAAAAGAGCGGGATTCTCTACGGTTTTTCCGTCGTCGCTTATTGCGCAAATTCCCGCCTGTTTCATTTTTTGTATTTCGGAGAGACTTTCGCCCGCCAGCCCGCGTGTAATGCTTCCCACGGGAAGCACACGAACCGCGCCTTCCCGCACCGCCGTCTCGTTGATATATTTGACGGTTTCCGCGCTGTCAATCACGGGCGAGGTGTTTGGCATACAGCAAACCGTTGTAAACCCACCGGCGGCGGCGGCGCGTGTGCCTGTTTTTATCGTCTCTTTGTGCAATTGTCCGGGGTCGCGCAAATGTACGTGCATATCAATTAAACCGGGCACTACCCAGCAATCGGACGCATCTATGATTTTATCAGCGTCCTCGTTCCCCGCTTCACTCACGGAAATTATTTTTCCGTTTTCAATTAAAATGTTCATCGGCGCGTCAATTCCGTTTGCGGGGTCAATTACACGCCCGTTTTTTATCAAAGTTTTCATGTGCGTATTTTAGCATTGCAAGCCAAATATTACAATTTTATTGCAATTAAAAATTTACGTTGGTATAATCCGCATGAATACAGGTTTTAAATTTCGGGAGGTTTTTTATGAATTGCACACATTGCGGTTACAATTTTGAAGATGAAGATGTAAGCGTTTGCCCGGAATGCGGTGCGAAAGTTGAAACTTCAGAGCCGTCGTTTATTCCGCCGCCTGTTGTGGCAGAATTTACGCCGCCGTCGGAAGCGGATGATTTTCTTGATGAATCACTTGAAGAAGTATCCGTTATAGACCCGGAAAATCCGATTGACAGAAAAAAAACGGTTATGTTTGCGGCAATCGGCGGCGGATTAGTCGCGATTGTTGCAATTATTTTGGCAATTACCGCGCTTATGCCGCACAACCCGCCATACGAAGTTATTTCCCACGGAAGGTACGACGGAATCAGATACGCGGGCAACGGGCGTTTTGTTGTTGCAAGCGGTTTTGCAAACAACGAACGCTGGGGCATTTACGATTATCGCGGGCGCGAGATTATTCCGTTCGGCAGGTTTGACGCGTTTGAGACTTTTGAAAATTATTTTTTGGTATACGGAAACAGGGCGCACACCGTTTTTGACCAAGACGGGCGCGAAGTTGCCGCCTTTGATGTATACGACGCAGTGCAATTTGCCTCGCCCGAACGGTTTATTGTGCGGCAGGGAAATCGCAACGGCGTTGTAGACCGCAGGGGCAGGGAAGTTATCCCGATGGGACGGTATTCGCAAATACATCCGCTTAGCGCGGGTGCGTGGTACATCGTAAATGACGGCGACCGCGTAGGGCTTGTGAACCATCGCGGGCGTGAAATTGTGTCGCCCGGCAGGTTCGACAGCTTCACTTTAGCCCCCAACGACAGGTTTGTTGCAACCATTGGGTCGGGACTTAACCAACGCGTTGCGGTGCTGAATAATCGCGGCAACGAAATAATTTCGCTTGGGTTACACGATGCTATTTATCCCGTTTACGACAGCAATATGTTTATCGTAATGTCGGGCGGAACATGGGGCGTAATAGACCACCGAGGCCGCACGGTTGTGCCGTCCCGATACGACGGTATATATGAAGCGGGCGAAACAGGATTCATCACCGTAGAGGGCGAACGCGTTGGCGTTTTAGACAGACGCGGCAACGAGATAATCTCCCCCGGAAATTTTGATGATATTTTCTACGCAGGTTACGGTCTTTTTATCGCTGAACGCGGCACATGGGCAGACAGACGCGTGGGCGTGGTAAACAGACGCGGCGAAGAAATCATCCAAATAGGGCGGTATGACTCCGTTGAAGCCGTGGGCAACAACAGGTTTATCATAGGTTTGGGCGACATATGGGATTTACGCCTTGGCGTTGTAGACCATCGCGGCAACGAGATTATACAAATGGGGCGGTTTGACGCAATCACGCCCATGGATTACGGCTTTCTAATACGAAACGATGTGCGCATCGGGTTTCTTTGCCTAAACGGGCAAGAGATAATCCCCATGGGCAGATACGACAGGATTCACGGTGTTCACGGAAATCTGGCAATTGTAACACGCGACGACCGCCATGGTGTGGTTAATACACGCAGGATAAGATAGGAGAATTTTTGATGATTCGTACAAGATACGCACCAAGCCCCACGGGTTTTATGCATATTGGAAATTTGCGCACGGCGTTGTTTGAGTATTTGATTGCGAAAAAGGGTAGGGGAGTTTTTGTACTTCGCATAGAAGACACAGACAGCGAGCGTTTTGTGGAAGGCGCGACAGACGCAATTTTTGAAACAATGGAACTAACAGGGCTAAAATTTGACGAAGGCCCGGGCATTGGAGGCGACTACGGCCCATATGTACAAAGCGAGCGCAAGGCAGATTATTTGCCCCACGCAAAAAATCTTGTTTCAAGCGGCAAGGCGTATTATTGCTTTTGCGACAAAGAACGCCTTGACGGCCTTGCAGACGAACGCGGGCTAAAAAAATACGACCGCTTTTGCCAACAACTAAGCGCGGACGAAATAGAAAAGCGGCTTGCAAGCGGCGCGCCGTATGTAATACGCCAGTTAATTCCCGACGGCAAAACCACCTTCCATGATGAAGTTTTTGGCGATATCACAATCGACAACCGCGAGATGGAAGACCAAATCCTTATCAAATCCGACGGGATGCCCACATACAATTTCGCAAACGTAATCGACGACCACGCCATGAAAATTTCCCACGTAGTGCGCGGCAGTGAGTATCTTACGTCCACGCCGAAGTATAAATTGCTATACGAAGCGTTGGGTTGGGACGTTCCTGTTTTTGTGCATCTGCCGCTGTTGCAAAATGCGGCGGGGCAGAAAATTTCCAAACGCAACGGCGATGCATCTATCCCGCAATTATTGGAAGAAGGATTTTTGCCCCAAGCCATTGTAAATTACGCCGCGCTCCTTGGCTGGAGTCCGCCCGATAACCGCGAAATTTTCACCCTTGCGGAATTGGAAAGCATTTTCGAGCCGAAAAACATAAGCAAATCGCCCTCGGCGTTTGACGTAAACAAATTGCGGTGGGTAAACGGCGAGCAAATTAAAACCCTGCCGCCCGAAGTTTTTTACGAAATGGCATTGCCGTATTTGAAGCAATCCGTGAAAAAAGCGGGCGCGGACTACGCCGTCCTTGCAAAAATCACGCAATCCCGCGTAACCGTGGTAAAAGACTGCGCCGAACTGGTGGACTTCATTGACGAATTACCAGACTACGACATCGAACTGTACACGCACAAGAAAATGAAAACAAACCCCGAAATTGCGGCACAAGCCTTAAAGCTTGTCATTGCCGAATTTGCGGGTCTTGCAGACTGGAATCATGATGCACTGTTTGCTACCGTCACAAAAATTGCCGAAGCAAACGAGCTGAAAAATGGGCAAGTTCTTTGGCCGATTCGCACAGCCCTTTCAGGCAAGCCCACAACGCCCTGCGGCGCAACAGAAATCTGCGAACTCCTCGGCAAAGACGAAACGCTGAAACGGCTTGAAATCGGACTTGCGAAAGTTAGTTAAGCAATAGGAGTAAACCATGTTTCAGCGGTTAGCTCCTCCGCTTCAAGAAAGCGCAATAAAACTAAATGAGTGCATAAAAACCTCATCTGAAAAAAACTAACAAAAATGACCGTCAAAACAAGGCAGTTTTTTTGTTGCAAATAAATACCAAAATCCACCAAAATATTTGTTGACATGACAAAATTTTCTGATAAAATACTCATATAATGACCTCTATGTGGTCTTTATTGGGGCGATCAATATATGCTTTATTTAATACATAACTAATAAAATCAGGAGGAAACAAAATGAGAAGAACAAAAAGGTTGATTGCCTTACTTATGACCTTTGTAATGGTCGTAACATCCGTAATCATTCCCGCACAGGTGGCAATGGCAAGGGAGTATTATTTTTTTGCAGAGGATAACGAGTTTATAGTATATGAAGGGTTAGATAATTATGTGGAAGAAATTGATGATTTTGCACCGATAAGTTCTCAAACAATTCAAACTATTTACGATATGCAACGTGACCCAAGCTGGAACAGTATGTCATCTGCAACGGCGCACCCGATTATGCGGGGGACAAATTCACCGAGCGGCGCAAACAGAATTGACCGCCCTTCCCGTGAATTGCACATTCTCGTCAGGAACGGAACTTCCCAAGGGCTTAGAATCCGCGCAATTTCATTACTTAACGCAATATCCGAAGGAAATTCTGTGAGAATTGAATATTACGGACGGTTGAATGTTGCGGGATATTCACAAATTCGTATTGAACAAAACCCTGTTCCCGAATGGGAGCAAGGCGTAAATGTATGGACAGAGCCTGTCGATTCAAGCAACGCGTTTTCACAGTCTGTTACATTGACACACCAACAATTACAACACGCCGTCACCGAGGGAACAGGCGACATCACTTTGGGTGCAGTCCCGGGTAACGCGGAGCTTGTAATCACGGGTATCCGAATCACCGAGGTCATGGCGGATATTCCAGCCCCAACGCCAATCCCAACGCCTGCTCCGACACCAACTCCACAACCAACAACCGTGTACAATATGCAAAACGACCCAAATTGGAGCAATCTGTCATCCGCGACCGCACATCCGATTATGCGCGGCACAAATTCTGCGGGTGGTGCAACCAGAGTTGACAGACCATCACGTGAATTGCACATCCTTGTTAGGGGTGGAACTTCACAAGGTCTTAGAATCCGGGCGAATGCGCTGTTAAACGCGCTGTCCGGCGGAAGAAACCAAATACGAATTGAATACACCGGGCAATTGAATGTTGCGGGATATTCGCAAATTCGCATTGAGCAAAACCCCGCTCCCGCGTGGGCGCAAGGCGTAAATGTATGGACTGAGCCAACAGGCGCAGGCAATGTGTTTACACAAACCGTTATATTAACCCGCGAGCAACTGCAACACGCTACAACCGAGGGAACAGGCGACATCACTCTGGGTGCAGTCCCGGGTAATGCAGAGCTTGTAATCACAGGTATCCGTATTACTGCGATTTATTCAAGCGAACCGATACCGACTCCTACACCTGAACCTGTACCCACACCAAGTCCTGCACCTACTCCGGAGCCTACACCAACGCCAAGTCCTTCGCCCTCGCCATCTCCTACACCAAGCCCGGGCAACAATAATACGCCCGTTGGCGGTATCCACACTGTTGAAATTGATGGTGCGATTATTGAGTTTAGACTCAATCGTTACTGGGCAACAGGCTACAACGCAGAACTAAGAATCCACAACACAGGAACAGAGCCGATATACGAATGGGTTTTGAGCATGAACCGCCCGATGGGATTAGGTGCAAACTTCCACAACGGCGGACGTGTTGCATATCAAGGTTCAAGCGAAACCACCATAGGTTATCTTGACCACAATGCCCCCATTCCCGCCGGAGGTTTTATATCCATTTGGCTTTACGGCAGTACCCTCAACGGCGTTGTGCCTATTCCAACGGATTACAGGCTAACCCGTGCAGAACGCCGCGTTGTGCCGACAGAAGACTATACCCTTGATGTTCGCGTACACTCCGAATGGGAACCGGGGCAACTTCGTCATGCAATCGTGTTGCGAAACAGAGCAAACCGCTTTATCCAAGGTTGGGAAGTTGAATTTGATATAATCGGTGGTGCGGAAATAACAGCGTCTGATATTTGGAGATTCGAGCAATCAAGCCGATGTTCGGCTATGTTGACATATATACTCGGCACACACAGAGTTTGGCATCACGGGCAAGAACTTCACTTGGGTATGTCAGGCACAACCAATCCCGGCACACGCGTCAACATCGAAAATGTTGTTGTGTTTGAACGCGTTGCCGTGCCTTATGGTGGCTGGGAAGACTGGGCACCGCCTGTGCAAGTGCCTGATAACACTGTCAATAGGCTAAACTGGCCTGTAAATTCTATGGAAGTAACATTGTGGTTTGGTCAACTGGACGGGTTTACCGATGTTGAAAGCCCCGGGATAAACATACAATGCACAACATACAATGCAGTACATTCCATTTCCAACGGCGTAATTGCACAGGTAACACACGACAGGGTATATGTAGATTTCCGACACAACGGGATTTACAAACAAGCCATATTCGGTAATGTAATTCCCGACAGCCAATTATCCGAAGGCGACAAAGTAGAACAAGGCGCAGTAATCGCCCAAATGAGACCACACTTAGGCAGATATGTGTTAGAGTTGATAGTACAAGAATCTGCCAATGGTGAACGCATAGTATCGGATGAAGGCAACGCCAATCTGACAAACCCCTCACATTTGTTTGATTTATCCGGAATGATGAACAATCTGGATTTCCTTACCCGCCCGATGGCAAACTTCTTCTCGGATTATTCCACAGCGACACACTTTGGGATGGATTTAGTCGATGCTGTTTCTTTCAGCTATATTCAACCCTTTGTAGAGGAGGATATAACCTGCATTCATGTGCGATTTGCGAGAAACTACGACCTTGTTGAATATGAGGAGATGTATCTTCGCCGAGTCATACAAACTCTTTTTGATTATCATGACTTAGCATCTGAAGGTCTTACCATGGACGATATTCTTCAGTGGAATGAATGTGACGGAACAGCTACCGTATTTCTTTTCGGCGAAGTGGCGCTGTTTATCCCTTCAGATATGTGCGAAGGTAAAGCTTTGTACAACCACAGCCAGCGACTGGGTATCGGTAATATCGAGGCAATTGGCATTAGTACCACCTATAATATTGAAGCCTTTTCAACTGTTCCCGAGGGGGGTGTAGAATTCTTTACGCAGGAAGATAATAGAAACAATCGAATTGTAGTTGGTATGTATGTTTTGGGTGTACATGCATCTACGGGGACTGAAAATCTTAGATTGCCTAACAACAAATATGACAGAAACGACATCCTGATGTTGCTTAATGGACTCACAGATGATTCGTTAACGACAGTACGTACTGGCGGCTTCTTTACGCTAAATAGAAATCGACACTGGGTTGTAGAATATACTTCAACAGGAGGGTCTGATTTTCCTCTGGGTACGGAGTTAATTAGAGAGTTAGTCAACAGCCCGCGCACTGTGAGGATTCATCTAATACACGAAAGTAATAGCAATCAAAATAGTCGCGTTGAATACTATAATTCTTCCGGTTCTTTCGACCCTACTGTAGGGTCTAGTGTTGGAGTATTCATAAATACTCGAGCAATAGTAAGGACACTACTAAGGAGACCCACTGGTGATGGTGACTATGTCATACATGAAATGAATTCTTTGCCGCCTATAATCCTCGCGCATGAGTTAATTCATGCGTACAGGGGAACTAGAGGACTACGGGTATCTGGTGAAGCAAATTACAGTTATCTGAATGCTGCTGGTGGTACATCAAATGACCGAACGTCCCGAGAGGAATTGGAAACAATTGGTATTAGACACACTCTAAACAATGGCACAATTTGGGAGCCTGAATCGGCAAGATTTACTGAAAATGCAATACGAAGGGAACAGGGGTTATATGAAAGAGTAAGACATGACCCCACAATACGTTAAGGAGTCGATGGGATGCGTATTGCGAAGATTTTTTGCCTGTTTTTTGTCGCAATCTTAGTGCTGGTGGGATGCGCTTCCGAAGTGGAAGTAACCGGGTTAATCCCTCGAGACATAAGACTTTTAATTATCGATGCAACGGATGTACGTCTACACACTTTGCTGGAAATTGTCGATGGGAATCTTCTTAAATCTACGGTATTCTCAAATTCTTCTGATGCTGTAACAGATGAAATTTTCGACATTGCAATCGTCAACGAATTCCTAGACAAGGACAATTCTTTGTTAGATTTAAGCTTAAGAAGAAGCGTGGGAGATTTCGACAGTCCTCATTTTGTCATACACAGTAGCGAGCGGGTGCTTTCACCACGTCAACTCAATAATATTTGGGAACTAGCCGAAAATGTTGTGAGAAATGGTAGAAGTGCGGATGAACTGTTTTTAGCGTTTGATAGTGTGAGCAGTGTTTGGCATGGTGGCATTTTCGTTTGGAGTATAATCGACGGGGAGTTGAGAATGAGTCAATATTTTCCGGACATTAAGCGTTCTATATCCTGCCAGTACACCCCTGAGTGGGTTCTCACTCATTGCGAGGAACTGTTGTTTTTAACCTATTACTTTATCGACATTTCTTCGGTTATTGGTCTTGAAATGAACCCTGCAACTTGGAAAGAATTGAAATAAATCAAATTAAATAACGGCAAACACAAATGCAATGGATTGCACTGTGTTTGCCGTTGTTTTTTTCGTTTTGCGTTTATGAACCAACCAACATTCTACCTCGTGAAATTATCCCAAACGTCCCATTCAGTAGCGGTTGGGATAATTCCCAGCCGCCAAACGGACGCGCCTGTTATGCCAAATTGTTTTGCAAGCTGTAATTTTTCCGCAATACTTTGGCTGTTTTGATACCATAGGAAAACCCGTTCGCCGCTTTCTGTGGTGTAGATAATGTACGGGTTTCGGTATTCGTAAGACCAGCCGAAGAACGTATCAGGTTGCGCCATGCGCGTTAGAACAGTCTCGTTGGAAACGATTATTGGGCGCGGGTAGGCGGCGCGATTGTAGCCGTCAACAAACCAGCCCACATTTGAAAAGCTGAACGCGATTGCGATTTTACTGCGGTCTTCAACGCCCGTTTCAGGGTGGGTGATGGCTTGCAGTGCGTGTTCAACTTCCGCGATTGGCGTTAGCGCGGCGTGACGCTGCCAAGCCGTGCCAACAAATCCTTCCAGCGAACGCGGGTGGTAGTCGTGCGTCATTAGGATTACCCTGTCCGCAAGGCGGCCGATTGCGCGGTAGTCGTAGCCGTTAAAATAAATCCCGTCAATTGTGGCGGGGTGAACCGTTACATAAAGTGTTAAATCTCGCGGGCGAAGTTCCGCATTAAGCTCCGTAAGAAGTGCCGTGAAATTCGCCCGTGCGGTTTCGCCGCGCAAGCCCTCGAAATTGATTGTTATACCATCGAAGGGACTGCGCCCGATTCCTTCGTACACGCGGGTTAATTCCGCAATAATTTCCGAAACCGCTTGACGTCGGGAATTTTCGCAAGCAATCATTTCCGCAAGCCCGCCCGATGTTTCCATAAAAATATTTAGATGCGTCCTTGCGCCGCTTTCGCGGGGGTAATTTGCAATAAGCTGGTATCCCTCGGGAATGTGCCACTCGTTGCCGCCCGCGGGCGATGTATTAAGACGCGCACCGTTTTCCGCGTCCCATTCCATCACGCCCCACCCAAACGATACCGAGTCCATATCATGAATCAACGCCCGTTGCGCAAAAGAACCAAAAGCGTAAAACCCATGCACCCAGTCAAGCGCAATGGGTGCGGGCAGACCATAACCCACCGTTGGGCGCGAACCGATACGCACGGTTTGCGTTTCCCCGCACCAGCCCAATTCGTACCGCCCGAGTGCTTCAATCGGATGCCGTAGCGGCACAAATGTGCGTCCGTGCAAAATTTGCGCAGGTACTTCCAACTGCCGCACCGCGCCGTTTACCGTAAACTCACTGTTGCCAACGCCCAGCACGATTTCAATATGATAATGCGGAAAAATAATCGTAACCCGTTGCGCGTCCCCGTCCCATTCCACGACGCCGCCCATCGTTTCAAAAACGCCACGCGCAGGCACAAGCACCCGCCCGTCAATATTCACAGGCACAACACCATCGGGGAAATCCACAGGTTGCCATTCAAATTCTACACTAATCACATTCGCGTGCGCCGCCACGGGCAACGCAAAAAACACGGAAATAAGAATCCCGACAATCAAAAGTTTAATTTTCATGCACATTTATTCCTCTCGCTTTGTAGTTTCCGCTTCCTTAATCAATCGCTTAACAATTTCTTCAAGTTTATCCGCTTGCTTGGATTCAAGAAGCGCGTTGGTAAGCTCCAAAATATGCAAATGTTCAAGTTTAGTCATATTTTTTCCTCCTTTTACTCTATCGTTCCCTCCGCCGGGCCGAAATTAATTTTCGCGCCGGAAATAAGGGGCGCGGTTTTGCCCGTTTCAATAACAGAGGTATCGCCGTTTGCCTTGATAAACGTCCAGTTATCCTTGGTGGAATTTGTAAGCCCCCACTTACTCGGTTGGGAAGGGTGCTGTGAAAGTTTGCCAACGGCGGTGGTGAAGTCGAAATTTCCATGCAAATGGTGCGCGAAAATGGAGCTGTTGTGATTTAGCATAACAAGCTGTCCTTTGATATTTAGGCGCGGGGGAGGGGAGATTGCCGCCCCGCAAGACCAGCAAACAGGCTTCTTATTAAAGAAATTTTCTTTCCCGCAGCCTTGGCAATACAAAATGCTGTTTTTGAGATTAACAAATGCGTCTTTCCATTCCTTTTCAACAATGCGGGCGTTTACATCACGAAGCCCCTTCGTAAACGCCTGAATGAACATATCCCGCAAATACGGCGGATACATCCGCCAAAAAATAATCGCGTTGTCTTGGTAGCCCGGGATAGGGCGGTTTTTGTCATTGTTCGGGTCCCATATAAAAATGGGTTCGTGGCCGTAGATTTTTTCCATCGCCTTCGCGTCAAAACACTTTATATTTGCTTCCACCGCGCCCTCCAGCGGGTGGTGTAACATGAACATATAAAATAAAAGAACCGCCATGGAATACAAATCCGTTTCCGTTGACGGTGACTTTTTGCCCGTAATTATTTCCGGCGCAATAAAACGCGGCGTTCCGTTTGTCGCGCTTTCCGTGTCGCGGTTTACGGTAACATTGTCGTTATCACAAATTAATACATCCCCGTTCGCGGGGTCGAAAAACAGGTTGCCAAAAGAAATATCGCGGTAGCAAAGCCCTTGTGAATGCAAACTTTGATACCCGTCCGAAAGATTAATCCCCGCCATGCAAAGCGCGCTGAAAGTAGGCTCTGCCCTGCGTTTCATCAAATCCACAATGCCCTTGTACATTGGCGGTCTTAGCCGCATTACATAACCAAAAAGCCCGTCCTTCATGATAATGTCCAGCGGCCACAAAAACCGCGAATCGGGTGCGCCGCGCTCAATGAGACGCTCTATCAACTTCTGCTGATACTTCGTAGCCGAATGCTTAAAGTACCACTTTAACGCAAGCCGTTGCCCATTCTTGTCTTCCACCTCGTAAACCTCGCCTTGTCCGCCCGAGGCAATAAATCTTACAACCTTATAAGTAATCCTGTGCTTAGATAACAATTTTTGTCCATTCGGAAGCGCGTAAATCATCTTTTGCTCCACCTTTCGCGTGTTTTTTTCAGCATATCATATTTTGCACAAAAAAACAGCGGTTTCGTATGAATCCAAACCGCTGTTTTTTTTGTTTACGGCACTAAAATCCGTTCGCCGTTGATGATAACCGCTGTTACTTTGTCTATGTCGATGGGGGCTTTTGTCCAGCGGACGGAGGAAAACCAGTCGTAGTGAGAACCGCCGCCGCCGTGGTTCAAGCGTTTGTTGAACAAGCGGTTTTCAAATTCGATGCGGATATCAATGCGGGGGAAGTCGTGCAGACAATCAAAGTCAAAATTGTGAGCCGCGTATACCTGCACACCGAAGGGGGTCAGCGACATATAATTAATGTGCATATCCCCTGCGGGAACGTCCACCCATGTAATGGGCGTTATGCCAAGGTCACTGCTGTTTACTGTGAATGCCCATTCACCCTCAAATGCCGTCCACACCTGCCCGCCGCGTTCTGCGTGAAAATTCGGGTCGAAGCATTCGATTAGCGTTGTCACCAGCTCAATATTTTCTGCCCAAGGCATCCCGATTTCGCCCGCAAGACGCGCTTCAAAATAGCCTGTGTTGGTGAACTCGTTAAATTCCAGCCGCCGCGAGGTTCGCGCACCGTTCATAATTTTGCCGTCTACATAAATTTCAATATCGGGGCGCATATACCGTGTTAGTCGGTTTTCCCCGCTTACGTCCTGCATGGACAGATACACCAGAACAATGTTGCCAATTTGTTGCGCACCAACAGCTTCAATGCGAATGCCTTGGCTTTCCGCATAGGCGGGGTACAGCGGCGGAATTGCAAGCTCGCCAAAGTTTGAATCGAAGCGGGCAAGAAACTGCTCCAGTCCGCCGCCGCCCGCAAATATTGCGGTGGATGCGATTATAAAAAACGTTGCCGCCGCCACGATTGTAATAAATTTTTTCATGGAAATCCTCCTTGGTGGGCGTTCCTTCACTTTTTCCAAGGAAAGCCGTTTTATGTTCTCAAGATTTTTTTCGGAAAAACTTGGCGTGTAGGATAATAACTCGTCAAGTTGTTTTTCCGTCAGTTCAGAAATTAAATTTTGCTTGTGCATAAGTTATTGTCTCCTTCCAAGATTTTTCGCAATTTTATTTTGCTTTGATACAATCGGTTCTCCACTTCCTTTACGGGAAGGGAAGTTTTATCCGCAATTGCTTTTGGCTTTTCTTCAAAAAAGAAGCGGCGAATTACAATTTCTTTGTTCGGCTCGGTTAGGGATTCTATGGCGGAATAAAGCTCGCCGTGCATTTCCTGCGCCAGAACATAACCAAGCAAATCGTCATCGGAAGAGCTTATTGCTTCGTTTATTTCAATCACTTTGCTTTTTGAAAGTTTCCTGTAGACATCCAGTGCTTTACTTTTTGCCACAATGGCAAGGAAAGTTTTAAACGAGCCGCGATTGGCATTAAACGCCTTTGGATTTTGCCACACATGAACATACACATCACTTATGCATTCTTCAATGTCTTGCGGCGTTCCGATTGTGCCCAAAATTCCGCCAACCACCACCCACAAAAGTTTGCTGTATGTGTCAATCATGTACAAGAACGCGTCCTGTTCCCCGTTCTGTATTTTTTGAATTAGAACCTCGTCTTGCAACATTATCACCTCCTATAATAATACTACGAAAATTTTTTCAAAAACACTTAAACTTGCCTATGCAATATGTTACGTTTGTGATATTGTTGTTTTCGGAGGTGCTTTCGGCGTGAATATTATCACATCAACCTTTGATAGGGCAGGGGACTTGTACGGCATATGGTTTGCCGACTGGCTTCATGTCCATTTTATTATCCGCACGGTTTTGATTTTATTTGTGCTGTGGCTGATTATTTTCTTGGCGGCACAACTGATACAATATTTGATTGCCCCTGCGGTTTTGATGTTTTACTATCATATTATTTTCAGAGCGTGGAACTATATTTTTGTGGAAACCCCGTGCGAGTGGATTTACATTAGATATCACTCACAGGACAAGCCCAATTTCTCCGCGCTTTATTTGCGCCTTTGCGACAAGGTAAAGCACAACAGAATGGTTCTTTCCCACACAAAATTTAAAGGCGTACTTTTGCGCTCGCGCAAGTTTTCCCTGAACTTGATGTTTATTTGCGCGGTTGCGGCAACACTTTGGGTATCGGCATTTGGTTTGCATCACGAATATGCCGCGCCCGTTATGCTTGAAATCGCGGAAGAGGTAGTTTTTTTTGAGGAAGAATACGAGGATGAAATTCCGTATGAGTTAGTCACGGAAGAACCGCCTTTCGTATACCATGAAGAACCGACATATTACACGGTGGATGAGCCTTTCGTTCCGACAGTGTGGCAAGAAAACGCCATCTTCACGCTAAACGAACAGGGAAGCCAAGGCGCAAGACTGCGCAACGGCCCCGGAATTTCAGGGCAAACCATTCTTGAAATCCTCTGGGACGACGCAGAATTGATATATCTTAACGCATATTTCCCCGATGAATATGTAAACGGATTATACTGGTTGCGCGTAGAATCGCCAAGCGGAACGGTAGGGTATATCAGCAGTCAACTAATAGACAACCAATAGAAAGGGTAGGTAAGCTAATGCAACCTATTACAATTACAAAAAGCAATTTTGAAACGGAAGTAACAAAATCCGAAAAGCCCGTTCTTTTAGACTTTTGGGCACCATGGTGCGGCCCGTGCGAGGCCATTGCGCCAAGCATAGATGAAATTGCACAAGAAGTACCCCACATAAAAGTGGGAAAAATTAACGTGGACGACGACCCCGAACTTGCCGCCGCTTTCGGAGCAATGAGCATTCCGCTTTTGGCATTCGTAAAAGACGGCGCGGTGGTTAATCAAATTTTGGGTGCCGTTCCAAAAGAGAAAATCCTTCAAATAATAGAGTAGGGGAGATATGTAATGTTAGAGGTGGGAAAAACAGCAACGGCAAGTACCGTTGTTTCGGAAAAAAATACGGCAAAAACCGTGGGAAGCGGAAGCCTTGAAGTCTTCTCCACGCCCATGATGATTGCCCTGATGGAACAGGCCGCCTGCGAATGCTTAGCAAGCGGTCTTGAAGACGGTCAGACTTCCGTTGGCGTGCAAATAAGCGCGGAACACAAAGAAGCCAGCCCCATGGGCGCGCAAGTAAGCGCGACCGCAAAAATTGAAAACATAGACGGTCGCAAAATTTCGTTTTCCGTCTCCGCAACCTGCGCCGATAAAGAAATCGGTTGCGGCACACACACCCGTGTAATTATCAATGCGGAAAAATTTATGGCACGGCTTTAGGTATCTACAGGAGGCGGAAATCATGGTAAGAAAAATTGAAAACAGGGAAATTATCACACTTGGCGAAGCCGCGCAAAAATACAACGATTGCCGTTTTGTGTTTGTTTACACAGAGAGCATTAACTACGGCGGCGAAGAGAGTAAAGGTTACGTAGCGTACACATATGACAAGGAAAGTGAAATGCGGCAAATACCAAGGGAAGAATTTAAGGGGAAAAGTTGCGGATTTGACTGGGGAAGAAACTACGACCCCGAACCATATCCCGTTATAGGGGGGATTGTTTATGGGAACGATGATTATTAATCTCAGTGACGCAGGTCGGGCTATGTGCCTAGTGCATTTCAAGCCATTTGACGAAGTTATCATGTATCATTTCAGATTCAAAATTGACACAGGCGCGGATTTTTCAACCATGCCAAAGGAATATCTTTATAAGCTGGGCTATGACAAAGACTGGATTTTGGAGAACGCAAAACCGGAAACAAACAGAGAAACTACAACGGCAACAGGCGAACTGGTTACAAACTACATTGTGCAACTTCCGCTACTCAACATTTACGGATATGAAGCCATAAATTGGCCGTTTGCGATATTGCCGGACGATGAACGCCCAAACGGCGAAGTTGTTTGCAGAGATTACCGCCCATTGATTGGGCTGGACTTGCTTGCAGGGTTCAACTTCTACTTAGACAATGCCAGCAACCGTTTTGAATTAACCCGCATATCCCCGTTTAACCCGCGCCGTAAATTTTTGCCGGGGCAAGAAATTCACGACTTAAATAATTAAGAACCTGTGTTCATATGTTTCAGACTTTATTATCCACTTCCATTCTCCTTAGTGTTTTGCGCGTTTCCTTGATATGAAACTGTAACGGCTATTTGCCTATGGGTGAAGCATATCATTGTTCGCGTCGCCAATTACTGTCACCAACAGCATTATCGGCAAATTGGTCTGAATCAAAATCCTCATCTTCTTCTAAGCTGCCGTCGGCATTTTCCCAATACACCTTGTCGCAATCGGGTTTATCGCAACTAAGATGTTCGGGAGAACCAAGCGCACTTAACTTACCGCCGCATATTTTCCATTATCACTTCGCAAAAGTTGTCTTTTGCGAAGTGATAATGGAAAATACACGAAAACCCCTCAAAAACCACCCCTCCTTATGTACATATCTTCTCGGAATTCTATCCTGCCGTTCCGTCGGTTTTGCAGAACTCGTCTTTCACCCGCGACATGACAAATGCCGTTCGCGAGTTCCAGCGGCTTTTCGGGCTTAATCCGGACGGCGTTATCGGGCCGCTTACTTGGCGCAGGCTGTACGAAGTGTACTGGAGCATTCGCGACAACATCACGCTTCCGCCGGAAGAGGGGACTGTTGTACCTCCGCTTCCGCCGCTTCCTCCAACTCCGCCCGCGCCCCCTACTCCGCCGCCTGTTCCGCCGCCAAGCGGAATCCCGCCATTCCCCGGTCAGTTAATTCGCGTGGGTTCTCGCGGCGAAGATGTGGAGAGTATCCAGCGTTGCCTGAACTCGTTGCGCTCTCGCTTCCCGTCGATTGGGCAGCTTAATGTGGATGGAATTTTCGGCCCCATTACCGAGGCAAGTGTTCGCGAATTCCAGCGGCTTTTCGGGCTTAACCCCGACGGCATAGTTGGCCCTCTTACGTGGAACGCGCTGATGCCGGAGTGCCATGCCCGCCCTATTCCGCCCTACCCCGGATTTTTAATCCGCGTTGGTGCGCGCGGCGATTATGTCCGCCAAATTCAAACTTGCCTGAACGGAACAATCAACGCAGGCTTAAATCCCGACGGAATTTTTGGCCCTCTCACGCAAGCCGCCGTAATGAACTTCCAACGCACAAACGGGCTTAACCCCGACGGCATAGTTGGCCCTCTTACAAGTGGGGTATGGTAACGATACTTTCCCGAAATACATCAAAATTCAAAAACGGTGGTCGGACAACTGGTTCGTTAAACTTTGAAATTTCGCTGAACGTTGACCCTGAAAACCTGTCAAATAGCGTCCAATTACTAAACAATTGGACTATTACAATTCCAACAGTTACGTGGTCTTGAAAAGTCAGCGAAATTTTCACACAGACAATCTTCACAATTTACAATACTGTCCTTAAGTCTAGTGAAAGCATCAATCCACAGAAGCTCCACAACTCGGTGATTTATATCAAATAATCCTTTTGTGAATGTCCGATGGAATAAATCTCTTATAAATTGAGGATAAATATTCCAAAATATAATTGCATTATCTTGATACCCACCTACTGGTCGATTTGAGGTGTTTTCTTCATCCCAAATGAAAATCGGATTATAACTGTATATTTCACTCATCGCTGTCATATCTAAACAAGCGATCTCTGCCTCTATTGCACCTTCTAATGGATGATGCGACATAAATAAATAGAACAATAAAACAGCGATTGAGTGCAAATCTGTATATGTTGAAGGTGCTTTTCGTTGAGTCACAATTTCTGGTGCAATGAATCGTGGCGTACCAATGATGCCTCCATGTGTATCCATATTTACCGTCACATTATCAGTATCACAAATCATAACGTTTCCATCCGATGGATCAAAGAATAGATTGTTAAATGATACATCACGATAACACAAGCCGCTTGAGTGCAGAGAGCGGAAGGCTTCTGATAGATTTATGCCTACCGAACAAAGTGTTCTAAAAGTAGGCACTGCTTTTCTCTTCATCAAATCCACTATTCCTTTATATGTAGATGGACGAAGACGCATTATATACCCAAATGTATCGTTCCTTACAACTAATTCAACAGGCCAAAGAAAACGACCATCAGGAGAACCTCGGTCAACAAGCCGCTCAATTTGCCTTTTTTGATGATCTGTTGCGGAGTGTTTAAAATACCATTTTAGTGCGAATGTCCTGTTTTTTTTATCCGTTACTTCATAGACTTCACCTTGCGCTCCAGATGCAATAAATCGAATAACGACAAAATAATTCTTGTCATATTTTGATTTAAGTTTTTCTCCAATTAAAAGACTCGGCATCTGATTCACCTCAAGAAATAAAATTAATCATACTTAATTATGCAGCAAGGTCACTTAACAGTAATTGCTTTAAAAAAGACAAAGACCAACTATTAAACGGTTTTAGCATGAAATCTTTTTCAGCCGATATTGAAATTTTTGGTAACGGATCAATCTTGAATTGTGTTTTTATTTTCCCCAAATTATAGTGTTGCTTTGACTGCATTATTTCAGCAGCCAATTCATCAATTTGTGAAATCAACGCAGTGATGCTTAGAGTATTACCCATTCTATACTCCATATCAACTCTTTCAACTAATGCACGAAAAGACACTACAATGTCTTTATTTTTTATAGATAAGGCGTATTGGAATTCTTCTTGCAAACATTTACAATTTTTTCTGATGTTCCGATACAAAAGGGGCATTGTTAGTGTCGGATATTGTTTTTGCGAAAAAAAACGTCTAACTTCGTCATAATGACTTAAAGTCCTTCCTCAAGCGAAAGCCCACCGATGCAAAATATCCCCATCTGTTCCTCGTTGGCGAACAAGGGAGCGGCAAGTCTAACACGCTGGAAAAAGTAGTAATGCCAATCTTTGCACGGAAGATAAAAATAAAAGCATCTTCACAAACGACACCGTTTACCATGCTGAGAGAATCTGCATCCAGCAATGTAATCCCACAAACTTTCAATGAATATAAACCAAGCACGATGGAAAAATCTAAGATAAACAACTTAAACAACCACATGAGGGATGCCTACGATGGACACGAAAGCGAACGCGGCAGGGCTGACCAAGGATTCAATGTTTATGATATGCTTGCGCCTGTTGCCATCGCAGGGGAAGAAAACCCACAAGAACCTGCTATCCGTGAACGCACCATAGAATTGCTGTTTGCCAAGCACGACCTAATCAATAAAGACTTCCAAGAACAGTTTGGCTTATTGCGAAAGCACTATGAGATATTGCCATGCTTTGGCAGAAGCCTGTTAGACACCGCTCTGCGGCTTACGCCGGAAGTTGTTAATGAATGGTATCGTGAAGGCGAACAGAAATATCTGCCCGATGAATTCCCTGCAAGGATAACCAGCAATCTTGCCTGTATATATGCTGGATTGAAATTAGTGCAAATGTTATGTTCACGATTCGGACATTCATGGGATTATTATTTCCCCATAACATTTGACGAGTGCGCCGATTATCTTTCCAAATCACTGAGCGAATACTTGCTGGGTGGAGGCAATTACAACAAATCCATCATCGAAGAAACCTTCGAGATAATGGCTCGGATGAAACTCAAACATGATGTGGACTTCTGCTTCGAGAACGCCGGACGCACACTGTGTTTAAGGCTTGGTGACGTTTACGACAAATATACCAAATATCGGAAGGACTATGCCATCGTAGGTGCTGTTCTTACAGCTAACGAATTCCGGCGGCAGTTCGGCAAGTCTGCGTTCTGCATCAAAGCCAACACCACTGTGCGCATGAAGGGTGAAGCCACCAAGGTCTGGAAGGTGGACTTCGAAGCCCTGTCTCAAGTTTGTGATGTTTCCGGCTTTCTCCGCAGAGATGACAAACAGGATGCGCAAGCCCAAGTGTAACCGTTTTATATATTTGTAACCATAAAATATGTATTTTGGGTAGGTACGTGTAAAATTAGCGTTGCGCAAAAAAACATATTTTTATGTGAAGCACAGTTTTTTATTGCTCTTATGGTTACGTGGTTACAGCCTTAAATATATTTTCTGCAATTATGGTATTTTGGCGAAAGTAGCGATACCGACAAATTAAACCGGGTTATTGATAATTTGTTAAAAGCGTTATCGTATGAATAAATTTTACAATAGCCAAAAATGGCGGCGGGTATCTAAAACATTCTTAAAGTCAAAGTATTATATATGCGAGCGTTGCGGCGGCGTTGGTGAGGTTGCACATCATAAAATATATCTTGACCGTTGGAATGTGCATAACCCGGAAATAGCGTACAGCATGGACAATTTAGAGTGTTTATGTTTAGCGTGTCATAATGCGGAACA
>WQSG01000019.1 GCA_009788055.1 Defluviitaleaceae bacterium | reverse complement strand
ACATGAAAAAATCCATTCCCGTAGGAGGAAAAAATTATGGCACTCACAGAACCAATCCGCGACCCAAAACAAGTAAGGGCATTTCTTGCGTACTACCGCAAGCTTGGGCAAACCCGCAACCAAGTTTTAGTAACCATTGCGCTACATACTGCCCTGCGCATTTCGGACATTTTACGCCTGCGCACCTGTGATGTGTACGATTTCGCAAACCGCCGCGCCCGTACATCCATCACCATAACAGAGCGTAAAACAGGCAAAAGCAAAATCATAGCCCTGCACAAAAACATCATACGCGCACTGGAAGCCCACTTCCCGCAAGCCAACCCAAACGCGCCGCTCATCCTAAACCTAAGTACAAACAAACCAATCAGCCGCGTACACGCATACCGCTTAATAAGTGAAGCCGCAAACGCAATCGGCGTTATCCACAAAGTTGGCTGTCACTCACTGCGCAAAACTTTCGGCTATCATTCTTGGACAAGCGGAATTTCCCCCGTTGTTCTCATGGAAATCTACAACCATAATTCATACGCCGTCACAAAGCGTTATCTCGGCGTGTCGCAAGACGACAAAAACGCAGTCTACGAAAAACTGGATTTCTAAAAATTTCTAAGAAAAATTCCACGTCAATTTTAGCACCATAATTCTTTATGTCAACAAATTTTACAAATAAAGTTTAGCTAAATTGCGCCGCAATCAAAAAATCGTGTGGGCGTGCGATTTTTGCTAAAGTTTACATACTTTCTCGGATTCTTGTGCAAAATAGAAGCAAATCTAATTGCACAGGGTGAGCCATGAAAAAGATAATGAAGCTAAATATATTTTTCCTTGCCGTAGTTTTTTTTGCGTCAAGTGTTTATGCAAACCAGCCTGAAATGCCAAAAGTACACGCACTTGGCGCGGTATTAATGGATGCGGAAACGGGGCGCGTTTTGTGGGGGAAAAATGAGCATGAGCCGCTGGCGATGGCAAGCACTACAAAAATAATGACGGCGGTGCTGGCGTTGGAAAGCGGCAGAATGGACGAAACCGTTACGGTATCGTCAAAGGCGGCCGCCGCGCCTAAGGTAAAAATGCATTTGACAGCGGGCGAAAAAGTGCGGCTTGGGGACTTAATGCTCGCGCTTATGCTGGAATCGTCGAATGACGCGGCGGTTGCAATCGCAGAGCATCTTGGCGGCACGGTTGCAGATTTTTGCGCGCAAATGACAGAAAAAGCGCGGCAACTTGGCGCGTACAACACTGTATTTGAAACGCCAAGCGGGCTTGACGCGGGCGACCACCACTCCACGCCGTATGACCTTGCGCTAATCACTCGCTACGCGCTAACCGTCCCGGGTTTTATCCAGCTTACCAACACGGCACACGCAAGTTTTAACAGCGACAAGCGCGGGTATTCGTTTAACAATCGCAACCGTCTGTTAAACGAATTTTCAGGCGCGAACGGGGTAAAAACGGGGTTCACAAACAAGGCGGGGCACTGTTTTGTAGGCGCGGCAAAGCGCGGCGATATGCAACTTATTTCTGTGGTGCTTGCGTCGGGGTGGGGAGCGCAGGGCAAGGCGCAAAAATGGGTGGATACCAAAAGCGTTTTGAATTTCGGTTTCGACAATTTTGAATTTGTAACGATAATTGAAGCGGAAACCGTAGCGGGCAACATTCCCGTAACCCGTTCTCGCACGCCGTCGGTAGAGTTCATTTTTGAGGACACGGTGAAAATTCCCCTTGGTACGCACGAAAAAAATTCCGTTTGTGTGGAGCTGTATGTGCCGCCATCGTTTCAGGCTCCGCTGGAACAAGGCGAGCCCCTCGGCACGGCACGGGTTTTCATCGGAACGGACTTTTATCAGGAAATTCCGTTGCTGGCAACTTCTTCCGCCGACCGTCACGATTTGAAAACTTCTCTTGAAAAAATCCTTAACAATTATTTCGGCCTGATAACCGAAAGCGAAGTAAATATAATTTTGCCCGAATTCGCAGACCCGTTTTCCCCGTCTTGATGGGGAAAACGGGTATTGACAACCGCAAACTTCGTGATATTATTACTTTGCGCCGAAAATGCGCGACAATTTCATAAAACATCCAGAGAGGTGGAGGGACCAGGGCCCTGCGAAACCCGGCAACCGGCTTAAATTTGAGTTATGGTGCTAATTCCCCCGAACTGGCTTTTCGCCGCGCTGTCGGAAGATGTAAAGATTTAAAGCCCTGTGAGGGGCTTATTTTTTTAAAATTTTATAACCCGAAGGGAGAAATTAAAATGTATTTATTCACATCAGAATCAGTGACGGAAGGGCATCCCGACAAAATGTGCGACCAAATTTCGGACGCGGTGCTGGACGCGATTTTGGCAAAAGACCCTAATGCGCGTGTTGCCTGCGAAGTAGCAACCACCACGGGCATGGTGCTTGTTGCGGGAGAAATTACCACAAATTGCTATGCCGATATCCAAAAAATCACACGGGAGACAATTCGCGGCATAGGATATACAAGCGGAGACATGGGCTTTGACGCAGACGCTTGCGCAGTGCTGGTAACGCTTAACGGGCAGTCGCCTGATATTGCAATGGGCGTTGACGTCGCGCTGGAAAGCCGCGAAGAAGGCAAAGACGCAGACACGGGCGCGGGCGACCAAGGCATGATGTTCGGCTACGCTTGCAACGAAACTCCCGAACTTATGCCAATGCCAATTTCCCTTTCCCACGCGCTAACACACAAGCTTGCGGAAGTACGCAAAAACGGCACAATTCCGTATCTTCGCCCGGACGGCAAGGCGCAAGTTACCGTTTCATATGATGAAAACAAAAAACCCACAGGCGTAACCGCCGTTGTTGTATCGACACAACACTCCGAAGATGCTTCCAACGAACGCATCCGCGCAGACATTATGAACTACGTAATCAAACCCGTAATCCCCGCAGAATTGCTTTCTGCCGACACAAAATACTACATCAACCCCACAGGTCGTTTTGTAATCGGCGGCCCCGTTGGTGACGCAGGTCTTACAGGAAGAAAAATTATCGTGGACACATACGGCGGATATGCCGCACACGGCGGCGGCGCGTTCTCCGGCAAAGACCCCACAAAGGTAGACCGTTCCGCCGCATACATGGCACGTTATATCGCCAAAAACATCGTTGCCGCAGAACTCGCGAGCCACTGCGAAGTCCAGCTTGCATACGCAATCGGCGTTGCCCGTCCCGTTTCCGTTTACGTAAACACAAAAGGCACAGGCACCGTTCCCGACACAAAACTCTCCGACGCCGTAAACAAACTCTTCGACCTGCGCCCCGCCGCAATTATAAGCCACTTCAATCTGCGCCGCCCCATCTACAAACAAACCGCGGCATACGGTCATTTCGGCCGCACAGATGTCGATTTGCCTTGGGAAAAAACAGACAAAGTTGATGAGTTGAAAAGCGAGTGTAAATAATTTAGAGGAAAACCACGGGGCGCTGCCCCGAACCCCGCAAGCCTTTAAAAAGGCTTGACCCAAACTTTAACCTGAAAACCGCGTATGCGGTTTTCAAAGAAGGGGTCAAGGGGACTTGTCCCCTTGTGGGGGTATTGGGGGTGAAACCCCCAAGGTCTTTTTTTCAGAAAAGGAGAATAAAAATGAAATCCTACAAAGTTGGAATTTTGGGTGCTTGCGGAATGGTTGGCGGCACGATGTTGCAAGTTTTAAGGGAAAGGGATTTGCCGATTTCGGAATTGTATCTGTTTGACGTTGCGGCAGTTGCGGGCAAAACCTTTGACTTTAAGGGCAAAACGGTTACGGTTGAGGAGTCTACCCTTGATATTTTCGACAGGGGCATTGATATTTGCTTGTTTGCGGTGGACAGCCCGATTAGCAAAAAGTACGCTCCTATTGCGGCGGAAAAGGGCTGTGTGGTAGTTGACAACAGTTCGGAGTGGCGCATGGACGATAGTGTGCCGCTTGTTGTGCCGGAAGTAAATGGTGATGACATTTTCAAAAACAAGGGTATTGTTGCAAGCCCGAACTGCTCTACAATTCAGGCACTGGTTGCGATTAATCCGTTGCATAAGGCGTTTGGAATTAAGCGCGTAATTTACTCCACATATCAGTCTGTGGCGGGCGCGGGAATGGCAGGAATCGAAGATTTGCGCCGCACCAATAATGGCGAAAAGCCGCAGTGTTTCCCGTATCCTATCGCGGGCAATGTTATTCCGCGCATAGACGTTTTCGACGAAACAGGCTACACAGGCGAGGAAACAAAAATGATTAAAGAAACGCGCAAAATTCTTCACGAGCCGAATATGCGCGTTACCGCAACAACCGTGCGTGTGCCTGTTGAAATAGGGCACAGCGAGTCCATCAATTTGGAATTTGAGAAGCCGTTTGAACTTGACGAAGTTCGCAAAATTTTGCAAAATGCACCGGGCGTAATTCTGCAAGACAACCCCGCAAAAGAGGGCTATCCCACGCCAAAGCTAATCGCGGGCACGGACGAAGTTTACGTTGGCAGAATCCGCCGCGATTTCAGCGCGGACAACGCATTAAATATCTGGGTCGTTGCCGACAACGTGCGCAAGGGCGCGGCAACCAATGCCGTGCAAATTGCGGAAAGACTAATCAAAGGCGCGTAAGACCTCGGGGCGGAGTCCCGAGAACTTGAAAATCAATTTTGCTGAAAAAAACTTTGACATTGGAAATCTTAGGTGTTAAAGTTTTTTTGTTTGGAAAAATTATTACATATTGGAGGTATCAGAATGAAAGCGATTATTTTAGCGGCGGGCGAAGGCAAGAGAATGCAGTCGGATTTGCAAAAGGTGATGCATCCTATTTTGGGCAAGCCGATGGTGCGGTATGTAGTTGATGTTGCCAAAGAAGCGGGCGCAAGCGCGATTACGGTGGTGGTCGGCAAGGGCGGCGACGAAATTGAGAAAGGGCTTGAAGGTTGCGAAGGTCTTTCTTTTGCGGTGCAGAAAGTGCCGCTTGGTACGGGCGACGCGGTAAAAGCGGGCGCGGGAAGCATTGCGCCCAATGATGATGTGCTGGTGCTTTGCGGCGATATGCCGCTGGTTACTGCGGAATTTTTGACGGAATTTGCGGCGTTTGCGCGTAGTGGCGGCGGTGCGGAAGCGGTTGTTGCGGCGGTGTATAAGCCTGATGTTGCCGATTTTGGGCGCGTGTATGACGATAACGGCGACTTTGTGGAAATCGTTGAAGCGCGTGATATCACGGCGGCGCATTCGCACACGGATTGGGCAAATACGGGGATTTATATGTTCAAAGGCGAATCCCTTTTAAGCGGGTTAGCGCGGCTAAAAAATACAAACAGTCAACAGGAATATTATCTGACGGATGTGCCAAAGCTTCTTCGCGAAGAAGGAAAGCGCGTGCGGGTTTTTCATTCGCGTGAGGATTTATCGGTGTTCACAGGGATTAACACGCAGGTTCAACTTGCCGAAGCCGTGCGGTTTATGCGGGAGCGCATTAACGCCGCGCACATGATGGCGGGTGTGCGAATGATTGACCCATCTTCCGTTTATATTGATTCTGCCGTGAAGATTTCGCGTGGGGCGGTAATTTACCCCGCCGTTATTTTGGAAGGAAACTGCGAAATTTCCGAAAACGCAGTAATCGGCGCGAATTGCCAATTGACCGACACAATCGTTGGCGCGGGCGCGAATGTCAAGCACAGCGTTTGCGCAGGTGCGAAAATTGGCGCGGGTACAGATGTAGGTCCATTTGCGTATCTTCGACCGGGTGCCGTAATCGGTGAAAAATGCCGCGTAGGAAACTTCGTGGAAGTGAAAAACGCCACCCTTGGCAACGGCACAAAGATGGCGCATCTTTCCTACATCGGAGATGCAGACGTGGGAAGCGGCGTAAATTACTCCTGCGGCGCAATCACCGCCAACTACGACGGAAAAAACAAGTTCCGCACAAAAATCGGAGACAACGCATTTATAGGAAGCAACGCAAATCTTATCGCCCCAATCGAAATTGGCGAAAACGGTTTTGTTGCCGCCGGCTCTACCCTCACCGACGACCTTCCGCCACGCGCTTTAGGCATTGCCCGCCAGCGTCAAAGCATCAAAGCGGACTGGGCTAAGTGATTAAAAAAAACTTCGGCTTCTCATATATAGAGGTGACTATCGCGCTTGCGGTTTTTTCGATTGTGGTTATGGCGGTGTTGCCGATTTTGGGGCAGGCGGGGCGAAATTTGAGTTTTGCGCGGCGAGGATATCAGTCGCATTTGGCGGCGCAAAGTATGATGCTTGCCGTGCGAGACGCTTTGCCTGATGTCGGCGCGGCGCGGGTAGTGGCAGGTCAATACGCGGCGCGTTTGGGCGTAGACGATTACGGCGTGTGGATTTTTCATGAGTGTCCGCTAACCAAGGATGTTTTTTTCGATGCATCGGAAAATACCGAACCAGTCCCGCCGATTGGTGTATCGTTGGATGGGCTTGCAGAATTCTCTCTTGAGGGCAACACTACAATTATCGTAGTCGTTATTTGGGACAACTATCAGAATATCGCAGGGCGGGCTATCGGTGCGGTGTTGCCACGCAAATAGCCATCAGCTCGTTTTTATATTCATCATAAACAGTCAACTCGTCTGCAAGTTCCAAAATATTATCCCCCACGGCTTCCATCGCTTTTTCATTAATATTGTCCACCAGAATTTCAAGCATCAAACCTTTGCTGTCGGCAAAGGTTTTTATTTTACCCATATCCACATTTTCCGCGAAAATCATCTTTAACGCTTCTTTCTCTGTTTCCCCTAACTGCGAAGACAGTTCCGCCCAACCATCGCCAATTTTAGGGGTCAAGGGGACTGCGTCCCCTTGTGGGGGAGGTGGGGGCAAAGCCCCCACGGTCTTTTCTTTCCCGTCCTCCTCCACAACAAGCTTTTCCGTGATATCATCCGCCTCTACGCGGATTCTGTCCAGGTTTTTTCGGTCAACGTTTATGACGATGCGGTTCTTTTCTGCGAAAAATTCTGTGATGGATTTTTCAATTGCGTTTTCAATTTCTCGTGTGGTAATTCCGATTTCGGTGAGTGCCGCGCTTGCTTTAAGAAGGGTTGACGGGTCGGCGGTTATCTTTGTTTTAAAGGCTGTTGCGGCGCGGGTTTGGGCTTCGGTTTTTTTTATGATAAACGCCGCCAAATCTTTTTTGTGTGCGTAAGCGGCGGTGTGAAATGTTGTCCAGTTATTGTCTTTGCATTTGAAAATTTCGCCGCCGGGTAGTTCAACGGTTCGGTTTTCCTGCCGCAACCACGGGTGAAATAACGCCCGCCGAAACGGAAGCCAATGTATCTCGTCGCCGCCTGCGTGGGTGAATAAATCCTTTAGGCGAATGGCTTTTTTTTCGCAAAGGGCAGTAAGCCCGCCAATTGCGGCTTGGAAACTGTCATTTAAAATGGTTGCGTTTTCTGCGGTTGCGGTGTAAAACTTCGATTTTGTTACGTCATAGGCAGAAATTTTATTCCACGCCAGAATGTCTGCGTTGCCGTCAAACATGAATAAATCTGCATAAAATTCGTGCATATTGTTGTCACAAACAAACTGCGCAAAACTGTGCGGCAGTTCGTAATACACGTGAAAATCTTTCAGCCAAGCGGGCAGATACTCGTCCAGTACGGGGAATTTTTCCGCATATGCTTGTCGCAACGCTAAAAGATTTTCCAATGCTTGCAAGGGGCTGTCTGCACCAACACACGAGAGAAGTTCGTACACATACAAAAAAACATACGACAGGCTCGTATCAGAAAACTCGCCGCGCCGTGCCGCCATTCGCCGCGTAAAATACGTGCGCAACCGCTCATATCCCATTCGCTGATAACACGGGCAGTGCATTGAAAATTCCATCTCGCCGCCATAATCATCTTCAAAGTTTTCCATGAATTTTGCCTGCTTGTAAAAAAGCCGCGCACCACTCCATGTGTATGGATTGTCGGAAGCCATGCCGCGCATATCGTAAAATTTTTGACGCACAGGGTCGCTGTCGCCGCCGATTATTTGCGGCGCGGGTACGGCAATTTTTTGCCCTGTTTGCGGCTCTGCTATTTCAATTTCTGCAAAAATATCCATTTTTCACCCTCCGCGATATGTAAGAAGCTGTATTCATCGCCCAAAACGCCGCCTTGGCGGTCACTTTTCCGCCACTCTGCGTCGGTTGCTCCTAGCGCACGCTCCACGTGCGCGTCGTCGCTACCTCCTTGATTGGCGAAAAATTGCCGCACCAATTCGGCATTTCGGTCAATGAATACAGCTTCTAAAAAGCAAATAAAAAAACCCTAACATTGCAGGGTGTTGCACAAATCCTGCAATGTTAAAGCTTTTTCCCCCTTATTCCGAATCTTTAGAATTGTTAAGCGTGCGGGTGGGATGGAGATTTACCAGCCCTTTGATTGTGTGGATAAGGAAATCTGTTTCTTGCTCGTTAAGGCGTGTAGCAAGGCTTGTGATTTTACGCCTGTTGCTGTCAAGATTGCCGCCTCTTTCTTCCTTAAGAGAAACGCTTTTCTTTTCTGCTTCGTGGAACAATGTGTCGATTTTGATGTCGAACACGTGAGCAAGTTTTTCAAGCGTTACGGCTGTTGCGCCGCGCTCTCCTCTTTCAATCAGACCCATGTGTGAAACAGTAAGGTCCAATGTTTCCGCAAGTTCTTCGCGGGACATTTTGCGCATTTCACGTTCTGCGCGAATGTTTTGGCCGATTGTACGATCCAAACGGTCTTTGTTTCTTCTTGTTGCTGCTCTGTCCAAGGTTAATCCCCTCTTCAATGGTATTTTTTTCTCAACCGCTTTCAGAAAAGCACTTGTTTTGCCATTCTACTAGTGTGTTGCAACTTTTGGAAGCGACGGTGTGAATTTTATTTTTGCGACAAATTGCAACACAAAGTCTTTGCTTTTCTTTGAATATTGCCATTTATGGCTATTAATGCTATACTGCGGCGGTCTAAGAAAAATTCTGTCCAATTTTTTCTAAGAATATACAAACAGCTTACAAAGGGTGTTTTTTATGCCGCGAAGGACTACACGTCCAATAAAGAATAAAGTTACGGAAAAACCAAATTCATTGCAAAAAGAAGTTTTAAATCTTTCGTTTGCGGCGGTTGGCATTTTGCTTTTGCTTGCTATGATTGGCGCATTAGGGCCTGTGGGCGCGTTTTTGCGTAATTTTTTGTTTGGCTTTTTTGGCGTGGGCGCGTTTGTTTTGCCCGTGGGCGTTTTGGCGTTTTCTGTTTGCAGGTTAATTGCGCGTGATTTGCGTTTGCCCGTTATCAAAATTGTTGCCCTGTACTGGCTTATTTTATCCATGTTACATATTTTTATTTTCACGCGTGAAGAAGGCGTTAATATTTTTGTTGACGTTTACACCGCGGGTGTTGATTCGGGCGGCGGTATTTTCGGAATGCTTATCGGCGGGCCTGCCAATACTTTGCTGGATACCGTTGGCGCGTCTATCGCAATTGTTGCGGCAATTATTATTTTGCTGGTACTTATTACTAAGCGGTCGTTTGTACAAATTGTTGGCTTAGGCGTTGGTAAAGCGCGGGACTACTATGAAGAAGCAAAACAATATGACGATGACTACGAGGAAGAGGAAAGCAATGTGATTCCGCTAAACAACGGCTATCGCGGAAGAAGAACGCCGCCGCCCGTTTCGCCCGTGGTTAAGAAAAAAAGCAATCTTATCGAACTTGGCGAACGCTTTGGCGAGGACGATACGGAACGTGATGAAGAATATGATACGCCGCCACCGCCCAAAATCCTTCTTGTAAATGAAGAACTTGATGGAAAACACAGAGACAGGCAGGTCGCCAGCCCGCTTTTCGCGCCGCGCCCTGCGGTGCAGGAAGCCGAGCCGGAAATAAAACCAAGTGCGGTTATGCATTTTCCGCAAACAATTTCGATTAACGGGGCGGAAGATTATTCGCAACGGCCTGAATATAACGCATTTCGCGACATGACACCGCCCACCATAAACTCGCCCGATTTGCCCGATTCGCCCGATGAAATCTTTGAAGAGGACGAGGCGGTTGTTCTTCCCGTGGATTCCGAAAACGCGGATTACGGCGAAGGTCTTGTTGTAAAAGGCTTAGTTGACGACGCCGCGCCAAACGACGACGAGCCGCTTTTTGGCGACGACGATGACGATATGCTTCAATATGACGAATACGCGGCGGCAAGCGGGACAAGCCACACGGGCGCGACCGAACACACCAGCATGACCGCAAGCAACCCGCAGGATTTTGAAAATTACGAAATGCCTTCGCTTAATCTTTTGGCTAAGAACGAGCGTTCTGTTATCAGTGCGGAGTCTCGTACACAGGTGCTGGAAAATTCCCGTATTCTGGAGGAAACACTGCGCAGTTTCAAAATAGAGTCCAAGGTGATGGAGGTTAGTGTAGGGCCGACCGTTACGCGCTACGACCTTTCCCCCGGCGCGGGCGTGAAGGTCAGTTCCATCACAAATTTAAGCAACGACTTGGCACTTTCCCTTGCGGCGCAGGGTTTGCGTATTGAAGCCCCTGTTCCGGGTAAATCTGCCGTTGGCATAGAGATTCCCAACAAGGAAGCGCAAGGCGTTTTTCTGCGTGAAATTTTGGAGGACGACAAATTTGCAAACTTCCCGTCTAAGCTGGCTTTCGCCGTGGGCAAGGATATCGCGGGCAGCCCCGTAATTACGGACATTGCGCGTATGCCGCACTTATTAATAGCGGGCGCGACTGGCAGCGGAAAAAGCGTTTGTATCAACACGTTAATCGCCAGCCTTTTGTATAAGGCGCGCCCCGATGAGGTAAAACTTTTAATGATTGACCCCAAGGTGGTTGAGCTTAGTGTTTACAATGGAATTCCGCATTTGTTAATCCCCGTTGTAACAGACCCGAAAAAGGCAAGCGGTGCATTAAGTTGGGCGGTTGCGGAAATGGAAACACGCTACAATATGTTTGCAGAAACAGGTTGCCGCGAGTTAAAGGGCTACAATAAATTTGCAACGGAAAAAGGCGACCCCGAACTGCCCCAGATATTAATTATCATAGACGAACTTGCAGACCTTATGATGACTTGCAAGGGCGAAGTTGAAGAATCCATATGCCGCTTGGCGCAGAAGGCGCGTGCGGCGGGTATACATCTTATTGTTGCAACGCAACGCCCTTCTGTGGACGTTATCACGGGACTGATTAAAGCTAATATTCCTTCGCGGCTTGCGTTCGCCGTTTCAAGCGGAACGGACAGCCGCACGGTTTTGGATATGTATGGCGCGGAAAAATTGCTTGGCAAAGGCGATATGCTGTTTCTTCCCATGGGGCAAAACAAACCCGTGCGGGTGCAGGGCGGTTTTATTTCCGACAAGGAAGTGGAAAATCTGGTTGCTTTCCTGAAAGCGCAAGCTCCCGTGGTGCATTCTGTAGAAGAAATCCAGAAAGTAACAATGCCGGGTAAAGCCGTAATTGAGGGCGAAGTTGATGAATTTTTCCATGACGCGGTAGAATTTTTACTTGCCAAAGGAAAAGGCAGTACCAGTATGTTACAGCGGCAGTTTAGAATAGGATATAACCGCGCTTCGCGTTTGATGGACGATTTGCAAAAGCGCGGAATAGTCGGCCCCGAGGACGGCGTAAAACCCAGAAAAGTCACCATCACACGAGAGGAGTACAAAGAATTATATGGCTAAAATAATTTGCGGAAAAACACACTCTGCGGCAATTCGCGGCGAGGTTGCAGCGCGTATTAAAACGGACGGCATAAAAGCAAAACTCGCGGTGGTTTTGGTGGGGGACAACCCCGCGTCTATCGTGTATATCAACATGAAGAAAAAAGCTTGCGAAGAAGTAGGGCTTGATTTTGAATTAAAAAAACTGCCGGAATCCGCCACACAGGCAGAGGTTTTGGCATTGATAGACGAAATTAATAATGATGCGGAAATCACAGGCGTGTTGGTGCAACAGCCTTTCCCGCCGCAACTTAACAAAGATGAAATCCTCTCCCGCCTTGACCCGCGCAAAGATGTTGACTGTCTTAACCCGCATAATGTGGGGCTTGCGGCAACAGGCCAAGGTAAACTTTTGCCCTGCACACCCGCAGGTTGTATCGAACTTCTCAAACGAGAGGGCATAGAAATTTGCGGTAAGAATTCCGTAATAGTCGGGCGAAGTGAAATCGTGGGCAAGCCCCTTGCGCTAATGCTTCTCGCGGAAAACGCAACCGTTACAATCTGCCACAGCCGTACCAAAAATTTGGCGGAAGAATGCCGCCGCGCAGATATTCTTGTTGCCGCCCTCGGTCGCCCAAAATTTATCACGGCAGACATGGTAAAACCGAATGCGATAATCATTGACGTTGGCGTTAATAGATTGGAAGGCAAAAAAATCTGCGGCGACGTGGACTACGATGCCTGCGAAAAAACCGCGTCACATATCACCCCCGTACCGGGCGGCGTTGGCCCAATGACTGTTGCAACTCTGATGGAAAACTGTGTGAAGGCGTGGGAAATACAACGTGGCTAAGGTTTATTTGGTATCCCTCGGTTGCGACAAAAACCGCGTAGACGGCGAGGTAATGGTAGGCTCTTTGCGCCTTGCAGGTTACGATGTTGTAAACGACCCCCAAACCGCCGCCGCAATTATCATAAACACTTGCGGCTTTATTCGCGATGCCGTACAAGAAAGCCTTGACCTTGTTTTTGAACTTGCCGAATACAAAAAAAGCGGCAACTGCCGCGCACTTGTAATTGTAGGTTGCATGGCAGAACGCTACAAATCCGAAATAAAAGAAACCATCCCCGAAGCCGACGCTTTTGTCGGCGTTGGCGATTACGAAAATATCCCAAATATCCTCACGAGTTTAATTGGCTCAGCGGAGACAAAAGAACGGGGTCAAGGGGAGTCATCCCCTTGTGGGGGTGGCGGGGGTGAACCCCCCGCGGTCTTCTCCCGCCTATCCGCCCGCAAAGACTCCGATATCCCGCACATAGCATACGTAAAAATATCCGAGGGTTGCGATAATCATTGCGCGTACTGTACGATTCCGAAAATTCGCGGCGCGTATAAGAGCCGTCCTATGGAGCAAATTGTGGATGAATGCCGCTTGCTTGTTGAAGCGGGCGCGAAAGAACTTGTGCTTGTGGCGCAGGACACGGCGCGTTACGGCACGGATATCTATGGCGCGAAAAAACTGCCGGAACTTCTGCGCGAAATCGCGGCGAAATCGGGTGCAGATTGGATTCGTCTAATGTATGTCTACCCCGAGCATATCACCGCCGCGCTGATTGACGCCCTTGCGGAAATTCCGCAGGTTTGCAAATATATTGATATGCCCATCCAACACTGCGAAGACGAAATTCTCACGCGCATGGGGCGCAAAGGTGGCAAACGCGAACTGGAACAGCTTATCCGCGTACTCCGCGACAGAGTCCACGGCATTGCAATCCGCACCACGCTGATGGTAGGCTTCCCCGGCGAGACACAGGAAAATTTTGACGGTCTTTACAATTTCGCGCAAGAAATGAAATTCGACCGCATGGGCGCGTTCCCGTACTCCCAAGAAGAAGGAACGCCCGCCGCCGAAATGCCAAACCAAATTGACGAAGAAACCAAACAAGAACGCCTAAGCGCGATAATGGAACTGCAACAGGAAATCCATTTCAAAAATCAACGCAAATATGTAAACCAAACCCTGCCCGTCATGCTGGACAGCCAACAAGACGGTGTTTGCACAGGCCGCACCCAATACGACACATATGAATCCGACGCAGTAGTACAATTCCATTCCGCAAAAAAACTATCTCGCGGTCAAATTATCCCCATAAAAATAACCGCCACCGACGGCTACGACCTTAAAGGTGAGGAGCAGTAAATGAATCTTCCTAATAAAATTACGCTTTTGCGGGTAGTGTTGATACCTGCGTTTTTAGTTGTGTACCTTGCGCAGCCTCTGGGTGCTCTGAATGCGTGGGTCGCGCTTGTGCTGTTTGTTGTTGCGGCGGTAACGGACGCGATTGACGGATACTTGGCTCGTAAAATGGGGCTTGTGACAAATTTTGGCAAGCTGATGGATCCGCTTGCGGATAAAATGCTGGTGTGTGCGGCGTTTATTGCGTTTACGGCAACGGGTAGTTTGCCCGCGTGGGCGACTATTATTTTAATTAGCCGCGAGTTTTATATTTCGGGTTTGCGTCAGCTTGCGCTGGAGCAAAAAATCGTGCTTGCGGCAAGCACAAGTGCGAAAATAAAAACGGCATCGCAAATTGTTTTGGTAATTTACTTGCTTCTCCCGTACCCGTTCACTTTTTTGTTTTTTGAATCTGTCGCACTTGCCTTAATCATAATCACAGCGATTATAAGCATTTATTCCGCCGCAGAGTATACGTGGCGTAACAAACATATCTTTAAGGATGCGTAAAGTTGAAAAATTTTTTTCAATATATTATAATCTCATAGTTGTACATAAACTCAGAGGAGGCGTTTTAAATGCATAGTGACTTTGTGACAAAAGGAAATAAGGTAGTTCCGCACCGTTCGTTGTTTAAATCCATGGGGTATACAGACGAGGAACTGGCGAAACCGTTAATCGGAATTGCGAACGCACACAGCGAGGTTGTACCCGGCCACATTCATCTTGATGATATTGCGGAAGCCGTGAAAAAAGGTATTCTTGCGGCGGGTGGAACACCTATTGAATTTCCGTCTATCGGCGTTTGCGATGGCATTTCCATGGGGCATATCGGAATGCGTTACTCACTTCCCAGCCGCGAATTGATTGCGGATTCTGTGGAGTCTATGGTTCTTGCACACGCATTCGATGCCGTTGTTATGATACCAAACTGCGACAAAATTGTGCCGGGTATGTTAATGGCGGCGGCACGGCTTAATATTCCGTCAATTGTAATAAGCGGCGGGCCCATGCTTGCGGGTCGCGTTGAAGGCAGAGCCGTTAGCCTTTCGCAAACATTTGAAGCCGTCGGCGCACACGCGGCGGGCAAAATTTCGGACGAAACCTTGCAGGAATACGAAGACCAATCTTGCCCAACCTGTGGCTCTTGCGCGGGAATGTTCACCGCAAATTCCATGAACTGTATCACCGAAGCACTGGGAATGGGCTTGCCGGGTAACGGGACAACCCCCGCCGTTTTTGCGGAGCGTTTGCGCCTTGCAAAACAAGCGGGCAAACAAATTATGCATCTATATAATGAAGGAATAAAACCACGCGACATAATGACAAAGAACGCGTTTTTGAACGCCCTTACACTTGATATGGCTTTGGGTTGCAGTACAAACAGTATGTTGCACCTTCCCGCGATTGCATATGAAGCGGGCGTTGACCTGCCGCTTACCCTCGCCAACGAAATAAGCGCGAAAACGCCAAACCTATGCCGTCTTGCACCTGCAGGGCCGCACCATATCGAAGACTTGTACAACGCGGGCGGCGTTCCCGCCGTAATGAAAGAGCTTTCCACGCTGGGGATTTTGCACTTGGACGAAAAAACCGTTGCGGGCAAATTGGGCGATGTTATTAAAACCGCTACCAACCGCAACCCCGAAGTCATACGTCCTGCGAACAACCCGTTCTCTCCCGTTGGCGGAATAATGGTTCTCACAGGCAATTTGGCGGAAAAAGGAAGCGTTGTAAAACGCTCTGCCGTTGCAGACGAAATGATGAAAACAAGCGGCAAAGCCCGCGTTTTTGAAAGCGAAGAAGAATGCGCCGAAGCCATTTACGGCAACAAAATCAAACCGGGTGACGTTGTAGTAATTCGCTACGAAGGCCCGAAAGGCGGCCCCGGAATGCGCGAAATGCTTAATCCCACCGCCGCGCTTATGGGCATGGGCTTAGGCAAAGAAGTTTCCCTAATCACAGACGGCAGATTTTCAGGCGCGTCACGCGGCGCGTGTATCGGTCACGTCTCTCCCGAGGCGGCAATCGGCGGGCTAATCGGCTTAGTCGAAGAAGGCGACAAAATAGACATAGACATCAACGGCGGCACACTCCACCTGGACGTCCCCGAAAACGTACTGGAAGAACGCCGCAAAAAATGGAAACCACCCGCACCAAAAGCGGGCGAAAAGGGCTACCTCGCACGTTATCAAAAACTTGTAACAGGCGCAGACAAGGGTGCTGTACTGGTGTAATTTAACAAAGTTAAAACCGCGGGGCTCTGCCCCGCACCCCGCCCGCTTTTTTGAAAAAAAGCGGAGCAAAAAACTTTAACCTGAAAACCGCATATGCGGTTTTCAAAGAAGGGGTCAAGGGGACTTGTCCCCTTGCAGGGGGAGTGGGGGACAAGGCACTGTCCCCCAAGGTCTTAATAACTAACAGAGAAGGTGAACAGTTTGCAACTAACAGGCGCGGAAATTTTACTTGAATGTTTGATTGAGCAAAATGTTGATACGATTTTCGGTTATCCGGGCGGTTCGGTTCTGCCTATATACGACGCGCTTTACAAGTACAAGGATAAGATAAATCACTATTTGACCAGCCATGAGCAAGGGGCGGCACACGCGGCGGATGGGTATGCGCGGTCTACGGGCAAGGTTGGCGTGTGTTTGGCAACCAGCGGGCCGGGCGCGACGAATCTTGTTACGGGGATAGCCACGGCGTACATGGATTCTTCGCCGATTGTGGCGATTACGGGCAACGTGCCTGTGCCAATGCTGGGCAAGGACAGTTTTCAGGAAGTTGACACAACGGGCATCACAATGCCTATTACAAAACATAATTTCATCGTCAAAGATGTTGCGGAACTTGCAGATACAATTCGGCAAGCGTTTCATATAGCGAAAAGCGGCAGACCGGGGCCTGTGCTTGTGGATATCCCAAAGGATGTCGCAACTTTTGAATGCAATTATTCCATGAAAACGCCAATCGCGCCGCAGAATGAAAGTTCGCGGACTACACCGCAAGAACTAAACAAAGCCGCATGGCTTATTCACGAAGCAAAACGCCCGCTTATTTACGCGGGCGGCGGAGTAATCGCGGCAGACGCTACGGACGTGCTTACGGAATTCGCAAGCCTTCTTGGCGCACCCGTTTGCACAAGCGCGATGGGCATTGGCGGCTACCCCGCATCTGCGGAGGCAAACGTGGGCATGATTGGAATGCACGGCACGGCGGTTGCCAACACGCTGGCAACGGAATGCGATTTTCTTATTGCAATCGGTGCGCGTTTTTCCGACCGTGTAATAAGCAACGCACAGCGTTTCGCGCCTGATGCCAAGGTTCTGCACATAGACATCGACCCTGCGGAAATAAACAAGAATATCATGACGGCGTACTCCCTTGTGGGCGATGTGAAGAAGATTCTTTCGCTACTTAATCCGCTTTTGCAAAAGCAAGAGCGCGGCGAGTGGCACGCCCGCGTCACCGAGTTAAAACAAAAATATCCCACAGACTACAGAAAAGCCGAAGGGCTTTTGAAGCCGCAGTATGTAATTCAGCGGCTTAGTTCGCTTGCGGCGGACAAGGCAATTTTTGTAACGGAGGTTGGCCAGCATCAGATGTGGTCTTGCCAGTATCTTCAAATAGAAAAGCCCCGCCGCTTTTTAACATCTGGCGGGCTTGGCACAATGGGTTTTGGGCTTGGCGCGGCAATCGGCGCGGCGGTAGCAAATCCCGACACGCCCGTAATAAATATCGCGGGTGACGGTTGCTTTCGCATGAACCATATCGAAATTGCAACCGCCGTGGAATACGAACTTCCGCTAATCGAAGTGATTATCAACAACCACAACCTTGGCATGGTGCGCCAATGGCAAACCATGTTCTACGACAAACGGTATTCTCAAACATCTTTGCGCGGAAAAACAACGGACTTCATAAAACTTGCAGATGCCTACGGCGCGGCGGCGTTCAACGTAACCAAACCCGAAGAGGTTGATGATGCCATTCTGAAAGCATTGGCACTTAAGAAACCCGTTATAATAAATTGCGAAATCGGCGACGACGAAAAAGTTTTCCCGATGGTTCCCCCCGGCGCGGGAATTGACCAATATATATTGGAAGGGGGCGAATAATATGCGGCACGTTTTATCAATTACGGTTGCGAACAAAGCGGGCGTTTTGGGTCGTATAGTAAGCCTGTTCAGCCGCCGCGGATACAACATAGACAGCCTTAGCGTGGGTACTTCCGAAGACCAACGGTTTTCGCGCATAACCGTCTCCATAAAGGGTGACGACAGGGTAATAGAGCAAATTCACAAGCAAGTGGCGAAACTCGTAGACGTTGAAGACGTAGTTGAACTGAAATCCGAAAGCTCCATCTACCGCGAATTATGCTTTGTGAAAGTGGAGGCAAACGCCGCCGCCCGCCCCGATATTTTCAACGTCGCAACCGTTTTCCGCGCAAACATTCTGGACGTTTCCACAAAGACCCTAACCATGGAACTAACGGGCGACCTTGACAAAATCAATGCTTTTGTCGAACTGATGAAACCATACGGCATTCTTGAAATAGTACGCACGGGGCTTGCGGCAATCGGGCGCGGCGCGGAGAAGGCAAAGAATTAAATATTTTAACAATAATACCTTGGGGGCTATTCCTTCAATGGTCTTAAAATAAAAACTCAGGAGGAAATGAAAATGGCAAAGTTGTTTTATCAAAAAGATTGTGATTTGAAGGCACTGAAAGGGAAGAAAGTAGCTATTATTGGCTATGGAAGTCAGGGTCATGCCCATGCGTTAAACTTGCATGAGTCGGGTGTTGAAGTGGTTGTAGGATTGAACGCGGGCAACCCGGACGCAAAGAAGGCGAAGAAGGCAGGGTTAAAAACAGCGTTGACGGCAGACGCGGTAAAAATGTCACAAATTATTGTTGTGCTTGTGCCGGATGAGAAGGCTCCGAGTATCTTTGAAAATGACATTGAACCAAACCTTTCTGCGGGCGATTGCTTGATGTTCGCGCATGGTTTTAATATTCACTACGGTCAAATTGTTCCGCCCAAAGATGTAAACGTGTTTATGATTGCGCCTAAAGGGCCGGGGCATACTGTTCGCAGCCAGTACCAAGAAGGCAAGGGCGTTCCCGCTCTTGTTGCGGTGTACCAAGACGCAACCGGCGATACGCTGAAAACCGCGTTAGGTTATGCGGCTGGCATTGGTTCTGCACGGGCGGGTATTTTGCAAACGACATTCAAAGAAGAAACGGAAACCGATTTGTTCGGTGAGCAAGCTGTTCTTTGCGGCGGCGTAAGCGAGCTTATGAAAGCCGGTTTTGATACGCTGGTTGAGGCGGGATATTCCCCCGAAGCCGCATACTTCGAGTGCATTCACGAAATGAAATTGATTATTGATATGGTGGTGCAAGGCGGGCTTTCATATATGCGCTATTCCATCTCCGACACTGCGGAATACGGTGACTACATGATTGGCAAACGCATTATCACCGACGAAACCAAAAAGGAAATGAAAAAAGTTCTGGGCGAAATCCAAGACGGTTCTTTTGCACGCGATTGGATTTTGGAAAACAAAGCAAACCGCGCAGGCTTTATGGCAAAACGCCGCATAGAGCAAGATTTGCCTGTTGAAAAAGTTGGCGAAACCTTACGCGGCATGATGAGCTGGTTGAAGAAGTAAGCGGGGGAAAATATGCTGATAACAACAAGCGAAAACGTGAGCGGAAAAACCTTGCAACATTTGGGATTAGTACAGGGAAGCACCGTGCGGGCAAAGAATATAGCCCACGACTTCTTTGCAGGGTTGCGCCAAATAGTTGGCGGCGAAATCAAAGAATACACCGACCTCATGTACGAGGCACGGCAGTCCGCAACCGAGCGGATGATTGACTCCGCAAAAAATATGCGCGCCGATGCCATAGTTGCCGTGCGCTACAGCACCTGCTCCGTAATGGGCGGCTGTTCCGAGGTTATGGCGTATGGTACGGCTGTGAAGTTTGAGTAAGGGATAAGACCTTGGGGGGAGAACCTTTTTGTGTACAAAAAGGTTCTCCCCCCAATACCCCTCTCTCCAAAAAAACTTTAATTTTTTTCCGAAAGGGGTGTGCCGTGTTTGAACCTACTTTAAAATCCGCGATGGAGTACGCTAACCACGGTAAAACTGAGGAATGGGTGCATTGTTTTCTTTTGGGTGATGAGGGTGGCAACAAGTCGTTGTCCGATGCAATAAAATCGTATAAGCCAAAATGCATTGCGCCTAAACTTATGCGTTTGGATTTATTCAAGCGTATTCATGAATGGAAGGCGGAAAAGTACGCACTTGCGGGCGAAAGAGAAGAATGGTTTTGGAATCAGGTAAACGCACAGGTTGAGCGGTATAACACAGGCGAATGGGATATGCCGCCGTTGATGGCGGACATGAAAAATCGCGAAGGGTTTTACAATCTTTTCGACGGAAACCACAGGATTGAAGCATTGAAAAAGCTTGGGATAAAAGAGTATTGGGTAATTGGGCTTGAAGAATGAACATGAAAGGCGGTGCGTCATGACAGCGAAAGAAATGTTGGAACTGTTGCGGCAGATGAATAACCGCGAGAGAAACGAATATTTGGATATGTTGTACGCTGAATATTTTGATATAGGCGTTCCTTTTGAAAAACTACTTGAAGAAGGGCGCATTTTGGAGGCATATTACAGTGGAGAACTCGTTGAGGCATAGTTTGAAAGGTGATGTGTGGCTTGTTTATGACGAAAAATCTAAAAAGTTGCGCCCATTTATCATTTTATCGGATGAATTGTCCGGAATAGATGTGGATGTGAGCGTCGCACCTACCACAACCAAAGAAAATCGTAATATTTTTGATATTGAAATAGAGCATTGGCAAGAAGCTGGATTAGGTAAGCCGTCAATAGCTCGTTGCTCAAAAGTGCATTATATCCACCATAGACTTTTCAGAAAAAAACTTGGTAAATTACATGAGAACGATTTGCAATTGATAGATGACGCATTAAAAAAATTTTTTAAACTGTGAGGGGACTGATGGTATGCCCGGCAAAATAACTATTTTTGATTCTACATTGCGTGATGGGGCGCAAGCGGAGGGCATTTCGTTTTCCGTGACGGACAAGATAAAAATTGCGCAGGCTTTGGACGGCTTGGGCGTGGATTATATTGAAGCGGGAAACCCCGGTTCAAACCCGAAAGATTTGGAGTTTTTCAGATATTTCAGCGGTAACGGAAAGGCTCTTAATCATGCGAAATTGATTGCCTTTGGAAGTACGCGGCGCAAAGGGATTGAAGCAAAGGACGACAGTAATGTGAATGCGTTGTTGGAGTCGGGCGCGGGGGCTGTTTGTATTTTCGGGAAATCGTGGGACTTTCATGTGACGGATATATTACACGCTACCCTTGACGAAAACCTTGAGATGATTCGTGATACGGTGGCGTATTTGAAATCGCAGGGCAAAGAGGTAATGTTTGACGCAGAGCATTTTTTTGACGGCTACAAAAATAACGCGGAGTATGCTTTTGAGTCCCTTAGAGCGGCGCAAGACGGCGGCGCAAGCGCGCTTGTGCTTTGCGACACAAACGGCGGATGCTTCCCGAATGAAATTTATGAAATAGTGAAAAAAGTTGTTGCAGAGTTTGTGGTTCCCATTGGAATACACACGCACAATGACTGCGAAATGGCGGTTGCAAATTCCATCATGGCGGTGGAAGCGGGCGCGACGCAGGTGCAAGGCACGTTCACGGGCTTTGGCGAGCGTTGCGGAAACGCTAATCTTTCGGCAATTATTCCCGGCTTGCAATTAAAAAGAGGATATGACTGCATTTTTTTAAACGAAATGCAAAACTTGACACGCACAGCGCGTTTT
Source organism: Defluviitaleaceae bacterium (assembly GCA_009788055.1). GTDB lineage: Bacteria > Bacillota > Clostridia > Lachnospirales > WQUN01 > WQVC01. The sequence continues at coordinate 24,225 of WQSG01000019.1, read as the reverse complement.
ATTTCCGAAGTCGCAAACACTTCGCTAAATAAACGTGCCGCTTATGTTGGGCAAACGGCGTTTGCGCACAAAGGCGGAATGCATATTGATGCGGTTACGAAAAACCCGCAAAGCTTTGAGCATATAAATCCTGAAAAAGTGGGCAATACGCGGCGCAATTTAATGAGCGAAGTATCAGGGCGCAGTACGCTTTTGAAAAAGGTTCAGCAAGTGCGCCCGGACCTTTACCGCGATTCCGAAGAGATGGCAAAAATTATGGAAAAGCTGAAAGAGCAAGAGCATAAGGGGTATCAGTTCGAGGGTGCGGAAAGTTCTTTCGCGCTTAAAATTCGCCGCGTTCTTGGAGATTACATCCCGCTTTTTGAGCTGTGTTATTTCAAGATTATCAGCGAAGATATGGCGTCTGCGTCTCAAAACATAAACGCAACCGCCGTGCTTAAAATATATGTTGACGATGAATCTGTGGTTGAAAACGACGAAGCCGTGGAAGTGATTGCCGCAGAGGAAGGTAACGGTCCCGTGAACGCGCTGGACAAAGCATTGCGCAAAGCGTTGGAAGGTTTTTACCATGACCGTCTAAAAAACGTGAAACTAACCGACTACAAAGTTCGTGTGCTGGACAGCAATGACGCAACGGAATCTCACGTTCGCGTTCTGATTGAATCCACAGACGGAGTACGGAAGTGGTCTACCGTGGGCGTTTCGCCAAACGTGGTTGAGGCAAGTTGGGAAGCCTTGATGGACAGCATCAAATTCAAATTGATTATGGACAAAGACGAACGCTACGCTGTTTTTGCGTACTAATGGGCGGTGTGATGAAATTACATCGCAAAAAAATTGCGTTTGTGTTGGTTTTGCTTTGCTTGGTTGGTGGCGTAATATATGCGCGGCAGACAATGGAAGTCTCGTTCTTTGGCCATATACGCGGCTTGAATGTTGAACTCGGTACGCGGTACGAGGTGCTTATTGAGCGTATGGGCGAGCCGTTGAAACGGGAGACGGAGATAAATTCCGCAGGCCATGAATTTCAAGTTTTGCATTACGATGGAGTAAGTTTTTTTGTTCGCGGCAGTGTGTTCAAAATGGTGATTACCGGCGAGCAGTATCGGCTGGGCGGGCGCGGCAGAATTGGCGTTGGCTCTGCGCGGGCGCAGGTTATAGTTGATAAAAACAGGCGGCAACGGGCAAGATTTGTTACGGGTGAACTGGGTTGTTGCAGTTGGTTTGTGGCAAGTATTAATTTAAACGGAGATATTTCTTATACACAGCATTTGCAACAGCTTGTGATTGAATTTAACCGTTCCGGGCGAGTAACGCAAATGACGTTTTCGCTTATTGGCTAGAGAGGATTTGCTTATATGAAAAAAATTTCGGCAATTGCGGCGGGGTTTGCGGTGCTGGTTATTTTTGTCGCTTGCGGTTCGGGCGCGGCGGATGTTTCGGATGTTCAGCCGGACGTGTATTATTCCCCGATAGAACAAGAACTTTCCGCGCAGTATGAGGTTGCAGAAAGCGAGCCCTGCGAACCTGTAGATTTCCCCGTGGAAAGTTGGCGGGGTTTGAATATGTATGCGGCGGCGGGCGGTGTTACGCCAACGGGTTTGCGCCTGTCCATGGCGAATGAATCGGACACGCGGCATTTTGGGCATGGTGCGCCGTTTACAATTGAACAGTATTTGGGCGGCGACTGGGAGCGCGTTCCGTTTATATCCGAAAATGTTGCGTGGTTTAGTCTATTGTTTATTATTTTTCCAGACGCCGTGGCAGACGAAGATATCACATGGGCACATATGCACGGGGAGCTTGAGCCCGGGCAGTATCGTGTTGTTCGCAGATTTACGGAAGAAAACTGGGGCGGCAGGGGGCAGATAATGGGCGATAATCCCGCCGCTTATTTGTATGCGGCTTTCACGGTGGAAGAAAATTGGCAAGACGCATACGGCGCGTGGCAACGCGAACAGGACGAGTTGGCGGCGGTTGCTTTCGGGCGGTTTGCGGGGCTGGATTTGGAAATTGCGGAACACAGTGCGCGTGGGTTAAGTTTTTCGCTTACCAATAACAACGCGGATTACGGATATATTATCAACAGCGTTTTTGTGGGCTGGGAAATGGAATTCCCCGATGGTGGCAACGCAGGCGGCGTGGAGTATTCCATTTTCAGCGAATGGGTGATTGGCGGCAATTTAGCGTGGCCTTTCGGCAACGATAAGCGGCTTCAGCCGGGGGAATATTTTTCTCTTGATGTAAACTGGTACACCGAAATCGGCGAGCTTCATTCGGGGATGATGCCGCTTGATTCTCCGCACCCGTATATTTTTGATTTGGTCTTAGATGTTACCTTAGACGTTGACGAGGACTATATCGCCGAAAACTTCCGCCGCAGAATGCCCAACGTACCCGCCGCAAGCCACAGGTTGCGGGCAGAATTTGATATTTCGCAGGGAGGTTAATATTGCAATACTGAATTTTTATAAGGAGCAAAAAAATGAACAAACAACAATTACGGTTTTTCTGTGACTATGGTGGTTGTTGCCTTTGGGGTAGCGATGGGGGGATAAATCATCAGACGCTGCCGATTTCCAACGCATTGAAAGATGAAATAGAGACTTTATTAATTGAGTTCGATTCGCAAATTAATTGGAGTTGTCCGCTAAGTTCAAATTGGTGGACACCTGAGCAAGACGCCGATTTTAATCAAAAGTCGCATTTAGTTTGTGAAAAATTGCAATTGGAACTGGCTTCAAATTATGAAATACGTGACTTGACTGAACTTGTTTTCAAGGAGCATAAGTTATGAAATTTGAGTGGGATGATAATAAAAATGCGCTAAATAAGGCTAAACACAGCATTTCTTTTGAAACTGCCGAATCATATCTGCAAGAAAGGCGACAAAAAAGGAAACAAGAATTGTATTACGGGAGGCGCAGAAGAATGAAAGCAGAATATGGCTTAAAAGATTTCAAGGGTGTTATGAAGAATCCCTTTTACGATAAACTAATCACAGAAGTCGTAGTACCGGTTCAGAAAGATGTGTATCAAGTTTTTGCGGATATAGCAGAGCAAAACGGGGAAGAACCGGAAAAAGTTATGCGTCGTTGTTTAGCCGATTATGCAAAGAAACTGCAAGAACATGAATAACCCCAGAAAAACAAACCAATATGCAATACTGCGCGAAGAATGGAAACTAAAATAAACGAAAAGAGGTGCAATCATGGGAATGACCATGACGCAAAAAATTTTGGCGGCACACGCGGGTTTGGAAAGCGTGACTGCAGGGCAGTTAATTGAAGCAAAGTTGGACTTGGTGCTGGGCAACGACGTTACAACGCCTGTGGCAATCAAGGAGTTTGAAAAAATCGGGGTGGACAAGGTTTTCGACAAAACGAAGGTCGCCATTGTCCCCGACCATTTTACGCCGAACAAGGATATTCTTTCGGCAGAGCATTGCAAGCAGGTTCGTGAATTCGCGCTGAAATATGAGGTTGAAAATTACTTTGAAGTTGGTGAAATGGGCATTGAGCATTGCCTTATTCCCGAAAAAGGATTGGCTGTGCCGGGTGACGCGATTATAGGCGCGGACAGTCACACTTGTACTTATGGTGCGCTTGGCGCGTTTTCTACGGGCGTGGGCAGTACGGATATGGCTTGCGCAATGGCGATTGGCGGCACATGGTTTAAGGTTCCGCCCGCGCTTAAATTTGAACTTGTGGGCAAGCCCGCGAAATGGGTTTCCGGCAAGGATATCATTTTGCATATCATCGGCATGATTGGCGTGGACGGCGCGCTTTACAAATCCATGGAATATTGCGGTGACGGATTGCAGTATCTTTCCATGGATGACCGTTTTTGTATCGCGAATATGGCGATTGAAGCGGGCGCGAAAAACGGAATTTTCCCCGTGGACGAAAAGACCCGCGAATATGTAAAAGCACACGCAACACGCACAGGCGTTGAATACACCGCCGATGCGGATGCTGAATACGAAGCGACATACACCATAGACCTTTCCTCCCTTCGCCCGACGGTTTCGTTCCCGCATTTGCCGGAAAACACCAAAACAATCGACAATGTTGGTGAGGTAAAACTTGACCAAGTTGTAATCGGAAGTTGCACAAACGGTCGCATTGAAGACATGAGAATTGCGGCGGGGATTTTGCGCGGCAAAAAGGTTGCTAAAAACCTTCGCGTTCTTGTTTTCCCCGGTACGCAAAATATCTCTCTGCAAATGATTGAAGAAGGCCTTATGACCGATTTCATTAAGGCAGGCGCGGTTGTTTCGCCCGCCACTTGCGGGCCTTGCCTTGGCGGGCATATGGGTATTCTTGCGAAGGGCGAACGCGCCCTTGCCACAACCAACCGTAACTTTGTGGGCCGTATGGGTTCGCCCGAGTCTTTCGTTTATTTGTCCAGCCCCGCCGTTGCCGCGGCTTCCGCGCTTACGGGCTATATCACCGACCCTGAGAAGGTTTAGCAAAGTTCTCGGGGACGCTGTCCCCGAACCCCTGCGAACTTTTTTGAAAAAAAGTTCGACAAAAAACTTTAACTCAAAACCACTCTGTGCGCGGTTTTGGGAAGATGAGGAGCAGGATATGTACGAATACAAAACAGAAATTCTGCGAACAGGTACGAAGTGGGGTTCCGACAAGGCGAACGATGCGGATGTATCAAATTTTAATAATGTGTTCAACGAGCGGGCAGAAGCGGGTTGGGAACTTGTAACATATGATTATATGTCAACTTCGACATCTATTCATGGCGCGCTTTTGGTTACGTACAAAAAAAAGAAACCATAGGAGGTTTTCAAAATGAATAACATTATCACACCAAAAATGATTCTGGCATGGGTAATACTTGCGATTGTTGGTCTTGCAGTATTCGCGGGTATATTGTGGGCAATTCCCACGTATCGCGTTTGGCAGAGGGAAATGGAAGGTCGCGCAGAGCTTGCGCAAGCCGATTGGAACAGGCAAATTATTATACGGGAAGCGGAAGCGCGGCTTGAGGCTGAAATTCTTAACGCGCAAGCCGAAGTTGCCCGCGCAGAAGGTGCGGCACAGGCAATGTATGTTGTGCAAGACGCGCTTACGGAAACATACATCAGATACTTGTGGGTGCGCTTGATGACGGATAACGAAAACGTCATCTACATCCCAACGGAAGCGTCACTTCCCATTTTGGAAGTAGGACGCGCACGGCCGTAACAGGAGGTTTTCACATGAGCAAATACAAAAGCGCGATAAAACTTATGAACAAGCGGTTCAAAAAAGATAGCCTTATTGCCGTTGCAACGGTGGAGGGCGGTCGCCCGCACGTGCGAATGGTGGACGGGTATTTTTCGCAGGAAGACAATGCATTTTACGCGGTAACTTACACGCTTTCAACCAAAATGCGGCAGATTGAAGCTAACCCTGAAGTGGCGGTTTGTGCGACAAATTGGTTTACGGGTTTTGGCATTGGCGAGAATCTCGGCTGGGTTCGCGAAGCGCGCAACGCGGAAATGATGGCTAAACTGCGCAAGGCATTTGCAAAATGGTATACAGGCGGACACGTAAACGAGGACGACGAAAACACCTGTCTGTTGCGCATAAAGCTTACGCACGGGTTGCTGGTTGACCATGCAAACACGTTTGGTTTCGGCAGTTACGAAATTGATTTTACAAACAAAATGTGCAATTTGCTTTCGACTTCAAGCCCGTCTTCTGTGATTGAAACGGAGGGCAGGGTAGGGGTGGTTGAGGTTGTAAAGCCGCAAAGTTGGTCTGTTGTCCATTACGAACTTAACGGGTATAAGGACAAAAAAATCAATCTGAAATTCTCGGCAGATGTAAAGCGGCTGGGCGCGGCTGGCGAAATCAAGTGGGAAATTAACAACGAACACGAAGGATATCCCATCATCTGCAATATAGAAAACGCCGCGCCGAATACATGGCACAGCTTCCGCGGCGAGTGGACGGGTGTTCCTGCAAACGAATATCCATCGCTGGTAGTATCAACATATGAGAATAACAGCGAAAACACAACGTATCTTATCAGCAATTTCACAATCGAAATTGCCGAAATATAAGGAGGTTTCAAATGAAAGCGAAAGGTTCTGTTTTCAAATACGGTGACAATGTGGACACCGACGTAATAATCCCCGCGAGGTACTTAAATGATGCGCGTCCCGAAAGCCTTGCGGCGCACTGCATGGAAGATATCGACGCGTTTTTTCCGCAACGGGTTAAACCGGGCGATATCATGGTTGCTAACAAAAATTTCGGTTGCGGTTCGTCACGCGAACACGCGCCAATCGCCATCAAAGCATCGGGAATTTCTTGCGTAATTGCCGAAACCTTTGCACGGATTTTTTATCGCAACGCAATAAATATCGGCTTGCCGATTCTCGAATGCCCTAAAGCCGCCAAGGCAATAAGCGCGGGTGATGACGTTGAAATAGACTTCACCACAGGTGCTATCACAAATACCTCCACGGGCGAAAAATTCCAAGCCGAACCCTTCCCCCCGTTCATGCAAGAACTTATGGCGGCAGGCGGGCTGGTTGAACGGACGAAGAAAAAACTTGGCGCATGACAAATCTTGATAACCTAACGGACGAGCAAAAGCAAGCCGAGATACAAGCCGCGCAAGAGCGGAATGAAAAAATGTTGCTACGCGGCAAATGTATTGTTATTACTGTTGCGGTGCTTGTTATCTTGGGCGCGGCGTATAATGTCGCGGGTGGTTTGAGCTTCCCAACGGTTGTTGGTGCAGTTGTGAATATTGGCTGTGCTGTCGCGCTGTTGAACGGTCATGCCTTTGCGCGGTGGTTTTTTATTGTGGTGTTTGTTCTTGGCGCGCTGTTTTCACTTTTTACGATTACACTGGTGGAAATGTCGCGTATTCCAAGGCCGACACAAACGGTTACGGAGGAGTTTCGTGAGGAATTTGGGATGTACGTTCCTGTCATCCACACCCACCAACCCGAACCGCCGCAGGATTTGGAAAGCGTTACCGTGCTTTATTTAACGTTGGCGGGCTTGAGTGTGCTGTACATTGTTGGTGCGGTTGTGCTGTTCAAAAGCGAGAGTGTGAAGGAATATATGTATTCTGTGAGGTACGCATAGAGGAGAAAATTATGGCAAATTTTAAAATTGCAACAATCCCGGGTGACGGAATAGGGCCGGAGATTGTGGTGGAAACCGTGAAAGTGCTTGAAAAAATCGGACAGCTTTTCGGGCATACATTTGAGTTTACGGAGGTTTTGGCGGGCGGAATTGCCATCGACAAAACGGGCGAACCGCTGCCGAACGAAACAATTGAGGTATGCAAAAAAAGTGACGCGGTGCTGTTGGGCGCGGTGGGCGGCTGGAAGTGGGACGTTTTACCCGGCGACAAACGCCCCGAACGCGCGCTTCTTGGGTTGCGCGGTGCGCTTGGATTGTATGCCAATTTGCGCCCTGCGGTTTTGCATGACGCGCTTAAAGCGGCTTGCCCGCTTCGCCCCGACATTGCGGCGGGCGGCATCGACATTATGATTGTACGGGAATTAACGGGCGGTATGTATTTTGGCGACCGCGGGCGCAAGCAAACGGACTTGGGCGAAGCCGCATGGGACACAGAAATGTATGCCGTGGACGAAGTTCGCCGCATTGCAATCACAGCCTTTGAACTTGCGAAAAAGCGCAAGAAAAAACTAACCAATGTTGACAAAGCAAATGTGTTAGAATCCTCCCGTTTGTGGCGCGAGGTGATTCTGGAAGTGGCGAAGGATTACCCCGATGTAACACTCGACCATCTTTATATCGACAACGCCGCAATGCAAATTATCCGCGACCCCGGCTCTTACGATGTTATGGTAACAACAAATATGTTCGGCGATATTCTTTCGGACGAAGCCAGTCAAATCACGGGTTCAATAGGAATGCTACCCTCCGCAAGTCTAAACAAAGACAACTTCGGAATGTATGAGCCAATCCACGGCTCTGCGCCCGATATCGCGGGGCAGGACAAGGCAAACCCCATTGCAACAATTCTTTCTGCCGCAATGATGTTGCAGTACACCTTCGGTTTGGACGCGGAAGCGCGGGCGATAGAAAACGCCGTTACTGCCGTGTTAAAAAGCGGCGTGCGCACAGGCGATATCATGTCTGACGGAATGAAGCTTGTCGGCACAAAAGAAATGGGACGATTGGTGCTGGAGGAAATTAAGCGATGAACTATAAAAAATATCGTGCGGGGGAAATTTTAGATTTCCCCACGCGTACATGGCCGAATAAGCGGCAAACAACCGCGCCCGCGTGGTGCAGTGTAGACCTTCGCGACGGTAATCAGTCGTTGGTTACGCCGCTTACGATGGAGCAAAAGCTGGAGTTTTTCAAGTATCTTGTGCAAATCGGGTTTAAGGAAATCGAGATTGGTTTTCCTGCGGCTTCGGACGGCGAGTTTCAGTTTGTGCGCACACTAATTCAGCAAAAATTAATCCCCGATGACGTGACAATTCAGGTGCTTACGCAGTCGCGTGAGCCGATTATCCGCAGAACATTTGAGTCTTTGCGCGGCGTGAAAAGGGCTACGGTTCATTTGTACAACGCCACTTCGCCGCTGTTTCGTGATGTTGTTTTCGGCAATTCTAAGGAAAAAACAATTGAACTTGCGGTTTACGGCGCAGAAATGTTTAACAAATTGGCGGACGAATTCAGCGCGGAAGGCGGCGAGCATTTTAACTTCGAGTATTCGCCTGAATGCTTTTCGCAGACAGAACCCGATTTTGCCGTGGAAGTTTGCAACGCCGTGATAACGGCGTGGGAAGGGCGGGACGTGATTATCAATTTGCCCTTCACGGTGGAGTCATATATGCCGAATGTCCATGCAGACATGATTGAATATGTATGCGGAAAACTGAAAAACCGAGACAAAATAAGCGTTAGCCTTCACGCCCACAACGACAGAGGAACAGCGGTTGCCGCAACGGAACTGTGTTTACTTGCGGGTGCGGACAGGGTTGAGGGAACTCTTTTCGGCAATGGCGAACGCACGGGCAACGCAGACCTTATTACACTTGCTATGAATTTATATTCACAGGGCATAGACACGGGGCTGGACTTTTCAAAAATAGACGAGGCAATCGCGCTGTACGAACGCGCAACCTGTTTGCCCGTTCATCCGCGCCACCCATACGCGGGCGAGCTTGTTTACACCGCGTTCTCAGGCTCTCACCAAGACGCAATCCGCAAGGGCATGGCGGCGAAAGGCGATGGCTTCTGGCAGATTCCCTACCTTCCCATAGACCCCGCAGACGTTGGGCGCGGTTACGACCCGATTATCCGCGTAAACAGCCAATCAGGCAGTGCCAGCACGGCGTATATTCTGGAAGTGAAATACGGAATACATCTGCCCAAGGCAATGCAGCGCGACTTCGGCCCTGTTGTCACGGCTTTCTCGGACACAAACGCCGCCGAACTTTCACACGAAAAAATCTACGAACTCTTCACCCAAACATATGTAAACCGCGAATCACCATACCGCTTTGTTTCCAAGCGCGACTTCATTCAAGATTTTGAAGCCTGTTCTTTCGCTTGCACAATGCACTATCGCGGCGAAGAAAAACTAATTCGCGGACGCGGCCACGGCGTAATCGACGCATTCTGCCAAGCCCTAAACGAAACCTACGGCGTCAAATTTGAAATCGAACACTACAGCCAACACGCACTGGACACAACCGAGGGCGCGAAATCCCGCGCAATAACCTACGTTGGCATAACCCTCAACAACAAAACCTACTACGGCGCAGGAATCAGCCGAAGCACAACAAACTCCGCGTTAAAAGCTGTGGTTAGTGCGCTGAACAATATGCAGTAAAAGAAAGACCTTGGGGGACGCCGTCCCCCAATCCCCCTGCAAGCCTTTGAAAAGGCTTGACCCAAACTTTAACTTAAAAATCGCGCAAATGCGCGATTTTTTGATTGCAACAACAACTCGCCGATAGTCCAAATTTAAAGTTTTTGTTCAAACTTTTTTCAAAAAGTTTGCGGGGGTTCGGGGGTAAGTGCCGTTCGCGGTAAACCGCTCACTTCATTCCCCCGAGAACTGACGCAAATGCAATAAGCACAGCGGGGATAAAAAACGCAACGCCGTACCCGATAGCAAGCAGCATGAAAACGCCGATATTTTCATCACGCATTGCCGTGCCGCCTATCATGATAATGACTAGGGCGATGGCAACAAAGATTGCGTCACCTTTTACAAACTTCATGACGCCTTGCATAGCTTCGCAAAATTCTGTGCTTGCCGCTACTTCGGAAATTCTCTTCTCGCTTGTAATAATCGCGGCAAAACTTACTAAAGTAACAACGCCAAGAATAGCAAGCCCGATAATCAGATTGCCCGCGCCCAAGAAATTTCCGAACGTGCCAACCACGCCGCCGGCATGGCCGGCTGAAAGTATAAGCCGAATGACAGATACGGATAGTGCAAGTTTGGACATGGAAAGTACAAGAAGTACAGACGGCAACCATGAACGGGATGTTGTTTTTGTAAGCATCACAACGACCAAAGATATTACGGAAAAGCCAATGGTGGCAGCTATTAACAAGTCCATAAGTTGTGGTTGTATCGGAAATATCACAGAGACAACAATCAGAGCCAATCCAATGCCTAACAATACGTTGTGTTTTTTCATTTCTTTTTCCCGCCTTAATATGGATTTTCTTTACACGTCAATTATAGAACTTGTGCTGTCAAGGGTCAAGAAAGATTTACTTCCCATTTGTGATTGCATTTGTTGCATTCTGCGACGGGGTATTTTTTCAAATCGGTGACGATTTCGCCTGCGAAAAAAAGTCGCCGAGTACAGGAATTAAAAATAAAATCCATTCAAGGACACGGCGTCCGGTGCTTTTTCTTTCATAGCCGCGAACTTTCTTTATTGTCGGGTCAGGTGTGTTGCATACGGTGCAGTATAATTTCCTCATGCAAATCCTCCTCCGGTTACTATGTATTGTACTATAAATCCCGGCACAACTGCAATAATTGTTCCATCATCTCAAATTGTTTTTGAAGCGGGGTGAAGGTATCGGCGGCGTTGTAGAAATTTTGCGCTGTGAAGGTTTCGCGAATTGTTTTTGCGGTGTGAAGAAGGGTTTGTTCTTCGGGGGAGAGAGTGTCTGTGCCAACGAGTTTTACCGTTTCCATCAGCTCGTTTTCCTTGAAAAGGATTTCTAAAATTTGGTTGCGGTATTTTGGAAAGAGTGGGTTCACGTTTTTGATTAGCCATTCATCAAGTTGGTACTCGCTGTAACTTTGGAGCGGATTTATTGCGGGAAATTGACGGGCGTATGCAAGTTTGCGGTCTAACGCCCAGAAGCATCGCGTGAAGCGTTTTGTGTGAAGCGTGACGGGTTCGGAAAAGTCGCCGCCCTGCGGAGAGACTGCCCCGATAATGGTTACGCTTCCGTTTGTGCCGTTCAGATTTTCTACATATCCTGCGCGGGAATAAAACGCCGCCAGCCGCGCCGCAAGATAGGCGGGATATCCTTCTTCCGCGGGGATTTCTTCAAGGCGGCCTGAAAGTTCTCGCAGAGCTTCTGCCCATCGGCTCGTGCTGTCTGCCATAACCGCGACGTTGTAACCCATGTCGCGATAGCATTCTGCCAAGGTTATTCCAGTGTAAATGCTTGCTTCCCGCGCCGCAACAGGCATATCCGACGTGTTGGCTATAAGCGCAGTGCGCGCCAAAAGCGGCAAGTTTGTTCGCGGGTCTTTCAGCTTTGCGAAACTTTCCAGCACGTCTGTCATTTCGTTGCCGCGTTCGCCGCAGCCTATGTAGATGATTATGTCCGCGTCGCAGTATTTTGCGATTTGGTGCTGGGTGGACGTTTTGCCCGTGCCAAACCCGCCGGGGATTGCGCAAGTGCCGCCTTTTGTGATTGGAAAAAGGCTGTCGATTATGCGGATGCCCGTGATTAGCGGAATGCCGTGCGTTAGTTCGCGCTTGACGGGGCGAGGGACGCGGATTGGCCACGCCTGCGACAGGGTGAAATTTTGCGAACCATTTGGCGTTTCCAGCGTGAGAATTTTATCGGTGGCGCGATATTCGCCGTCGGGCGCGGCGTATGTAACCGTGCCGAAAGTTTCCGGCGGGAGCATTGCCCTGTATGTAATCGCGTTTCCGTCTGCCGTTTCTGCGAAAATATCGCCCTCGTTTAGTGATTGTCCTTCCTGCGCCGTAATTTTGGTTGGAAATATTTTGTCGGGCGAATTTTTTTGAAGCGGCCTCATAATTCCGTCGAAAATGCCGCCGATAATCCCCGGCTGAATAGTTAGCGACATGGGTTGTCCCGTTTTTTGTACGTGCGCGTTTTGCGTTAGCCCTGCCGTGTTTTCGTATAGCTGTACGGTTGCTTCGTTCGGTTTTAGCGCGATTACCTCGCCCGGCAAGTCGTTGACGCTTACCATTTCTGCCATAGCGAAATTTTCGCCGCTTATTTTTAAAACGGGGCCGTTGATGGATTTAATGGATAAGACCTTGGGGACTCCGTCACCAATCCCCTGCAAGGGGCCTTGCCCCTTGACCCCAAAATTTTTATCAGTCATTTGATACCTCCGATAGTCGCGTTTCAAAAGTGTAATCTGCGCGGATTTTTCCGTTTTCGTTTTGAAGAATGAAACCGCCGATGCAGTTTGTTTCGGCGGGGAGGGGTAGGGGAGTGAGTGCGGTTACGTCTTGAATTTTTTGGGAAAAGTGCATATCTTGCGGGCGAAGTTTTACGGCTGTTGCGGATGGAAATTTGGCTTTTGCTTTGGTGATTCTTTCCGCCAGATAGTTTTCATACTCGGGCGAATTTGCAAACGCGCCTAAGTCTTGCGCTACATCTTCAAGTAATTGTGCTTGAAGGGAATTTCGGGTTGCAAAGTAGGCGGCTTTTGCCCGTTTTGTTGCGGCGGAAAGCTTTTCGTTTGTGTCGCGGTTTATTTCGCGGCGTGTTGCTTCAATTTGGGCGGTGGATTTTTTTTCTGCCGCTTCAATTTTTTCTGCCGCTTTCTTGCCCAAATCCAGCGCGAGTTGATGTTTTGTACGTTGCTTTCGCGCCGCAACTTCGCGTTCAATTGAGCCCGCGAAATATGCTACTTTCGCCGCATTTCTAGGCTCGCTCATACGCGCCCGAGAATCATAAACGAAATCAGCAAGCCGTAAATGGCGATACCTTCTGCCATCGCAACAAAAATCATTGCTTTGCCGAAGTTGTTTTCGTTTTCGCTAATAGCACCGATTGCCGCCGCCGCCGCAGAACTTACCGCAATTCCCGTACCAATCGCGCCAAGACCCGTCACAAGCCCCGCCCCGATAAACGCCGCCGCAAGCGCGATATCCGACGTTTGCGAAACCTCTTGCGAGCCGTATATTCTGCCGCTGAAAATTAAGATGCTTGCAACAACGAAGACTATGGTAAATGAGAAAAGATTTGTGAACAATAAGACCTTGGGGCTCTGCCCCAACCCCCGCAAGCCTTTAAAAAGGCTTGACCCAAACTTTAACTTTTTGCCCAGATAGAACATTGCAATCGGTGCAAGCCAAGTGGAAACAAAGAGTGCGAGTAAAATTAACATATTATCCCTCTATTCTGTTGTAATTGGACGATTTAAACGGTTTGCCTGTTCCTTTGTAAAAGCGGCTGAAGATTTCGTAGAAGTCCAGCCGCAGGACTTGTATGCCCACAAGCAAGCCTTCGATTAGAATTACAAGGGCGTTGCCGAGGATTAGAATTAGAATGTTTTGAGTGACTGCCGCGCCTTGGCTAAGTTGCAAAACCACGTGCATCATGCCGGCGTGGCTTACGGCAAACGCGCCCACCCGCACGAAAGAAATTGTATTGGTTGCGTAGGTTAGTAGGGTTTCAAAGAGTTCGATTGCGGTGCTTCCGATAAAAGCGGCGATACCGTTTTTTGGGGCAATGCCGCGCCCCGCAAGGAAATTTTCCAGCGGGTGCTTGAAGCAAACGAAAACGAGGGGTAGGGCGGCAACGAAGATAACCAGCGGTGTAAGCGCGTTGCCTTGCACAAGTAAACGAAAAGCCAGCCACAGCATTGCGGAATAAAATATAAGCCCTGCAAAGCCGTTCGCGCCGAAAAGCAAATCTGCAATTTTCCCGCGCTTGAAAGAATTGTACATATTAAGAAGCATTGAAAGCGCGATAAGCCCTGCGCCAAGTGCGGTTGCAAAAAGCAGAGTTTCTGTGATGTTCGTGGTGGGTCGCCGCCACAGCGGCTGAAATTCCCACCCGAAAACGCTGCCGTACAACACGCCGAACACAGCGGCAGAAATCCCTGCGATTGTCATTATTCCGCCCAAGTTTGCGTGGCGGCGTTTTTGAATATAAATCCCGATTGCGGCAAGCACCGCACCATGCCCAATGTCACCAAACATAAGTCCAAAAAGAAGCGTGTATGTTATCGCAAGAATTGGGGTTGGGTCGATTTCGCCGTACTCGGGCAAGCCATACAGGCGCGTAAAAAATTCAAACTGCCTAATCACGGGCAGATTTCTGAGAAGGGTAGGGGGCTTTGCGTTAATTTCCGCAGAGTGGCGCGTGAATAAAATCATGTCGTCGCTTGCAATTTCCGCTTCCAGAGCATTTGCGGCATCCTCGTCAATCCAGCCGAAAAACGAAAAAACTCGCCGCCCTCTACTAATTGACGCATACTTTTTCACATCAAACGCCGCATACAAATTCTTCACCTTCGCGCAAGCAATAGCCAATCTGTCCGCACCACACACCCCCGAAAGCGCGTCTGCGGTAAGTCTTGCAATTTCCGTTTCCATTTCAAAAACGTCCCCCCCGTTGGGACTTATCTCGTCCACCTCAAAATTAAGTGACGCAAAAACCGCGTCAATTTCGTCTTTGTGGGGGGTAGGGGTCAAAAATAGGCCGTAAATGTAATCCTTGTCCCGCTTTGAGGTAATGAAAAAAATTCTGTTGTCGTCTGCCAAAAATTTTTCAAAGCGTTGGAAGTTTAGGGTGGAAAAGCGTCCAAAACGGTGGTGCATAAATTCAAGCGAAGAAAGGGCGTTAAGGTCGATGTTTAGGGCGGTGTAGTTTTCCAAGATTTCAATTTGACGCCGTGTTTGGGCAAGGGTTTCTTCCAATTCGCGCAGTGCAGAGCCGCGTTGTTCGTATGCGGCGGCGGCTTCTTCCACCAAATTTACCGCGTCTGCCGATTTCATGGGGACGAACAAAACAGGCGGCAGTCCAACAATTTCGATTAGCTGCATGGCTTTGTTAAAGGTTTGTGCGTACGGGTTAAGCGTGCTGAAAGGCTCCATCAGCTTGTGCCGCGAATGTTCCAGCTGGATATCATAGCGGCTTAAATAGCGGCTAACCGCGTGATTTAAGCCCGCGATATGCCCAGATAAACTTATGTATTTCATTTTTGTAATCATTTGTGTGCCTCCCTTAAATGTGGAGCAATGAGAAAATTTCCTGTGACGAAAGCTCGTTTTTTTTGCCCTGCGCGATTGCGCGAATATTTTTCGTTTCCAAGTGACGCGCATATAAATGCCCGCAAACAACCGCCAAATTTTCGTGCCGATATTCTTTTTGAAACTGCGAACGCACCGCGCCCGTAAGTTTTTGTTCGCCGCGAGTGAAGTCGGACAGATTACCGAAAACGCCGCCGTAGAACCCGCCCGAAACAGCTTGCGCAAAACTTTCCATGTCTCTTGCGCGGGCAAGTTGTGATACTTCTGCCGCGCATAATCTGTGGCTTGACGGGTTGAGAAAAGAAAAAACCGCATCGCCGTTAATTTTGTGATACTTTTTTAGGCGGTATATCCACAAAATATTGCGTAAATCCGTTTCTGTGCCGATTACGCGCTTCAAGGAGTCCTTGCCGTGCTTAGAGCTTATTCCCGCAAACATTTTTGAAGTGTTGCAAGTTTCCCCGTACAACGACGGAATGTAGGCGTTCCGCAGAAAATCCCGCACGGGTTTGCTAACGTATGCCGCAATTTTTGCAAAGTCGTGTTCGGGTTTAATTAAAGTGTAACCTTCGCCCGTTTCCGCGCACAAACGCTCGTAATCCCGCGCCGTAAGTAAGCTTGCCCGCATTGCTTTTATTTTTGTGTTCACCGCGCTGAAATTCATAACCCACCATACAAAACATCATGAAAAATTTTGCCTCTAAGTGCCTCTTTTTTCTCCTCGAAAACTTTTTTAAAATCTTCGCTTTTTGTGCGGTATTCCTCATTCACCAGCGCGATTCTTGCGGCGGTGTGGGTTTCGGCTTCATTTACAAGGTTGCGGATTGTTTCCGCGCCGTCGTTCTCGATTGCGGCAATTTTAGTGGTAAGGGTTTCTTGCGCCTGTTGCGCCATGTGCGCGCTTTCCTTGGCTATGTCGTTCATGGCTTCCTGCGCTTCGCTTTCCAGCGCAAGCAATTGTTCTGTTGTAGTATCTATGATTTTTTCTCTCCTAATCTCACGCCGCTTAACGCGGGCAAAGCCCGCTTGCGGCACAATCATTCTGATGAAAAATGGTAATCTATGGCAATTATAATATAACTTCCCATAAATTACCAGTCCCCGTTGCTGAATTTTATTTTTTTAACCAGCGAATAAACCATCAAGTCCAGTTTCTCGCGGAATTCGCCCATGCGAAAAGTTACATAGCCTTCGATATTCAGCTCCCTTTCGCTTGAAACAAACGCTTTGAGCAACCGCAATTCGTGTGCAAAAATTGGCGCGTTTCGCAAATCCAGTGCCATCTGCCGCATTCTTGCCGAGTGCTTGTAAACAGGATTTTCGCTTTCGGCAATGTCCATCAGAAATTTTAGCAGTGCATCGCAAAACCCTTCGCGTTGCGCCATCGCAAATCCAAGCGCGAAACAGCCATGCTTTTTACCGCTCTTGTTTATGTAAATTATTTCTGCCGCCGCCGCTTTTGCCGCAAAATCTCGTAAAGCGGTTTCGTGCTTCGTGGTACAAAGTGTAAATCTTCTCACTCAAATTGCCCCTTAAAAAATGGGTGTACTTCACTATATGCCGCACCCCCCGCAGAATTATCATGTCTACGAAAATACACAACCTTCTTATTTTTGAGGGAGAGGTCGTGGGGACGCTGTCCCCACACCCCTGCAAGGGGACAAATGTCCCCTTGACCCCTAAATAAAAATCGCGCTTTCGCGCGATTTTTGTGTTGCGTGATGATTAGCGTTTCATTTGGCGAAGCAAGCAGTACATTAACAGATTGCTCATGTTAATTTGCATGGGAATGTGATGCGTGGTTTGTTTCGAGATGGTTATTTCGCAAGCGCATTCCGGTTCGGGTGTGGGTTCGCACATGGGTTCGCATATGGGCTCGGCGGGGCATGGTGCGGTTTCCAAATTGAACGCGGAGTAGTCGATTACTTGCGGCGGTACACAGGGTTCGTGGTCGTCTGTGACGATTTGAACCTCCGTTGCGGGTTCTGTGGGTTCTTCGGGCATTTCGACTACAGGCTCGGGGGCGGCTACTCTTGCTGCAATCGGTGCTGTTGTCGCACCCGCACAGCGTTGCATTAGCGCGTTCCACGTAAGCGGGCCGACAATTCCGTCGGGATTAAGCCCGTTCGCGCTTTGGAAGTTTATCACAGCGGCTTGGGTAAGCGGGCCGAAAATTCCATCAGGGTTTAAGCCTGCGTTTATCGCGCCGTTGAGGCAATTTTGAATTTGACGAACATAGTCGCCGCGTGCTCCAATCTGAATTAAAAAGCCGGGGTAGGGGGGCATTGCGCGGTTGGCGTGGCAAGCGTTCATCAGCGCGCTCCACGTAGGTGGCTTCAGATAACGATACTCTTCATTAAACAAGCACCCTGCCCGACCCCTTGTCGGAAATAGTCCTCTCGCGTGGGCTTTTCGCCGCTTTCAACGTCTCCCACATAGCTGTACAGGATTTCAATTTCTCGAGTGCAAATTGCCTTGTCAACTTCGCTTATGAAAATTTTATCGATGAATTCGTGGAGCAGTTCAAAATTAAGTTCATCGATGCTTTCATATTTTTCCACGATTTTCACAAAGGCAGTGGCATTGCTTTTTTGTTCATCGCTTTGTTTCAGAAGCCGCTCAAGTTCAGCAGTTCGGGCAGTTAAGGTTTCGCGTTCCTCGGTGTAGCTACCCGTCATGGATGAAAATTGCGCCTCGGTTATTTTGCCAAAAATCTGGTCTTCATAAAGCCTACGGAAAATGGTGTCAAGTTCCAATAGACGCGCCTTTCCGCGATTGTATTCCTGTCTTGCTTTGGCTGTGGATTTTTCCAATTGCTTCTCGTATTTGTTCTTAGCGTGGGCAAGAAACTCAGCTTTATTTTCCGTGATATAGCGGAAAACCCTTTGTATATCCGCCAAAACAAGTTCTTCAAGCACTTCTTTCCTAATGTAATGCATGGTGCATTTAAAGCCAGTTTTGCTGGTGTTGCGGTAAGTTCCGCAAACATAGGAGTGCTTTCGGTTTGGAGTTCCCACACCTCGCTGTGCATACATACGCCGCTGGCAATCCTTGCAAAAAAGAAGCCCGGAAAACATATCAATTTTGTCATCCCTGCAAGGGCGATTGCGTTCGGAGATGCGCTTTTGGGCGATTTGGAAAGTCTCCTCGTCAATCAGAGCTTTGTGCGTGTTAAGGAATTCGTACTGCTCATCAAGGTTATGAGCGACCTTTCTTTTGATTTTGTAGGAAATCCTGTGGCTCTTTGCTGTATAGGTATGCCCCAAATACTCGCGCCGCGACAACATATCGTAGAGCGTTCTTTCATTCCATGAATATGGATATTCTGCCGAGCCATTGCCAAAGGCATTCCCTCGCTGAAACCTCAAGGAATAAGGCGTTAGATGTTTCTCATCAAACAACCTTTTCCTAATTTCACACATCCGTTTCCCGGTCGTGAACATTTCAAATATTAATTGCACAACAGGAGCAGTTTCCGGGTCTGGGATTAAATGGTGGCGGTCTTCCGGGTTTGGGATGTATCCGTAAGGATACGACCCATTGGTACGCTTGCCGCTTTGCGCTTGATTTTTCTTGACAGCACGGATTTTTTTGCTTGTATCGCGTGCGTAGAAATCATTAAACCAATTGCGAAGCCCGGTAAATTCCTCATCGCCACGGGCAGAGTCTACGTTGTCGCTTAGTGCGAGAAAACGCACATTGTTTTCCGGGAATACAATTTCGATGAGTTCACCCGTTTTTAGGTAATCTCTTCCAAGCCGAGAAAGGTCTTTTACGATGACCGTTGAAACATTCCCAGCTTCCACCTCTGCCAGCATTTGTTGTAGTGCTTCCCTTTGGAAACTTACCCCACTAAAGCCATCATCCACGAAAAAGCGCGTGTTGATGAACTGATTGGCATCAGCGTATTCCTTAAGGATTTTCTTTTGATTTTGTATACTCATGCTCTCGCCACTGGACATATCTTCCTGCGAAAGTCTGCAATACAACGCCGTTATTTTGTCCGATTGCAACACTTTACCCTCCTCCACGGTGGTCGGATAACGGGTTGCTTTCATTATACCTCTGTCCCCCATATCATCAAGTTAATTTGGCGATATCGCGGCTTATAATTGCTTCCAACTTATCCTTCAAAGTTTGGGTTGCGCTATCGCTTGAACGTGATTTAATTGTGTATGTAATATTATCAATGGTGCGTTTTGTTATATGTACATTAGATTTGATATCCTTAGTGTTAGACGTTGGTTGTGTGTTTCGCATACAAATCTCCCTTGGGAATATATACCATTATTTTATGCGCAACACGACTTGACCTACAACAAAAAGCCCCAGCGAAAGCCGAGGCTAAGTTCAAAACATTATAAGCACAGTGTGTTATTCCATACCCCGTCCGATACCAACTTGGTAACAGACGAGCAATCATTTATGCCCCTTCCATCTTCAACAGTTTTATGGCTTCCGGCAGAATAAGTTTCCCATCAATTCGCTCCGTGGCAAAAAAACCAATTTGGTCACGTTCAGCATATAATTCATTCAGCACACGGAAACGAATATCCCTGCGGTCGGCAATCCAATAATAGTTAAAGTCACCAAAGGCAACAGGGTATGCATCTTCTGCCATTTCCGGTGCGTAGGGCGATACATATACAGGTCTGCCCAAAATTGTGTCGGGAGTTTTTTCTTTCACAGATGGTTGCCATATATACTGTCCATCACCCGATTTTATTTTACGCAAAACCTTCATTGTGCTATCATTTACGAGAAAGACAGCCCTATTTCGATATGGTGGTTTTAAGCTGTAGAACAAATCTATCATGTTGTCAAAGTTTATGGTTGTGGTTGCCGATGCGCCTTCTTGTGCGCCTCCAGTGCCGCCAAATATGCCCGTAGGTTTCCCTGCTCCATCCCCAAGACAGAAGGCTTCCTCTTCGCGTGAGCCGATACGTCGGGCAAATTCCTGCGCGATATACGACTGGATATTAAACGCAGAATCCTCCACCAATTCAGTGGAAGAACGCATCATTGTTCCCAATTTATATGCATTCAGTGTGATTTGGCTAAATGTGGATTCACTTTCGGGAATAACCTCATTTTCGTCAATCCACGAAGCTGTGCCGACAGCGGTAGCAACAGGCACTTTGAGTTTATCGCTGGATGTGCGTACAATTCTTGCAATCTGTCTAAAAATATTCTGCTCTTCCAACGCAATAATTAATTCATTGGCAAATTCCTCCGGCACTAAATATCCGCCGGAAGTGTCCTCGCCAACGGACAAAACATTGCTAATACCCCTGCCGCGCAGAGCATTCCAGAAGGCTTTGGTATATTCGCCATTATTATGATTGGCGCGATTATGTACGCCGGGTTTGCTGTGAAGCGGTGTTGATGTGGGCATATTCATCTGGTCACCCAAATCCCGATGGCGTTCGAGCCGCTCAATCTGTGTTCCGAGTTCCATAATCTCAGATTCCATTTTATCAAACACCTCTCCATCAGCGGCTGATAAAATCCCGTCCACGCGGCGGGAATCCAAGAAAGCCTGTGCTTGATTCCAAAGTTTTGTGCGTTTTTCACGCAGTTCTGCAATTGTCATAATGACCTCCCATGTTTCAGCCTTTCAAGGCGTTTGTAGTATTTATCCATGCCGTTTTGTGGCTTTGGAATTTTATTCAACAATGAATTTGTAACAGCCATGCGAGAAAATAATACAGCCTGTGAATTATTTTCCGGCTGATTATCGGAATATAAAATGCCATCTGCAAATCCCAACCCCACAGCTTTTTTCGCATTAAAACAGGATTCTTCGTCCATTAATCGGCTAATCTCAGCACGCGATATTTTCGCCTTCTGCTCGTAAGAGTTAATGATTCCCTCTTTTATTTCATCAAGCGTAGATTTCGCCTTTAACATTTCCGCGCTATCACCAATGGCAATAGTAGCCGGATTGTGGATAATCATGTAAGATACAGGGGACATCAAAACTTCAGAGCCAGCCATCGCAACAATGGAAGCGGCACTCGCGGCGATGCCATCAATCTTCACCGTCACCTTGCCGGGATATTCACGAAGCGCGTTGTAAATTTGCGATGCGGCAAAAACATCACCACCGGGAGAATTTATCCAAACAGTAATATCACCACTGCCGGAATATAATTCACGCTTAAAAGCGGCTGGCGTTGTTTCGTCACCAAACCACGACACCTCTGCAATAGCACCATCCAAGCGAAGGATGCGCTGATTATCGCCTGTGTCAAAATTCCAAAACTTATTCATCGGAATTATCATCCTTCCTTGCGAAATGCCCTGCATTTTTCAAGTCCACCATGTTGCCATTTACCATGTATTTATCGCCACCTTCTTCCTTGGGAATAGGTGTCATGCGTTCCAATGCGCGGATATCGTTGGCAGAAAGCCAGCCACCCTGCCGACCGATGGAATACCCCTCCATGCGAGTTTTATAATCGCCGCGAAGTAATCCATCCAAGTTAAACTTAATCATGTACTTTTTCCGCTCCGCTGGTGTTAGCAAAGCCATATCCATTGCCTGTTCTAATCGTATTACCCAAGGCTCGACTGTGTGCATAACGAACTCAATTCCTTGATGCTCAATGTTGCTATAAGTTGCTTTATCAAGGTCACCGATGAGATGCGGAGGCACTCGGAATATTCGTGCAATCTCGTTTAATTGAAAACGCCTCGTTTCCAAGAATTGGGCTTGGTCTGGTGGAATACCCACTTGACGAAATGTAAGCCCATCTTCCAATACGGCAATACGATGCGCACCTTTGCCGCGATAGATGGCTTCCCATGTTGTGCGAATTTTTGTCGGGTCATTTAGTGTGGATGGATGCTCCAACACACCACCGGGATTTGCACCATTTGCAAAAAAGTTTGCACCATAATCCTCTGCGGCGATTGCCATGCCGATTGCATTTTTAGCCAGTGCGATGGGCGAATATCCAACCAAACCATCAAAACTCAATCCGGGAATATGTAACACATCCTCGCGGCGCAGGGTAATGCCACCTTTTTTCTCGTGAGGTCGAGTTTCATCGGAATCCCGATAATATGTGTAATAAATTTCACCGTCATCATTGCGCCAAACGTCCATTTTATTGGGCAAAAGCGGATATATGTGTTTTATTCTGCCTGTGCCGTCACGAATAAGCTGGCAATATCCGTTTCCCCATAGTAAAATATGAGACATCAATACTTCACGCCAAATGAAGCTGGTCATTTCCGGATTAGGCACAGTGTGTAGTATATCCGACAGGGGATGCCCGGTTTCCACCAACGCGCCATTTCCTTCATATTTGTACAAGTGTAATGGCAATTGGGCAACAGCTTCTGATATAATACGAACACAAGCATAACCCCCGGCAGTAGCCAGCGCGGTGCGTTCGTTTACCGCAACATCAGAAGAAGCCCTCCCGAAGAAAAAAGGACGGCTGGTGGTCAAACTATTTTGCGGCGAATTGCCTTTTTTGAACAAGCGTGAGAATATATTTGGAATAGTAATCAACCCCCACATATATAAACAGAACCACCTCGCGGTGGCTCTGGCTGTAAAAATTATATGTGGAAGTTTAAGGGATTATGATTTAAGCACAGTGTGTTATTCCCCTGCCGTTTCTGAAGTAGCCATGCTTTCGTCTTGCATTTTGCAAGACCGTCTCGGGTCGATACCCGATGACCAAGCGGCGTTACCGGGCAGGGATTTGCAGAGGACGCGCCTCGCAGTGGAATACGCCGAACCCACCATGCCCAGCGAAATTAGCCAAACACGAAAACTGAAACGTGGGTTTTGGAAATCTCTAACAGCGGCTGTGATGCGTTTTTTCTCGCTTGCTGTTTTTACAATTTGCATTACAAACTGTGAGTATGCATCCATTACCTCGCGTGAATTTCCCGGCTTAAACCAATGGAAAATTATGTCCGTATCCCTAACTTCGATGGGAATTTCGTCAACCCCAAGTGCCATTTTTATCAGCGGTGTTTTGGCTTCTACCATTTTGTGGATGTTGGCAATAGCATCTTCGGAAAGCCCTGCTCGTGGGTAGGCGATGGAAATTCGTTCAAAGTCCGGCTTTTCTGCCTCGGTGCTTTCCATGCCATCTTCTGCAACAAAACCCTCGGCTTTCAGCGCGTCCAGCACCTGCCTAAGTTGTTCTTCTTCAATGGTCGCGCTGTCAAAAATTAACGTTCCGTTTTTATCGAGCGTAAAGTTTGCCACACGATATTCGTATGACGGTGTTCCGGCGTAGGTGTGTTTTTCACCAAGCACCTCCGCGATAATGGTAATCTTCGCTCTAAACGCTGATTAAATCAACGGATATGCATGGGTGAAACTTATGAGGAAGGGCGAGTCTTGGTATGACAAGATTTGCAAAGGGAAATTAAATTATCGTCATTATGTGTGCCGCCTTCATCGACAGGCTTAATATGGTGAACTTCGTCAACAGGAACATACCGACCAGCTTCGAGGCACTTCTCGCACAGGGGATGCTTCGCCACATAAAGCTGTCTGCGTTTGCGCCAATCCCAACCATAATGTTTGTTATGATTGCGGCGATGCTGTTTATCATACTCGCGATTTGCTACGGCTTTGTGTTTGTCACAATAACGACCTACTTCGATAGTAGCCGGGCAACCGTGGTAAGCACAGGGTTTCTTAGGCAGTGTCGACAATAGCGTATTAATTCCAGCCTGAAATGCAAGCGATTTGAACGGCGGCAAGATAAGATTTTGTATGTTTTGCGTAACGGGTGGCG
>WQSG01000018.1 GCA_009788055.1 Defluviitaleaceae bacterium | reverse complement strand
AAAAAGGCTTGACCCAAACTTTAACTAAAACCCCGCCGCGAATGAAATTCGCGGCGGGTTTTTGATTATGCGATACAATTTACCGCTAGTCCAAATTTAAAGTTTTTGTTCAAACTTTTTTCAAAAAGTTTGCGGGGTTCGGGGCAGAGCCCCGAGAACTTGTTTTTAAAATTAAAGAGCCACAATAACGCCGCCGCGATTGGCGTAGGTTGTTGTTATGCCGCGGCACTCTTGGATTATGATGTCCTTTGCGCGAAGGGCGGCAGACAGTTCTTCTTTGAGGGCAAGGGCTTTTTCGTAGGCCTTTACGTGGGTGATGCCTATTACGCGGTTTTCGATATCGGGTGTGTTTTCTTTTATGATTTGGATGAGTTTGGTTGCGGCTTTTGTGTAGCCGCGAGACTTGTCTATCATTTTAATTTCGCCGTCCATGTCGCAACAGATGGGTTTTACGTTGAGGAAGGAAGCGACTTTGGCGACGTAAGGGCTTACGCGTCCCGTTTTTACAAGGTTGTCGAACTTGTCCAAGATGAAATATGTTTTCATTTCTTTCATGTACTGGTTTACAGCGTCCACAATTTCCGTTGGGGCAAGGTCTTTTTTTGCAAGTTCGGCAATTTTCATTGCAATAACGCCCTCACCAATGGCGGCGGTTAGGCTATCAAAGATGTGTATAAATTTCGCGCCGTATTCTTCAATGTACATATCCTTTGCGGAAACCGCGCTTTGGTACGTCGCGCTTAACTTGCTTGAAAGTGTTACAACAAAAACATTGTCGCCGTTTTTAAATTGCTCAAGAAAAAGATTTGGCGACGGCGCAGACGTTTTTACTGCAATCGAAGTTGATTCCATATGTGCTAAGTATTCATCCAAGTTTAAATTTTCATCGTCAATATACACTTTGTCACCCACTTGCAAATTCAATGGGACATGGGTTAGCTTACACTTTTCGCTGTCAATTACTTCTTTGCTTACGTCGCATCCGCTGTCTACTACCAAGTTATACATTTGTTTTGCTCCTCTCATTTGAGCAACAGTTTAGCATTAACAGTCGTGCGCGTCTATAAGTTTGTGTAAATATCTTGTAAAAAACCGCAATTGCTTTATAATTGAAAGGAAGGGGGCGAGATAATGCACAACGATATTTATATGCTGTGGCTTTCGTCCATGGTTGCGCAAATTGGCTCTCAAAAGTTGAATTTAATTTTAGATGTTTTCGGCACTGCGCGTGACGTTTTTTTTGCGAAAACTTCTGCAATAAAACAAGCCGCATTTTTGTCCGAATATGCGGGTCAAGCTTTGGCAAAAAACCACAACTTACAGTACATAGAAGATTTGCTTGAAAAAATGAAAAACGGCGGCGTTGCGTACTTCTCGCGGGAGAACGAACGGTTCCCCTCATTATTGAAAGAAATTCCAGACCCGCCCGTGGGTATTTTTTGCATTGGAACGCTACCTTCGGATAATACTCATAAGGTGGCAATTATCGGTTCGCGGAAATGTTCGCAGTACGGGCTTATGGCGGCGCGTTCGTTGGCAAAGCCGCTTGCAAAAACGGGTATCGTTATCGTAAGCGGAATGGCGCGGGGCATTGATTCCATGGCGCATCGCGGCGCGTTGGAAGACGGCGGGGAAACAATTGCGGTACTGGGTTGCGGGGTGGATATTTGCTATCCGTCCGAAAATAAAAATTTGCGCGAAGAAATTATAAACAGCGGCTGTGTTATTTCGGAATACCCGCCGGGTACAAGACCCGCGCCCGCGTTTTTCCCTGCGCGAAACAGGATTATCAGCGGACTTTCACGCGGCGTGGTGGTAACGGAAGCGGGCGACAAAAGCGGCACGCTAATCACCGTAAACCAAGCGATTGACCAAGGCCGCGAAGTTTTTGCCGTACCGGGAAATATCTTCAGCCGCTTCAGCAAAGGCACAAACCGCCTTATCAGCGAGGGCGCGACGCTGGTTCACGACCATGATGATATCTTGTTCAGCCTAAAAATTTCTGCGGAGGAAAAAAGTCAATGTGAAATTTCTTCCAAAAAAGTTCTTGCGCCCGAGGAAAAACAAGTATATGATATTTTGGGTTTTGAACCTGTAGGTATCGACAGTATCGTAGAAACTACGGGGCTAAACTTGGGGCGCGTTATGTTATTATGTTCACAGCTTGAAATTAAGGGCTTTGCGAAAAAAATTCGCGGGGCGCAATATATAAAATCTTAGGATGTGTAGCAAATGTCTAAAAATTTGGTAATTTTGGAGTCGCCGTCTAAGGCGAAAACTATTCGTAAAATCTTGGGAAGCGCGTATAAAATAGAAGCGTGTGTTGGTCACGTTCGCGATTTGCCCAAAAGCCAATTCGGCGTTGATATCGAAAACGATTACGAGCCCAAGTATATTACGATAAGGGGAAAAGGCGATATTTTGGCAACACTTCGCAAGCAAGCTAAAGCCGCAAAAAAAGTGTACCTTGCCACTGACCCCGACCGCGAAGGTGAGGCAATAAGCTGGCATTTAATGCACGCATTAAAGCTTGACGAAGCCAATACCGAGCGGATTACATTTAACGAAATTACCAAAACCGCCGTAAAAAAAGCGTTAAAAGAAGCCCGCTCTATTGACATGGACTTGGTTGACGCACAGCAAGCCCGCCGCATTTTGGACAGAATCGTGGGATACCGCATAAGTCCCCTACTCTGGAAGAAAGTGAAAAAAGGTACAAGCGCAGGGCGTGTGCAGTCCGTCGTATTAAAATTGGTTTGCGACAGAGAAGAAGAAATTGAACAGTTTATCCCTGAAGAATATTGGACAATGGAACTGGAACTTGAAACAAAAATCGGTAAGCTTACAGCCCGTTACAGCGCGGGCGATAATGATAAAGTCGAATTGAAAACCGAAGCGGACATAAAAGAGCTTACCGCAAAGCTGAAAAAATCCGAGTTCAGCATAAAAGAAATCAAGCAGGGAACGCGCAAAAAAAAGCCGCCCTCGCCCTTCACAACAAGCACACTGCAACAGGAAGCCAGCAAACTTTTCGGCTATGCTACGTCCAAAACTATGCGCGTTGCACAGCAGTTATATGAAGGCGTAGACATTGCGGGCGAAGGCACGGTTGGGCTTGTTTCCTATATCCGTACAGACTCTATGCGTCTTTCCGACGAAGCCTACGAAGACGCCGTTGCCCATATAAAAGAAAACTACGGCGGCAATTATCTGCCCGAAGAACGCCCGCAGTACAAAACCAAGGGTCGCGCACAAGACGCGCACGAAGCCATCCGCCCAACAAGCGCGGCGCGTAAACCCGACGAAATAAAAAAATCTCTCACAGGCGAGCAGTACAAATTGTACAAACTGATTTGGGAGCGTTTTTTGGGTAGCCAAATGCAAGCGGCTGTTTATGATACGCTTGCCGTAAAAATTTCTGCAATCAACAGCAAAGGCGAGATAGTTCTTCGCACCGGCGGCTCCGTTCTAAAATTCGACGGATATCTTGCCGTGTACAGCAAAAACGAGGACTCCGAAAAAGACGTTTCTATCCCGCCCCTTTCCGAAAACGAAAAACTTTCCGTAAAAGAGTATATTCCCGCGCAACATTTCACCCAGCCGCCCCCGCGCTTTTCCGAGGGTACGATGGTTCGCACCATGGAAGAACTCGGCATTGGCCGCCCGGGAACTTTTGCCCAAACCATCACAACCTTGATGAATCGCGGGTACATTACAAAGGAAAGCCGCGTTCTATACCCCACAGAACTTGGCGAAATCATCAACGATATCATGAACGAACACTTCACCGACATCGTAGACGCAGACTTCACCGCCCGCATGGAAGGCGACCTTGACCTCATAGAACTTGGCGAAATGGAATGGAAAAACATTGTTCGCACATTCTACCCGCCCCTTGCGGAAAAAATAGTTGAAGCCGAGGAAAAAATCGGCGACATCGAAGTAAAAGACGAAGTAACCGATATCATCTGCGAGCATTGCGAGCGCAACATGGTAATCAAATTCGGACGCTTTGGCAAATTCCTTGCCTGCCCCGGCTTTCCCGAGTGTCGCAACGCCAAGCCCCTCTTTGAAGATGCGGGCGTTGCCTGCCCCCTCTGCGGCACAGACAAAGAGGGCAAAGTAGTCATTAAGAAATCCAAAAAAGGCCGTAAATACTTTGGTTGCGACAAATACCCGGATTGCGATTTCATCTCTTGGAACCTTCCCACGGGCGAAAACTGCCCCGAGTGCGGCGAGTACCTAGTCGAAAAAGGCCGCAAAAAGCGCGTGATTGCGTGTTCCGCGTGCGCCTACGCCATCGAAGCCCCGGAACGGGAAGAGCAATAGGGGGCCGACCAAATCATGAAATATCAAAGCTGTGCAATGATTGAGCAATGTCATTTATATTTTAACGGTACGATTACATCCCAAATTCCATATTATATTGCGCCATGTTGCGTTAAGGTAAATCCACCCGCGATTGGTTTTGGCGACACCCCTGACGACACAATAAGATTATTCATGTTGATTCTTGAAGCAATAAAAAAAGAAAGCAAAGCTCTTTCACGGCTAAGCAAACAAGAAGCAGACGAGCAACGAGTGTATACAAAACCTTGCGCCGATTGCAAACGGTTTGTGTTAGGCGACTGGAACATTCACGATGGATTAATTCATTATGTTAATATTTCCCCATATCCGTCACCATGCAATAGCAAGTGTACTTATTGCAATTTTTATAGTTGCGGCGGAACAATTCCGTTTGCTAAAGACGAGTTCCGAACGCATCCGGTTATTTCAGCAAGCTACGAAAAAATGTTTGACGCAATCAAACACGCGCTTGATAACGGCATGATTGCCAAAAACGCGCCGTGGCAGGTATCCTGCGGAGAAATTGCAATACACCCATATAAGGAAGAAATATACGAACTTACACGCGGCAAAGACACAACTTATCTAACAAACTGTTTTATTTTTGACATGGCAATAGCCGATGAATTATCTAAGAATCCCAACGTTAGGATAAGTTTTTCCATTGACGCGGGCACAGCGCAAACATGGCACAAAATAAAAGGCGTGGACAATTTTAACACGGTCAAAACAAATCTTACAAAGTACTGCGCATTTTGCCAAACGCCCGAACAAATAATGCTGAAATATATAGTTCTGCCCGGTGTAAACGATGACGCGGCAGACTACCTTCCCGCAATTGAAATAATGAAATCGCTTTCGCTTAAACGGCTGGAGGTGTCTCGTAATTTCAATGCTCCGTACAAAGATGAAGCGGACAGAGACAATACCATGCGTTCGGTTGCGCGTCTTGTGGCAATGCTTAATGCCAATGATATAGCGGCAAGCCTTCACCATTCGTTTTCAGCCGCAGACCGCGAAAAGATAGATATGTATACTACTGAATTTAATCAGTAGCGGTGAACCACATTGAACCAATTTATAAACCCGTCGGGGTTTAGGTAGCCCAGTGCGACATACCAAACCAACAGCAACATCACGCAAATGCCTATCACGGGCATTTTCTTTTTGAAAATACGAACGATGCACAGAATAATCACGGCGGCAAGGTAGATGATAAACCATGCGGAAATAAGGCGAAGCCACGTCATGCCGAACGCGTCGATGTACAGGTTTAGGCGCACCGCGCCGGAAACAAGCATTACGCCCGTAAGCGCGAGCAGCGTTACCAGTAAGCCCAAGTGAAACTTAGCGTAGGGGCTTGAACTTTCCGGCCCGCGCCACAGGAATATCCCGAAGATAAGCAAATTTATTGCGCAAACGATAACGGTTTGGGCAAACCCTTCGCGGGCGTATTCGGCAAAGGTCATTCCGGCGGGCAATCCTGCGCGGGCGAAAAGGTAGGTAAATTGCACGGCGCAAAATAATGCGTACACGAAAATTACACTGCCAAGCACAATTCCCGAAATCACATTGTCAATTCTTGCGGGGTCGTCAAAGGTTGCGGTTTCGTTTTCGCCAAAGCCGATGTTCCACAGAAACGAGTAGAACAGCCCAAAAGCAATCGCAATTACAATGCCGTGGAACACAATTGATGTGAAACGCATCCGCCAAAAAATTTGGCTTACATAGTGCCCAAAAACTTGGTCGGCACCCATCAACAGCGGGATAATGAAAATCATCATGAAAAATACGATTACGAAACCAAGTATGGCGCGTTTTAGGACGGGTCTGTTTTCGTTGGAAACCAAGGACGCAGACACGCCGAAAAATTCACCAAGCCCCGTAAACGGCTTAACAAACCAGCCCTCGAACCACGCAAGTACCATGCCCCGCACCGCGCCGTCAAAACTTTTCCACGAAAACGAGTGCGCCGTCCATTGAGCGTGCGCCATAAGCACGGCGGGTATCACGAAAAACGTAATCGCGCCGAACTCAACATTGCCCCTGTCATAAAAAATGAAATTCCAAATGCCAAGTGCGGCAACACACGCCACCACAAACCACAACACGAAATCTTTTTTCACGCGCTTCCAGAAATATGCGTAAAACAGTCCAAGATAACACAGCCAGAACGCAGCATTTATAAGACCCCACCAGTTTGCGCCCACATTAAAATGCTTAGAGTCCAAAAAAAGATTGTTGAACAAAATGCGATTAAACAAAATTGCAATCAGCAATGCCACGGGCAGAAGAATTTTCTCTGCCTTGCTGTATTCCTTCGCCGTATTCGTGTTAAGTTCCCAAGTTTCAACGGCATTGTTTTGTTCATTCATTTTCTTCATCCTCTCTGTATTCCAAAATGTCGCCCGGTTGGCATTTTAGCTCTTTGCACAGGCGGTTTAGTGTTGAAAACCGCACCGCTTTTCCCTTGCCCGTTTTCAAAATTGATAGGTTGGCTTGCGTTAAATCTATGCGCTCGGCAAGTTCGGTTAGGCCAATCTTGCGCTTCGCCATCATTACGTCCAAATTAATCACAATCATTCCGCTCCCTCCTATATCGTAAGTTCGTTTTCCTCGCGGAAAACAATCGCCTGTTTAATCAATGCCGCCAGCGTAAATGCAAAAAGCCCGCTGCCAATCATAAAAAACGCACCCGCCAAAATAACGATGTTTAAAAACATAAAATTCCACCCGAAAAACGCCAGAGAAAGCACAAAAAATATTACACCAATACGGTAAAGTGCCTTCACGTTTCGTATAACAAACGGCTCTTTTGGAATGGAATTGAGCATAAAAATCATCTCCATTACCACCCACAAACACGGCACTGCAATAGCCATCAAAAACGGCAGAACAAATGCCCTGTATTCTGCAAGCAAAATCGGCGCGTTGCGAAACACCCGAAACAATGTGTCAATCGTAAACGGCAACGTAACCGCCCCAACCAACCCCACAACAAATGCCGCATACAACGCGTATTTCAAAATGCGGCTTACAACAGGTTCTTTCATTTTAAATACCCCTTCCGTGGTTCGTTTTTTTAGACCTGTTCGGCTACCCCGCAACGCCGCCTTTGCGGTCAATTTCCCGCAATCTTGCGTCGCAAAAGACCTTGCGTACCTAAAGGTACGCGGCGGCTTTCGCTCCTTATCTTGCGGAAAATTGCCGCGCAAATTCGGCATTACGGGATAGTCGAACAGGTCTATTATATTCCTGCAAAACATGAATGTCAACAATTTTTTATCGTTTTACAATAAATATGTATCGTGTTTCAAGAAATATTGTGCTTTTTTTCCACACGGGATATAATTGAAAATATGAACATACAATTATTCACCACGCAACTAAATCAGCTTTTGCAGGCGAATTTGCAAGCCAACACAGAGCCGCTGGACGGGGTCTGTGATTTGTTGCGCAGTCATACGGCGGCAAGCGTGTGCATTCGTGGGCGAGACGGCGCGATTCTTGCGGAAATTCTGGCAGACGGCAACGCTACGACCGCGGAAAAGACCGACGTGAAACAAACCGACGAACAAACCCTAACCCTCGGTTGCATTACGCTTTGCCGTAGTAAAAACGCATTCTCGGAAGAAGAACGGCTTGCCGTAAATATCGCGCTGTGCGTGTGTACGGTTTTAATCCGCCACAGGGAAGAAACGGCGTCTGCGGAGAAGCAACGCCGTGCAAAAGCCGTCCGTTCAATTATAAACTCGCTATCGTTTTCGGAATTGGAGGCGGCAACGCAAATATTTGCCGCGCTGAAAAACAACGAGGGGCTTCTTGTTGCGGGTCACATTGCAGACAGGCTTAGCGTTGCGCGTTCTGTGGTTACGGGTGCGCTTCGCAAACTGGAGGGCGCGAACCTTATCGAAACACGTTCCCTTGGCATGAAAGGCACATACATACGTGTCAAAAACACGCTTCTTACAGAGGAATTTGCAAAGCTATAGCCGCCCCGCCGCCCCAAACAAAAAAGCCCCGATTAAAGGGCTTTTTCAAAGCAAAACTGCAATTAAGCTTTTGAGGTATGTTTTCGTATACATTCTTGCAATTTTGCGGAATCAACAGGCTTACATAAGTAATCATTTGCGCCGCGCTGTTTCATTTCGTATTCCATTCTCTCGCTTACTTCCGTGGTGAGGAATACAACGGGGGTGTCTCTTGTTGCTTTGTTCTCGCGGATGGTAAGTAAAACTTGGAAACCTGTCATCTCAGGCATATAGTAGTCGAGTACAATAAAATCGACATGATTCTTTTCCAAATACGCCAATGCATCCTTGCCCGATTTAAATGCGTGAACATTGCAACGTTCTTTCAAAAACGATGCGATTTCTTTACATACGGACGGCTGGTCGTCTACAACCATAACTTCAAGATTTTCCATATTTCCCAACTCCTTTTGTATATTCTTTGTCCATTGTATTATTATTTTGCGTATTGTGCAACGATTAAAGCATTTAATTTGCATTTTATTTCATAAAACGTTAATTTAACCATTGTGCTAATCAGTAAGATATTGTAATATAAAAGACATATTTGAAGATTTATAATCCGGAGGGGATAATTAGTGCGTAAACTCATTAATGAAGATTTGCAAAATTGCGTGGGGTGTAACCGCTGTATCCGCGTTTGCCCAATTAGAGGGGCAAACCATGTTTACAACGACGAGGGGCAAATTAGAGTTTCTATTAATGGCGATAAGTGTATCGCCTGTGGCTTTTGCCTTGATACTTGCCGCCACGAAGTTAGAGACTACGAGGACGACACCATGCAATTTTTGGACGACCTTAGAAGGGGCGAACCAATTTCCATTATGGCGGCACCTGCTCTTTATGTAAATCCGAAAGGTGGGCGGCTTCTTGCTTGGTTAAAGCAATTGGGTGTGCGCAAAATATATGACGTATCAATCGGTGCGGATATTTGTACTTGGGCACATATCAGATATATCGAGCAAAAAAAGCCCAAATCAGTTATTACGCAACCCTGCCCTGCTATTGTGGATTACATCCTAAAATACAAACACAGCATTGTAAAATATCTTTCGCCGGTACACAGCCCCATGCTTTGCACCGCCATTTACATGAGGAAACACGGCAAAATAAACGACCGCATTGCCGCAATTTCGCCCTGTATTGCAAAATCTCACGAATTTGAGGCAACCGGTCAGATTAAATACAACGTAACGTTTAAGCGGCTGTTTGAGTACGTTCAAGAAAACGGTATTGAACTGCCAAGCGTTCCTGCCCAATTCGACCACGAAGATACCGCGTTCGGGCGGCTGTTTTCCATGCCGGGCGGGCTGAAAGAGAACATTCAGTTCTATTTCGGAAACGGCTTGCGCGTAGACCAAGCGGAAGGTCACGGCATAGTATACGAAGCCATCGACGCTTTTGCGAAGGAAAGAGAAAGTAATCTGCCTACCATTTTTGACGTGCTAAACTGCGGCGAGGGTTGTAACCTTGGTACCGCCGTAACGCACGATGTCAGCCGTTTTGAAACCCACGCCGTCATGGACAGGGAGCGCAAAGACGTTGCCGAAGCGATAGACTACGACAGCTACGTACAGCTTCTTTCGCATTACGACAAAACGCTTAGCATGGGCGATTTCATTCGCACATACAGGCAACACGCCGTTAGCAACCGCCATCTTAACGAGGCGCAAATTGAAGCGGGTTACAAAGCCCTGCACAAATCCACAGACCGCCAACGTACCTTCGACTGCGGCGCGTGCGGTTGCGATACCTGCCACGAAATGGCGGAAGCCATTGTTATGGGCGACAACATCCCCGCAAACTGTATCCAAATGCTCGTAGATGAAATCAAAAGCGTATTGGAAATCGCGACATCAAACGTCGGCAGCGCGAACCTTCTGCTGGAGGATATCGCCAGCATCAAATCCAAGTCCGCAGAAATTTCCGAGTGCATGGCTACCCTCAACGACGGTTTCTCCAAATTCAAAACAATTTCCTCCAACATCCTCTCCATTGCTATGTCAACCAACCTTGTAGCCCTTAACGCGTCCATTGAAGCCGCACGCGCAGGCGTTCACGGAAAGGCCTTCGCTGTTGTTGCCGAGGAAGTTCGCGCACTCGCTTCCAAGTCCAAAGTTGTGGTTTCCGAATCCGATGCCATTTCCGACTCTGCCCTCGCCGCCATCACAGACGTAAACGAACTTATCGACAGCATCGCGGAAAACTACGACAAGGCTCACATTTCCATCTCCATAATGAGCCAAAGTTTGAATGCAATTATTGACAGTATTCAATAAAACAAAGTTCGCGGGGGCTTTGCCCCCGCGAACTTATTACATAAGAGGGGTGTGGATATTAAAATGGATACCCAAGACAACCGCGAAATCATTTTTTTGGTGGACGATTCTGAGTTTAATTTGGAGATAGCCGATAATATTCTGCACCATAGCTATACAATATACAAAATTTTGTCCGGCAAAATATTGTTTAATTTGCTTAGTGTGCTTACTCCGGACTTGATTCTGCTGGACATAGAAATGCCGGAGATGGACGGGTATTCCATTATAAGAAGACTGAAGGACGACAGCGTAACCTCACAAATTCCCGTAATTTTCTTAACGGCTACGGGGGACAGGGAGAGCAAAACAAGGGCACTGCGCGAAGGTGCTGTTGATTATATTACAAAACCGATTAACCCCGATGTACTTAAAGCGCGTGTGGAAATCCACCTGCTGTTAAAAAGGCAAAACGCGGAACTGCAAGAGTCTGTGCGGAGTGCGGAGGTAGCAAGCAACGCCAAGTCGGAATTTATTGCCGTTATGAGCCACGAAATGCGTACGCCGCTTAGTGCCATAATCGGCTTTACGGAACTTTCGCTGGAATCGGACGGGCTAAGCAAAGAGTTGTTTTCAAACCTTATTAACATACGAAACGCGGGCACCACGTTGCTTAACATAATCAGCGACATTTTGGACATTTCAAAAATTGAAACGGGGAAATTTGAACTTATACCCGTGGAATACAATACCGCAAGCATACTAAGCGATGTATTATCGCAAAGCATTTTGTACAGCGCAGATAAACCGATAGAATTTAAGCTTACAATCGACGAAAAAATGCCTGCGCGTCTTTATGGGGACGAACTTAGGGTTAAACAAATCCTAAACAATCTGTTGTCCAATGCGTTCAAGTACACCCACGAGGGCGAAGTGGAACTTATTTTAGATTGCAAAATTGAACTCAATAATGTTTTGATTACCGCCATAGTAAAGGACACGGGAATTGGCATAAGCGAAGAAAATTTAGAAAGCGTTTTTGAGGACTATACACAGGCAGATATGACCGCAAACCGAGAAATCACAGGAACGGGGCTTGGTTTGTCTATTGCGCGGCGGCTGTCGAAACGGATGCGCGGCGGCATAGAGGTGGAAAGCGTACAAGGCAAGGGCAGTACGTTTACGATGAAAATTTTGCAAAAATTTGTTTCCGAAAAGGTTATCAGCCCTGAAGATATTTTAAGCCTTCAAAATCTGCGGTATGTAGAAAAAACAAAAAACCATACCAAACAGCCGCGCATAAAATTGCCGAACGCCCGCATTTTAGTGGTTGACGATGTGGACACAAACCTTGCAGTTGCCAAAGGTTTGTTGCGGCGTTACAGCATAAACTGCGACTGCGTAACCAATGGCGTTGATGCCATTTATGCCATAAAAAACAAAACCGCGCACTACGACGCAATTTTTATGGACCACATGATGCCCGACATGGACGGCATTGAAGCCACTAAAATCATACGCGGGATAGACACAGAGTACGCAAAAAACATCCCCATCATCGCTTTCACGGCAAACGCCCTTGTCGGCAACGAGGAGATGTTTCTTGCTAACGGGTTTCAGGCATTTATTTCAAAGCCAATCGAAATTTCCCGCTTGGATAATGTAGTCAAAAAGTGGGTAAAGCCGGATAACGCAACTGTCGAAATACACGAAGAACCACCCCCCCTTGCGGTAGAGCCAAACAGGGATTTGATTCTTAACATGGATATCGAGGACATCGACATTGCCAAAGGTTTAGCGCGTTTTGACGGCGATGCCGAAACATATTTTAGTGTGATGCACACCTTCGCGCACAATGTTCCGCTAATTCTTCGCAAAGCCGAAACCGTAAACACCGCCGACCTCACAGACTACATCATCGCCGTACACGGCATAAAGGGCGCGTGCTACGGCATTTGCGCCGACACAATCGCAGACCGCGCCGCCGCCCTTGAAACCGCAGGGAAAGACGGCGATTTGGAATTTATCGCCGCAAACAATTCCCCATTTCTGCACAGCATAAGACGGCTTTTAACAGAAATAAATATCAACCTCGCAAAAACAGAAAAAGAAAAACAACACCGCGAAAAACCCTGCGACGAACTTCTCGCAAAACTCCTTGAAGCTTGCGAACGCCACGACATGAACGAAATCGACAACGTCGCCGCAAAACTAAACAGCTTCACCTACGACCACGACCAAGAATTAGTACAGTGGCTTGTAGCAATGGCAGAAGAAATGAACTATAACGATATCGCAGAACGGTTACGGGTTTGAAGCCTGCTCCATTATTCATAATGTGTCCACATACGTATGATTTTTACGACACCTTTGTAGAGAACGCCATTTTCGTCTTCTAGCATTGCGTCATTGGGCAACACATCGTACACGATACGGTGTTGTTTGTTTATCCTGCGTGAGTAAGAGCCTTTCATATCGCCTTGCAATTTTTCATACGCAGGGGGATATTGCCACGGGTTTTCAGATATGATGGAAAGAAGTTTTTTCGCGATTTTATCAAGCCCTGCGCGTTCAAGCAAGCGAGCATCTTTGTTCGCTTGGGGTGTATATTTTAGCTTATATCCCATCCCACGCTATCAAGGCATTCATCAATAGACATTGCCTTGCCTTCCAATATGGAGTCCTTCATTCCGGGTATAGATTGCAAATAGAGCGTCTCTATCATTCCATACCATTCATCTTGGTTCACCAACATAGCCGCGCCTTCGTCTGTGGCAATGGATATGGTATCACCTTTCCGAATGACGGTATCAAGAATGGTTGTAAAATTTTGTTGCGCTAACGCCGCAGTCATGTGACTCATGGCTCACCTCCTTAAAGCATTATACACGAAAACTTATACATTGTTTAGTATCGCGTGGAATGCGTCCTTGGGTTGGTTGTTGCTGTCGAACAGTAGCGGCGAACCCCATGAACGCCAGCTTCGCTTGTCGTTTAGCCCCCAGAAGGTTACGCGCTCTATGTGCGGGGAAAATTCGCGGTAGAGGTTAAAGAGGGCTGTGTACATTTTTGTGAGGTTTTGGGATTGCTCTGCGGTTAGGGGGTTGGCGGGTTCGGAAGAAGAACCATGTGTGAAATCCATTTCCGTGATGGAAATTTTCGCGCCTGTTTTTGTGAAGCTTTCCAGCGCGGCACGAATTTTGTCCACATTGGTGCAAATGTGGTTGTGATGGCTTTGCATTCCTATTCCCTCAATTAGAGGCATCCCGTCGTATTCGGGATGATTGCGCCACTGCTCGTTGATTTCGTTTACCATTTGCGGGATTGCAGTACACTTGTGGTCAAATTCTTCGTTGTACTCGTTGTAATACAGAACGGCTTTGGGGTCGTATTTCCGCGCAAAATAAAATGCATCAAATACATAGTCCGAACCGTGTTCGCCCTCCCCTGCCCCGTTTGCATACGCCAAAAACCAATGCCCAACAGCACGGGGATTGTCTGTTTCGCGCCTAATATAATCGCGCCAATTGCCCGTGTATTTTTCATCGCCGCTGCTGTCTATGAACGCCTCGTTTATCACGTCCCACGAATATATTTTTCCGCTGTACCGCCCAACATACGCCTTGATAAATTCTTCCATGTTCGCCTTGGCTTCCGCACGGGTAAGCGGCGAGCCGTCCTCTTTCATATTCAACCACGGCGCAGACTGCCCATGCCAAACCAGCGTATGACCTACCATAAGCAACCCGTTTTGCGCCGCCCATTCCACAATCCTGTCCGCCTCGCCAAACTCATACACGCCCTTCTTTGGCGTTACATAAACAGGCTTCATCGCATTCTCCGCCGTCGCCGCATTATAGTGATGCCGATATTCTTCCAACAACTTGGCATCTTCCAAGTCACACGGCGAAATAATATTCCCAATCTTAAAATATTCCTCAAACGTTTTACACAACGATGGTAAATTTGTCATGATTTTCTCCTTTTTTAAGACCTTGGGGCTCTGCCCCAAACCCCGCAAGCCTTTAAAAAGGCTTGACCCAAACTTTAAATTTTGACTAGTGATAAACTGCGTCGTAATTTAAAACCGCGCATTTGCGCGGTTTTAGGATAGGGGTCAAGGGGACTTGTCCCCTTGCAGGGGGCGTGGGGGACTCCGTCCCGCACGGTCTTCCCGTTATTGTTTTTCCAAAATCACTTCATAAATCGTAAGCGGGTTAATGCAGGTGGACTGTAGACGGAACCAACGGCGAGAACCTGCGGCCTCAAGGGAGGTGTAGCTGTCGATGAGGTGTGAGATTGAGAAGTTGCCGTTTTCGTCTGTGTCGAGGGGAGAAAGCCAGTTCCACGGGCTGTCTGCGCCGCCGATTAGACCTGTGTCACCGCCTTGTACATGGGCGTGAAGGGTTAGGATATAGGAATAGTTTTCAAAATCCCAATCAAAGACGTCTGTGATAAAGTCCACTGCGTTGTAGTTGCCTGTACGGTTTGTAATTTGAATCGCGTTGCCGTAAGGGCCTTCGACAATGGTGTATGTCGGCGTTCCCGCAGGGTTCAAAATTGGCGTGATGAATACGTTGCGGTATCCGCGTGTACCCGGTTCAAGTTGCTGAAACAGCGGGTCTGTGCTTAGGGAATAGACTACGTTTGCGGGGCGCGGCAAATCCGCGCTTGTGAATTGCGAAACCATAAATTCGTTGATATAAAGCTGATAGGCATTGGTATCTATGCGAATTACGCCGCACTCAAGACCGCCGCCAATCACTGCCGCCAGTGAAAAATTACCGTCGCCAACTTCGGCAGCAACAAACACTTCACCTGTTTCGCAGGTGATACTCACGTCCCCCGCGCCGCCAATGCTGCCGCTAACGGTTATCATATACGTGTTGTTTGCCAAATCCCAATCGAATGCGGCGGTAGAAATATCAAACGAATACCCGTGACCCGCACGGTTTGACATAGCAAGCGCGTTTGTTTCGTTCACGCCATAGCCCGTTACCGTCCACAGCGGAACATCCGCCCGCACGATATACGGCGAACCACCAATTTCGCTCGGTTCATCGCTCACTTGCGCGTTTTGCAAATGCGCATCCGTCGCAAGGGAGTACACAACCCCCGCAGGACGCGCTATAGGAACAACGCCCGTATCATCTTCCGCGCCGTTGGTTTCAACTGCACCATTTTCAGCTACATCTCCGCCTGTTGCGGGCGGCGCATCATTATTGCCGCCGCAAGCCACAGCAAACGCCAACAAAGCTACCAACATCAAAAACAAAAATTTATTTCGCATAAAATTCCTCCTATCATATCGCAACCCCAAAACCGCGCATTTGCGCGGTTTTGAGTTAAAGTTTTGATGAAACTTTTTTAAAAGTTTCCGGGGTTTGGGGCAGAGCCCCAAGGTCCTAATCCTCTAATTCGCGCCAACCTGCATATCATTGATGTCGTTTAAGAATGCATCCCAAACAAGCTGGGCTTCTTCAATGATTACAGAGGCCTCGTTTCCTGTCCAAACATTCCACGCAAACAGGTCGTTTAGGGTGTGACCAAGCCCGGGTAACATTTCGTGTGCGGGCATTACTTGCAGGTCGGGATTGCGTGTGAAGTTTGCCATGGTTTCGGTAACGGAGCGTGGGTCGCGGTGAACGTCACGCGCTTCAAAAATCCAATCGTCCGGGTCGTCATCTTCAAGCGGACGCACCCATTTTTGCATTGCAAACATGATGTTGTCTATTTCTTCCGCGCTGTAAAAATGCGGGATTACCATAATATCTTGGGAAACCCATGAATAGTGATGCGCAGAACGCGGGCCGCGTGGGAATGCAACAAAACCCCATTCATCCGCAAGCATCGGGAAAATTTCGCCCGCTACATAGTTGTTTGCAACACGCATCGCGCCTTGTCCGTCGTTAAACATTTGACGGAAAACGTCCCATTCGCCGCCAACATCTTCCTCGTGCATTGTAAGCATTTCGTCACGAAGCGATACAACCCACTCTAAAGTTTCGCGGAAAGCGTCTGTGTTTGTTGCGTTCACAAATCTGCCCGTGACAGGGTCTACCGTGGCAAACGCCGCACCGTTAGACGCCAACGCCGCATTAAGAAAATCTTGGTGGAATGTGGTTAAAGCCCATGTGTCCATTACGCCGTCGCCGTCCTCGTCACGGGAAAGGTGACGCGCCAAATCTGTAAATGTTGCCCACGTCCAGTTGTTGTCCGCTTGCAATTGGAAGGGATAATCCCGAGGGAAGCCCGCTTCTTCCAGCAAACGCTTGTTGAAATAAACGCCGCCCGCCATTTCAACGCCGTGCGCAAAACCATGCGGCATACCATCGCGCATGGTAACTTCCAATAAACTTTCGTTCCACTCAATACCATAATCGTCTTGGAAATGGTGCATTGGAATGGGTGCGAAAAGCCCTTGCGTGTGGTGCGTTGCAAACCACGTAGGCTCTACCGTCCAAATGTGGTAATTCCTGTTTTCACCCATAATTTGCTGCTGGATATCATCGCGTACATCCTGCCAGCTTCCGTATCTTACATAGCGAATTCTAAAATTGTAGCGTTCCTCCATTGCTTGTCTGTCGTCCCAACGCGCCCGTGCAGAAATGGAAACGTCACGGTCTGCGGTTTCCGTACATTCGTCTGCCCACCATGTTGCAATGTTGATTACCATACCTCCAAGGTCGCGCTCTGCGTCTGCCGCCGCGCCTCCGCCGCCGTTGCCAACCAGCCCCGGCTCCGCCTCGTTACCGCCTTCGCCATTACCGCCGCAAGCGGTAAACGCAAGTACAAATGTTGCAAGAATTGCAAAAATAAAATGCTTCTTCATTTTCATTCTCCTCTCTTTATTTTATTATAAAACCGAAAACGGTTTATAATTCCTATTGACTCTTCCGTTAGGGAAAGAGTTATGCTGTACCTAACTTCAAAAAGCACACAGGAGGTTTATCACAAGCACAAGAATCAACGATTATGCCTACCGCCTGTATGATGAAACAGCGGTAAAAAACCGGAACAGATTTTAATTTTGCGAAAACGCGGAGAATTTGGAAAACCAAAT
This sequence comes from Defluviitaleaceae bacterium, assembly GCA_009788055.1. Lineage (GTDB taxonomy): Bacteria > Bacillota > Clostridia > Lachnospirales > WQUN01 > WQVC01. Next base: position 31,045 of record WQSG01000018.1, on the reverse strand, counting down.
CTCGCAAATGGATAAAACATTACCCGCCGTTATGGTTGTAGAAATACCAACGTTCCGCGAAGTTATATCAAGCGGTGAAACCCACGAAGATTACGAAAAATTTTGGGCGTGGGGCAAAGAACACAGGCATATTTTTAAGGACATTCAAATCGACAACCGAAAAAACGACTGGGACGGCATTAACATTAAGCTGGACGAGACGGCACTAACGCATGGAAATTATTGCTGTGTTGAAGTAATCGGGCGCGTTATGAAAAGCGGAAACGATACCGTTCTTTTGATAAGCGTCAAACAATAATGCAAGGCGGTTACATTTTTATTCCGCTTTGCCCGATACTTTCAACAAAGAAGCGTTGTGCAACAAGATAAATTAAAATTATCGGAACAATGCCGATAAGCACGCCTGTCGAAATCATCGCCTCGATTAAAGCCAAATCGGGGCGCAAACCATGCGTACCCGTTGCGGCGGCAACTTGCTGGATATGGTGGAACGCAAATGTTTCGCCAAGGGCACTCATCTGCACCGCCATAACGCCGTATCCGCGCAGGAACATCGAAGTAAAAAACCCGTCCGTCCACTGCCAAACAAACGCAAACAGGAAGCACGAAACCAGCATTGGCACGGCGTCGGGAAGCATTATCTTCACGAAAGTTTTAAGTTTGCCGCAACCGTCCACCCAAGCGGATTCTTCCAGTTCTTTGGGCATATTGCGGAAATACTGGCGCAACATGAAAATGTAAAGCCCGTTGCGAAGCCCCATTGCCGTAACCGACAGCAACAAATACCCCGAAAGCGTACCCGTTAACATAAGCGGTTCGCCAAAAATGGAAAGAAGCCCGAAGAAATCAAAGAAACGGAAATTCAAAAACATGGGTACGCGAATAACCTGCGGCGGCACAAGCACCGTCAAAATAACGCAGGCAAACCAGAATTTTTTAAGCGGGAAATCGAACCGCGCAAACCCATACGCCACAAGGGTACAAGCCACAATTTGTAAAACGGAAACCAACGCCGTTATCCAAATTGTATTAAGCAACGAGCCGAAATATCCCGTCATGTATTCCCAAAGCTGAAACGGCGCGGTAAGAATGCCGCCGAAAGTGGATGTGTCAACATCAGGAGTGAAGCCGCCGTCTACCATTGCGCCAAAGTTTGGCCAGTAGTTCATGAGGTTTGCCGCCAAGCGATAATGGTCTGTGGTAGGCTCTCGCGGGATGGCGATAACCGTAGGGTCTAACAAGTCGTTCCGCGACATTATGCTGTTGGAAAACTGATGCAACAGCGGTTGCACAATAAGGAAGCACAACCCGAAAAGCAAAACGGTTGTGAAAATCCCGACTGCAATGCGCGAAACATCACGCTTCAACAGATAGTTGTCGTCCGTGGCACGATTACGCTCTAAATAAGCGGCAACGCGCCCCTGTTTTTTCTCTCTTTTCGCAACCCCGATATTAGTCATAATAATACACCAACCTTGAAATAATGAATCCTACAATGCCCAAAATTGCGGCAACCACCACGAAATATATCATTGCAATTGCAGAGCCGTAACCAAACCGCGCAAACGCCGTCATCTGCGTGTACACCATTTCCATAACTTCGCCGTCTGTGCGCACCATAAAGTCTATGATGGAATAAACTACAACCACCAAAATCATGGGGGAAATCATCGGGAAAGTAATTTTCCAAAAATTTTCCCAAGCTGTCGCGCCTTCAATGCTTGCGGCTTCGTAAATACTTGCGCTAATCGTTTGCAAGCCCGCAAGGAAAATCAAAATCTGGATACCGCTTGCCATCGCAATCGCGTAAATCTGGTTGATAATGTCAAGCACATACTGGAAGAAGTCCCCTATTCCCGCGCCGCCAACAAAGTTTTCCATCATATTCTCAATTACGCCCGTAACACCTGCGCGCATCGCGTTTTGCTCTTGAATTTGCGTGGAAACCGCTTGCAAAAGCGAGTTGTTGGTTTCAATCCCAACCAGCACTCCGCTCGCCAAAATCACAGGCAGAAAGAAAATTGCCCGCACCGCGCCACGTCCAAAAAATTTCCTGTTAAGCAAAACCGCCACAAACAGGCTGAACACAAGCACCGCCGGCACCAACGCCACCATTGCAAAAATTTCCTCCGTCATTGCCCGCGTAAATTCCGCATCAATGGTGAATGCGCGATTGATATTCGCAAGCCCCGTCCATGCCCAGCCAAAAGAATTGTTGGGCAAGTCCAGCCAAACATCCGAAAACGCCATCCGCACCGCCTGATACAGCGGGTACGCCATAAACGCCAAGAACCCCAACACAAACGGCGAGATAAACAAATACCCCGAAACAGCATTCTTCCCCGCCATTGTCATTCCGCGGCGTTTTTGAGGTTTTGATTTAGTCAATTGCGTCATCTCCTTTTTATTTAGAACCTCGGGGAAAACCTCGGGGACGCTGTCCCCGAACCCCTGCAATGGACTTCGTCCCTTGACCCTAACTTGAATCGCGCATTCGCGCGATTCGGTGATACGAGTCTGTTTATCGCTAGTCCATGTTAAAATTTGGGTCAAGCCTTTTTAAAGGCTTGTGGGGGTTCGGGGGCAAAGCCCCCGAGAACTTTTTATTCCAGCACTTCTGCAACGGTGAACTCTGCAACGGCGATTTCCCGCGCAAGGTTCTGTGGCGGGAAGCCGTGTCCCCATGCGTTAAATTCTTTTATGATGCGATACTGTCCTGTTGGGACAGTGCCGACAAAATTCACAAAATCGCGCTGTATTGTGCGAGATTCAAGAGGGGTGATTTGGTTAATAATCATTCCGCCTAGGTGGAAAAACGCGACTGCAAACGGTACTTCAAACCATTCGCCGTCCAGTTTTACCTCAATGGAAAACGGCATACCATACGTATATTGACGGTCAACTTCCTCCAGCACAAGTTCCAACGTGGGATTTTCGCGTGTGAGAATATCGTTTGTGGGGGTCATTGTTACGTTCGTGCTTATTTCCGTGATACGGGAACGGGAAAGCCGTGTTGCGTCCCATACGGGTTCGGGCGCGTCTTCCGAAGAAATAACGCTGAACGTGTATTGCGGATAAATATTGCCAAGCGTGTTAAACACGTTCATGGTAAGGGTTATGCGATAGTCGCCCGACGAAAGCGGTTCGTACAAGAAAATTTGATTTGCCCAATGCGTCCAGCCAAACTGCAACCCCATGTTTGCGTGGTCAAAAGGAATTGCGTGCCACGTGCCTTCTGCGTATACCGCCAAACTTACCGCCGTTGTGAGATAATCCTTGCCCGAGAGATTTTCTATATGGAAGAAGAGATATTCGTCCGTGTCGGTTACCTGTGTGCGCACAGAGTTTACGGCTGTCACCGTCAAATTGATATCCTCCAACCGCGCCGTACCCGTTGTTTCAGATTCGGGCGGGCGTTCCGCACCCGGTTCCGTCACCCAGAAATACGCCGTGACTGTTTCACTCATTTGCATCCGCTCGTTGAAAAGATTATCCGCAAACCGATACCGCCCCGTCGGCAGTGGATTGGGGAAATTTATTTCGTGCCGAACTTCATCATTTCCGCCAACAGCGGCAGGGGGAAGCCGCAACGGCTCTGCCCTTTCGGGAAGAAATCCCTCCAGCGTGTACCACACGCCGTCCAATTGCACCTGCAAGAATTCTTCTGCGCCAAACAACTTCGCATCGCTTCCCGACCGATTCACATAATACAGAACCAGCGTTTCGTCTTCCGTTGTAATTACGTTGTTCGGCACGGTTACACTATGACGATTGCCCTGTAAATTCTCGCGCACCAACTCATGCCCCGCCCATTCGCGGACAGGCGCATTCTGAATCTCGGTTGCCCCCGCCGTAACAGGACGAGTTTCCGCACACGCCGTGAACAAAAACATACACGACATAAAGGCAATTGCGTAAAAAATACGGTTAAGTTTTTTCATTTTAATCACCCTTTTATGCATACATAAGTTCCCGCTTCTTGGGCGTTGGAACTTCTCTGCCTAGTAGTTTTGCCGTCTCTATCCACTCTTGGATAATTACTTCCGTATTGCGTAACGCTTCCGCATACGTTTTACCATCTGCCATACAGCCCGCAAGTTCAGGTACTTCTGTTACGTATGCGTTATCGTCTTCGCTCCAAAATATATTTATTTGATATTTATAGATACAAATCGCCTCCCAATTTGTATTTTAATATTATGTTTCGGACTTGCTTAACCTGATAATCCTTAGCTTTGTTACCATTGGGCTGAATATTTATTATCTCCGTTACACCATCTTTGTAGTATATATGATGGCTTCCTTTCACCCGCCCTTGAAACCCCAATATTTCAAGGGCTTTACACAACTCACTAAAGAGTATATTGTTATCACTTTTACCCGAAAAAATCGCTAACAACTGCTTGTTAAACCGACCTACAAACCTACCTCACCACTTCATACGAACGTGCGCGAAGGTTAATGCCCGTGGGGGTTGCAAAGTCCGACATGGTGGTATTTACATAAACGCGGGTGCCGTCCTCGTAAACGGTGACGGTAATGCCGCCTTGCGGAGCGTTAAAAATTTGGTGGTCAACGATAAGCTGATTATACAAATGCCCAAAATTTTGCGCATGATTTGCGTGAAGCTGATTGGCAACATCAAACCACCGCCCGAATTCATTTGCGAAGTATCTGCGGTAGCGCGTAACAAGAAGGTCTGCCGTTGGCACGTCCATGAAGCTGAAGAACAAAGACGCACCCGACTCAATTGATTTAAGCAAATGGTATGAATTATCTTCCGCCAAGTTAATGGGGCGGCCTGCGAAAGGCACAAGCCCGTGCAATGCAATTTGGTAGAACGGAACCGCCGTGTCTGTTATGCCGAAGTTTTGGTCTGTAAGCGGCATTCCCGTAATGATATCCGCGAACGGCACACCATAAGAAAACCCGTAATTTAGCCAAACGCCCGTGCCGTTTTCCCGCAATTCGCTAAGAAAATCAACGCGCTTATTCATTGCCGCCTCGCGTGTGACGTGTCTGTCCTCGTTAAAATCGCCCGCAAGCGCGCTTGCCATACTGCGGAACGCGATATTGTTCACGCCGCGCCGTGCGGCATCATTTACAAAATTCCGCGCCGTGTTAATGGTAAATTCCGGCCGCGCCACAACAACGGGGTCTGCCATAATCATGCCCGTTCCCAGCGGCCCAAAGTATACAGAGCTGTAACCCGCGTGTTCCACAATTTCCCTGTTTGCTTGCCGTGCCGCGTCGCGCAAACGGCTGAACCCGTCAAAGGCTTCAATCCCGCGCATAAACATGAAATCGCCTTCGACATAGAACGTGAAATCCAGTTCACTTGCGGCGTTCACCATATTACCAAAACCGCGCCGCCCGCCAAGTTGCGAAATCAAATCCAAACTTGTAGGCACGGCATGGTCGATGGAATCGTTATGCGCACCACGCATTTTCACATGAACATTGCGCCAACCATGGTCGTGCATTTTTTCCATCATTTCCGCCGCTTGCGCGTAAGTTGTAAGCGGAAACGGACGGTCTACGGGAAAGCCCAAAATATGCTGCGGCGTAAGTGCCGCGCCCAAAATTTCAACCATTGCGGTAACAGGCTCGCTTACGCGTTCGCGCAACTGCGGGTAACGCTCTTGCAAAAACTCACGGTATGCGTGTGCCATACCCACATAGCCGTCACCACGCGGAATAACATATCTGATTACAATATCTTCATCGGGCAAATCCCACTCATGCATATACATGGAGTCGTTCGTGCGCCCCTGCACGTCCAGCGGCGTACCGTGAAGCAAACGGAAAATAGGATGCACGCGGCTGTATGGCGCACGAATGCCCGCAACCTCCGCACGGATTGAAGCATACGCCGCACCCTGTTCGATAATGCCCGCGAAAGTCGCGCCGTTTCTGTAAACGCCGAAAACGGGGAACGCCGTGCGGTTATCATGAAGCAGGTGTTCGCGAACAATAGCCTCGTCATGCCCAAAAACATTACTGCGATAAAGCCCCTGCGTATGCCGCGCCGATTCAAAAAACAGCAACGAACCCGAGCCGTCCGGAACAAAAAGATACCCGTCATCCTCTGCCCGCCCCGCGCCAAAATACGGCATAATCGTAAGCTGTGTAGGCATAAATTCGGTTACATACGTGATTTCACTCAGTGGAACGGTTACAATCAAATTGTTGCGGTCAAGCTCGAACCGCATAATCAAATTAAACGCAGCAGAATCAAGCTCTGTGGGAATATCAAACTGCGCCATATCCGCAGACCAATCCTCATATGTGTAGCCCGCGTTGCGCAAATTTTCCTGTACAATCAGAAGCCTAAAGTCAGGAACATCGGGACGAAGAAAATAAACCGCTTCGCCGTCAAATTCGTCTGCCCTAAACTCGTTAAGAACCTCGCGCTGATTAAAGCGTTCCATATTTTCGATAAAATACCTAAACCGCTCCGCCTCAATAACACGCGGAACAATAAATGTCTCAGGCACGTCACCCACCGTAAACCTGACTTCCAGCACCTGATTATCAATTACCTCATGCTCAAAAGTCCCGTTCCGCACAGAAAATCTGTACGCGTCAAACGGTTGCCCCGTTCCCGTGCGTCTTTCAAAATCCAACACAAACAGGCTTTGCGCAAAAAACCGCTCTATCGCCGAAGTATCGGGGTCATACGCAACGCCCGGCGGCGTTGAAAACCATACATTGCCCGTCCTCTGCCCATTATTCAACTCATACAAAACAATCTCCGCAGTCTCCGCCAAGAAAACCAATTCCAAGTCCTCGTTGGAAATCCTCGCGTCGCCCGTATCGCCGCCCTCGCCAAAAATAGTATCAGGCGTAAAGCCCCCTACCCTTTCACGCGTGGCACAGCCCGCAAACGCAAACAAAATTATCACAAGAAAAAATAATTTTTTCATACAATCACCTCTTATTAAGGATAAGACCGTGGGGGTTTCACCCCCACCTCCCCCACAAGGGATTTCATCCCTTGACCCTATCTCTGAAAATCGCGTACGCGATTTTCAAGTTAAAGTTTTGATGAAACTTTTTCAAAAGTTTCCGGGGTGTGGGGCAGAGCCCCGCGGTTTTTTTCGTTTACCCTCGCCGCATTCTAAACAACGCCTCTTGACCGAGCGAATAGAAATATGCGATGCCGTCACTTACGACTGCGAAAAACATTAGGAAGATGAAAACCATTATTCCCATGGCGGCAAGGGATAGGATTGTTGTTATTACCGCCTTGCCGAAAGAGTAGTCGTGAATTTGCTTCATCGCGCACAGGATTAAGAGGTAGAACCAGTATTCACCGATGTACCACATCAAAACGAGAATCATCATTTCGTCATAGGTGACGACGTGGCTTAGGGGGGTGAGAATGGCGCGGATTATTAGCTGAGGCACCATTGCGTAAGCGTACCCCATATAGATATCGGAAATGCGACCCTTGCCGTCAAACAGGGTGGTTAAGCACCAGTTGGCAAGCGAGAATAAAAGCAGTGGGCCAACAATATTCATTACCACGAAAACGGAGCTAAATGTTTCCATGTTTATGTTAATGAAGGTGAAATTTGTTTGCGTAAGATAAACTATTTGCACAAGCACAAATAAAACCACGATTGTATGCGCCGCCGCCATACTGCCGCGCTTTTCGTGAATCAAATCCCAAAAGCCGTCAAGCGGCCTACGCATTGTGTACAAGGAATAGCGCAAGGATGCTAAATAATTTTTGAACCACAAAGCAGTGGAATTGGGTGCGCGCCCTGCACGCTTTTTTATCGCTGTCATGACTCCATAATCTCCTTCCGCACTTTAATTACTTTTTTTACCACGGGCGGTACAATCATTATTACACCAAGCCCTAAAGCGAACATCCAAAAATGCTGTTCCATCCAAATTCTGCGGTAGAAACCGAAAGCCCGTCCGTAATTCCGCGCATCGTTTTGCAAACGGAAATAGCGCATGGCGCGGCGATAGTCGCCCTGACGCAAAAGCGCACGGGCAATTCCGGTATTCGCAAGCCCGAAATTACCGTTAATACGCAACACTTCGTTCCAAACGTCATAGCTTTCCGCATACAATCCGCGATGGTACATATCAAGCGCGTAGTTGATTAACGCGCCATATTCCGTGAGGTCGAAGCGGGTTAGTGCGGCAAAGTTGCCGCCGATTCCGCCGTCCAGCGCAAACAGCGTATGCCCCATGCTGTCCAGCGCGGTTGGGAACGTGAAAAATCCTTCGCGGTTGCCCGGCCCGCCCCAAACATAAAGCAACTGCCCTTGCGTATCATACGCAAACAGCCTCCCGCGATTACGGTCGAAGGTTATAAACGTGCCGTTCGGCAAGGCGGTAACATCTATAAATTCACTGGGACCACTACGGTCCGCACCCGTTCCCCACCACAAATCGCCAATCGGATATTCAAACCCGTTACGAATCATAACGTCGTCGCCCATTGCGTTAAGCCGCGCAACGGGTTCAACGCCGTAACTTGCCGTTGTTACAAAAAGGAAACCTTCATGGTCGATTGTCACATTGTTGTATTCCACGGGTACGTTAAGCAACATACGCTCGCGTTGCTCTTGCGTGGCAATAAAACGCCAAAACCTATCAATTATGTTTACATCAACAGGCGGCGCACCCATGTACCCCGCGAAAACGCCGTAGCGGTCAAACTCCATCAGCCCGCGATTTATATGCCGTGTTTGCACAAAAATCCGACCGGAAAAATCTACCGCAACCTTGCTCGGAAGAAAGTCGCTGTCCGCCTCCAAAAGGCTGGGACCTTCGCCCGGGTCGAAAATAAATACAACGCCCTCCGAATCCGCACACCGCCGATAATTCCCGGGATGACGAATTTCCGTAAGAACTTCCCAATTCTCGTTTACGTGCAAAACACGCTGGTTATTCGTGTCCGTAATCCAAATCTGCCCGCGATTAAACGCCCAATCCGAAATATAAATCCCGTGCGGATTATTAAATCCGCTTGGCTCTCCGTCGGGCATAATCACATGGTCTATGATATCGAAAACCCTATACTCGGCGTTATTTTCGCCGTAAAATTCCAAAATAACAATGCGGTTGTTTCCCGAATCCACCACATAAAGCAAGTTCCGCCATTCGCCACCCAAATAGCCCTGCCAAACGTGCAAATCCTGCGGAGAACGCCACGGCCCAATGCTTTCGCCGTTAAAATACAAATGCTGTCCCAAAATATACGCACTAACGCGATACGCGTCCGGCGACGGAATTGGCACATTCCACTCGTTGTACGTGAAGGTGTAATTTGTAGGCCCCGTTGCAGAAAACGCAACAGAGGGGAAAGCCCCCGCAAAAAGCATACCCGCCAAGAAAACACTTATAAATTTTTTAACCATATAATCACTCCCGAAACTAGGATTTAAAATTAATGTTTTATTAATTGCCGCTTTTTTTCTTCACTTGCAACAAATTCTTTCAGTCTTTGCAGTTCGTTATCATCTATTAAAAAATCGCCGGTTTCGTGCTTCTGTTCTGCGTTAGGCGGCACAATAATTCTTATCGCATATCCGTTTTTTAGCCGCTCGGCATATGGGTTTTTTCTAAGCGTTGAAAGGTCGTAGGGCGGCAGTTCGCCGTCTTCTGTTACGGCATAGGATTCATTTACCATGACTTACCTCCGCTTTCATATAGTTTACGTTCTTTTTTATTGGCTTTCCGTGCCGTAATTATCCGTATCTTATCATCATTTTCCCTGTAACAGTGACACACCATCAAAATTCGCTGATACTCGCTTCGTCCTATTATGATAAACCGTTCTTCGGCTTCGTTGGTATGTGCATAATCGTCAAACATTATCGCATTGTTATCCTTAAACACCGTTGCCGCTTCTTTGAACGCTACACTGTGTTCTTGGATGTTATATTCATTTTTGGCATCGTCCCACTCAAACATTTCTTCAAAATTCAACTTGCGTCACTCCTCAGTCGCACGACCCATGTAATACAAAATTATCAATATCAATCCCGCCCATTTTGTCAACAACGTAGACATATATATTTTTTGCCGTTTCAAACATGGCGTTGATATCTTTACAGTGGAAGGTAGCCTTTATCATTTCAACAAAATATAAATCATTATGAGCCGCCAATCCGTATTTTTTGAAGTACCCATCATCTGTAAGCCATTTGTACAGCTTGTGATAACTTGGCACAGGCGAACACGTATATCTCGAATATAATACAAATGCGTTTTGCACAAAACTGAAGAATTGCATTGTAAAACCAGGGGTTTTGTTTGAATATGCTCTTTGCAGTTCGTCATGCGCATCCCACAAAAGGTACAGCCCCATATACACATCGTACCCGCTCATGCTTGGAAATTCCGTGGTCATTTTTTGCTTGCAGTAATCTATAATTTTGTCGGCGGCGGCGTTTCTGTCTAAAATAACTTTCCCGCCAAGTATCATGTTTATGTCTATCAAGTCGGCGTTACCGTAGCATTCATCAATATGCTTTTTCACTTGCCGTACAGGGTTAGCAAAATACTCAACGAGCAATCCGTCTACCATTTTGTTGCCGCGTTCACGCCATTTAACATTGTCATTCAAAATTATGAACAAATCAACATCCGAAAACTCATCTGCATTACCTGAAGCGTGGCTTCCCGTTAAAAATACGCTTTCGATATCATCCGTAAATTGCCACGAGTCAATGAACTTTTTTGCCGCCAACTCCCATTTTTCCACACTGCTCACTTCCCCCGGGCGAAATAACTTGTATGTCTTTTGCTTTCAGCATCTCCGGTATTTCCGGTTTTGGGTTTTCGGAGAAATAAATTCTGTCTTTTTCTGTATCTATGAAAAATTTGAAATGATCAATCACGTTAAGCCCGAGTATATCCATGTCGGTTATTAGATGGGGTACGGCAACTTTCACACCGGTAAGACGCCGCCCGCCAACTACCATGCCGGGGATTTCTTTTAAGTCTGCCAAGCATTCCCCTGAAAAACCCGCCAACGATATATCCGACTGTATGGTGTATCGGTCAAGGAAGCCAAATTCTTGGGCTGTGACACGGGATATAACGGTTAAAAATGCGCCTGTGTCAAAAATAAAATCAATGATGTCGTTTGCATAACTGTCGAACTCGTAAAATGCGGATACACGCAAGTGATAATGCCCGTCGTCTTCGTATATCAACTCTTCGGAAGAAGCATATCCGCCGTTATGCATTCTCCTTCTCCGAAAACCTTAGTGCAGAAATGAACCCACGATTCGGCAAAAGGCTTAACCCTACACGCTGTACGTATTCATCTGTTTTGTACTTTTTGTAAATACCGTCCCCTGTACCGTCATACGGCCTTGCGCCGATAACAACGGGTATTCCGCTTACAATGCCGTTGTATTCATCAAGCTCCGTTTTCACCAAGTAGACCCAGTATCCCTTGTATAACCTTCTGATTTCGTCAATAGGCAACGGGCTTTCGTGGTCTAACAGTTTATACGTTTTTTCCAAATTGCTCACTCCTTAATGCCGGAACTAGCCATGGTTTTCAGGATATTACTTTGCGCAAAAATGAACAACGTGATTGGTACAAACATCATTACAAGAATTCCCGCCGCGTTTACGCCCGCCCGTGCCACGTTTGGGGCGTGAGGGCTGCCTATGATTTGCGTGATTGCAAGGGGAAGTGTTTTCAATTGCTCTGTGTAGATAAGAAGTGCCTGCGGGTTGTTCCACAACGCCTGTACAGAGAAAATCATCGCGGTAAGTAATGCGGGTTTTACCAGCGGCATTACGATGCGCGAGTAGATAAGCCATTCGCCCGCACCGTCAATTTTTGCGGATTCGATAAGCGACATGGGAACGGTATCCATAAATTGCTTTAACAAGAAAAACCCAAGCGGCATTCCAAACGCGGGAATAATAACCGCCCAGTAAGTGTCAATCCAACCCAAGTTCGCCAAGATAAGAAAGTTCGGGATTTGCATAACAAACCCGTTAAACATAAGCGTTGTGATAACCAGCCCAAAGAAAAACTTACTGCCGGGGAATTCATATTTACTTACCGCATACGCACCAAGAGACGCAACAAACAAGTGACCTACAGTACCCGCTGCAGTTATAAAAACCGTATTAAAAATGTAGCGCGAAAACGCAACCCACGAACGCGACATGATAATAAACAAGTCTTGCAAGTTGCCCATGGTTGGGTTAATAACCCACAAATTTGGCGGAACAATAAATATTTCGTCCAGCGGTTTGAATGCATTATTTATAGCAAACACCAACGGGAACGCAAAAAACGCACCAAAGAACGCAAGAATAACCCATATGAAAATATCCCCGCCAAGAGAGCGGTTTGGTTTCCGCACTGCGCGCGAATTTTTTTTCCGTCTTTTTGCAACGGTGTTGCCTTGTCTGATGGCTTTAACCATAAGCTATCTCCCTATCGTGCTGATAAATTTTCCAACCAAAATTTTCGTGTAAATCATCGTAAGGAACAAAATTGTCGCAATTGCAGACGCATATCCCATTTCAAAACGAATCGCGCCGTAGTCTACCAAATGATTAACAATGGTATGAACCGCGTAGTCCGTTGACGGGAAGCCCGCCAAATTCTGCGTAACCTCACCAACGGCAAAGCTTGCCATAATCGCCATAACCGCACCGAACATAAGCATTCCCTGCATATTCGGCAACGTAATGAACCACAGTTCCTGCCAACGATTTTTCACGCCGTCCACCAGCCCTGCTTCATACAAAGATTCATCAATGGTGGAAAGCCCCGCGATAAATGCTAAAAAGCCCGCGCCAAGACTCATCCACAGCACAACCACAATAATTACGGGCATCATATAATCCGTATCCGTAAGCCAAAGATTAGGCTCGTTTATAATCCCCGCATTAATCAGAATCGCATTAAGATACCCGTTTGCGTCACCCATAAAGATAATCGCCCACACAAGAAATGCCGAACCCGCAATCGTTGGCGCGTAGAACACCAGCGTTACAAACGCACGAACAAAACGCGGCAACTCATTTATAAACCACGCAAACAAAAACGCACATATATACCCCACCGGCCCTGTAATAACCGCCAAAATAATCGTATTCCGCAAGGCTATAAGAAATATATCGTCCGACAAAAACAAATTCAAATAGTTTTGAAAGCCTATAAACCTCGGTGCTTCCAACACGTTAAAATACGTAAAACTAAGCCCCAGCGAAACCACAACCGGCGCAAGCGTAAACGTGGCAAAAACCAGCACAAAGGGCAACATAAACAGATAAAGCACCTTATGCTTTTTCATTTCCTCCCAAGTATGCGCCCGCATTGCACGTTTTTTTGCGCGGTATCGCTGAAATGGCGTGGAATTTGTATCCTTACGCGGTGATGTTAGTGCTGCCATTGTGTAACCTCCCTAGCATTGTCACTTATCGGATTAGCGTGTATATCCACCTGTTGTAAATTTTTCAACGTATAAAGTGGCGAAATATCACTTATTTGATTGTCGCTAAGTGACAACCATGTAAGGTTTGTTAGTTCGCTTAAAGGCGAAACATCAACAATCAAATTACCACTTAATGCCAAAAGCTCCAAACCCCTTAAATTACGCAAAGGAGCAACGTCAACGATTTGATTTCCCCACAAAAACAGTTCAGTTAAATTCGCAAGATAGTCAAGATACATAACAGAAATATCGCTAATTTCACTGTGCTGCAAATCAAGAGATACCAAGTTCGTAAAGTTTTTTAGCGGGTAAAAATCTTTAATGTTCACGCCATTTAACGTAAGATGCGTCATGTTTTCGGGGTCGGGAAACAGTGAAAGGTCATTGAATTGCGAACCGCCCCAAAGATGGAAACGTTCTAACTTTGTTAGTTCACCAACAGGGGACAAGTCAAACGGAATGCCCCAAGTTCCGCCCGATAAACCAAGCGTTGTCAAATTTTCAAAATATATCAAAACGGAGAGGTCTCCGTTAAAATGCACATTGTCTCCCGTATCAAAGGAACGTAAATTAGTGAGCGGGTATAACGGCGATATATCTTCAAACCTATTCCCCCACAACCGAAGCTCTGTTAAATCGGTCAATGCGGCAAGCGGTGAAACATCTGTAATATTATTGTTTGCTAAATTCAAACTAGTTACATTTGCGGGGATTTCTCCTCTTGCAATCATTTTTAAAAGTTTCTCATCTGTAATATTTTTCCCTGAAAGTTCAATTTCGGTAATTTCAACAGTCTCAATAACATCTGTGGCGTGTGTTTTCTCGCTTAAACGCACAACAGACGCAACACTGTCCCAATCAACTTCCATATTCAACGCTTCCGCAATCGCCCGCAACGGCACAAGCACACGCCCGTCTTGGATTATCGGCGAAACGTCAAGCTTTACATCCACACCATTAATCTCTATGCGGATGTCATTTGCATATAAAACAACCGCATTGCACACCAAAAACACCGCAGAGAACACCAACGTACAAACAAATTTTTTCATAAATTCAAACTTCATTATTTGTTTGCTCCAATCCTAAACCATTTGATTTTTTGAAATACTTTCCTCTTACGAAAACACCTACCAAAAAGAATACTACGGGAAGAATCAAAACCAAGTAATCCGCGAAAGGAAATCCCATCGAACTAAAGAGATAGTCTATCCCCATGATGGGAAAAACAAAAGCACCAATAAGAAAAAAGACGAAAACAGGCGGTGTTCCGAAAAACAGATATATCAACAGAAACAAAACAGAAAAAACAGTAACAAGAATCCAATAGACAAAATACACATAAAACAATGCCTTCGACTTAATCCCGACCGAGAGCAACAACACGCCCGCCCATATCATCATAAAAATGCACGTACAAACAAAATTTACAACACTGACGAAACCGCCATCCCATGCAAACATAAATTGAAACCACGGAAAAACCAAGAGTGAAGCAAACAATGTTACAATCGTAACAAGCACAACAACTGCCGTCTTTATAGGTTTATTCATAGCAATTTTTTCGCGCGGTAATCGTTAACCACGCAAACCTCCCAAAAAACAACATACAAAACAAGAAAATTATATTGTATAACTACTCCAGCCCAAACTCCCGCCGCTTGTTAATTAGCTCGCGGTTGATAACGATTTGAACATCAAGCAAGGTTTCGCGGGTGTCTAAATTATCGGAAACGACGCGGCGAATTACGTTGATTAATTGGCGTTGTACATAGTAGCCGCCGGGGACTTCGGGGATGCCGAGTATCCAGTCGCGCTGTTCATTTAAGACTTGCAGTTGCGACGTACTCCACGGCAAAATTTGGAAGGCTTCAAGGTTTGCAGTTGGAAAACGAGCGGCTTCGCCCATAATGGATTCCATTTCGCGCCCAAAGCGCAGTTGTGTTTCTGCGGATGTCCACCACTTTAAAAATTCCCAAGATTCGTCTTGCATTTCGCTTGCTTCAATCATCATGGCGGCGGTGCCCCATGCGGGAACGGTGTGGTGTACATTATAATATCCGCCGCGGCCTGCAAAATACTGCGGCGTTTGGTGATAATATCCCGGCATTAGGGCAAAATTCCACGCGCCGTAAATTTCGGGGGCGAACACGGAAAGCATATTGAAAAGCGTGAAATCCGCAAAAATGATAGGCATTTCGCCATTGCGGAAACGGTTTGCGGGGTCGAAAAATTCGGGCGAGCCAAAGTGCGTAAAGAAGCGCGTGAATGCTTCAAATGCGGCAATTGCTTCTTCACTATCAAGAGCGGCGCGTGAAAGCGGTTCGTAAACGGGATGGTCGTCGCGCACGTATAGGAAACCGCCGCGCTGTAACAGTTGTGTCAAAAAGCCCGTGATATCGGGTGCCATCGGGTTGCCGATTGGCGGCACACCTATCGCCATATTATTCCGCTGTAAAAGCGGCATGATTGCCAAAATATCGCTCCATGTTTCGGGAACATCAAGATTTAATTCTTCCAAAATATCACTACGGTAGAACATCAAATTGAACGTCTGCGTTTCGGGCATACCGTAGTAGCCGCCCTCAAAGTGGACGGGAATCCACGCGCTATGATGAAAACGCCCGCGAACTTCCTCATAAAATCCGGGGAACTGCGACAAATCCACCACGGCGTTGCGCAACGCATAGTTTACAGGGTCGCTAAGTTGCATACCCAAAACAACATCAGGCCCTATGCCCGCAACAACGGCGGGAAGCACCGCTTGGTGCGCCACAAGCCGCAGATTTACGTGAATGCCCGATTCGGGCGTAAAAGTGTCGTCAATCATGGCTTTCATTGCGGTTGCTTGGTCGCGCCCTGCGGTTATCCAAACATCTATGACGGTCGCGCCTTCCCCGTGTACGTCGCCTATGCTGTCGAAATCGTGGGTAAAGCTTGCGGCAAACGCACGAATTTCATGAGATGCGCGTGTAAAAAACGTCTCATTTACAACGGGCAACTCCGCGCTTGTTCCGCTTACCACAAAGAAGTCGATATCAAGTGGCCCTTCCGTTAATGCCCTTGCGGAGTTGGCAAATGCCGAAATATCTTGGCGGAAATTCGTAAGCCTTATGGGTATGCGGTTTGGGCGGGCATAGAATAAATCCAGCGTCTGAATAAGCCGCGTTATTATGCCAGTATGCTCGTTTCGTTCGCCAAGGAAGGCTTCCATTTCAAGCAAAATGCCATACAGGAATGCAGTTTCTTCATATATCATATCCATCACGTGCGGAAGATGAACGTGTATGCGGTAGTCCCGAAGCGCGTCAGGCTCAGGGCCTGTAAGCACCAGAATTTCGCGGTAAATGGAATTTAAACGGGTTATGCTTGCCAGAAGCGAGTCTATAATTTCGCCCAAATCGCCCAAAGTTACATACATACGGATAGTGTTTACGCCCGCGTTCATTGGGAACAATAAGTCATTTCCGTAATCGTCTTGCAGAGTCATAAGTTCCCAGCTATTGTTGAACCTAAACGGAATTTCCGCCACTTCTTGGAAGGGGATTTCGCCGTTTATCGAGAGGGTTCGGCTGGAAACAAAACCCCTGTTATAGTTCTGCCGTGCAGACATGGAAACCCTGTAAAGCCCGTCTTCGGGCACTTCAACTTCCCACTCAATCCACTGCCCCGGCACGCGCCAAGGCATACCGCCAATCATGTTTAGCGTGATAATTGCGACACTCGGCGGATAAGTGATTCCGCTGGAATTATCAAACAACGGGAAAAGACTTGGCGAAGAACGCACAGTTGACCACTCGCCCTGTATGGTGGTGGAAAAATCGCTTGTGTTTTCGCGCAGATTGGTTGCGGCGCGGAACTCCGCGAAAGAAGGCCGATAGCTAACGGGAACGAGGGTCAGGCTTTTCATCACCAGCGGCTCGTTCACGCCCGTAAGCGAGATTGTATTTTCACCCGCTTCAAAAAAGAAGCGGTACGGGTCTGTGAAAAAGCCCAAACGGTCGGTAAAATACGCCCTTTCCCAGCGCGGACGTTCCTCTTGTGGGGGGCGTATCTGATTACCTTGATTATCCTGCCTGATGTACGTGGCAGGGCGCAAAGAAGTTGCGGGCGCAAATTCAATCAGCCGCACAGACCCGTCGTCGGGTTGCGCGGCAGAACCCCACACGCGCCGAAGCGTAATAAGCTCCGCGCCACGGAACGGGACTTCGCCATTAATGCGCAGTTCACGGGCGATATCAATGCCGCGACCGCTTACGGGGAAATATTCTATGCGAATATTGTACAAACCCGCAACAGGTACATTTACGGTAAATTCAACGTGAGACTCCTCCTCCGTGCGAAGGACGGGAATATCATAAATAGTGTCGATGGAAACAGGCGGCATTTCCGGCGGATAAGTCAGCATGGGAAACGAATGCGTCACACCCTGCGCCAAA
The DNA here is from genome assembly GCA_009788055.1 of Defluviitaleaceae bacterium. Taxonomy (GTDB): domain Bacteria; phylum Bacillota; class Clostridia; order Lachnospirales; family WQUN01; genus WQVC01. The sequence continues at coordinate 13,164 of WQSG01000018.1, read as the reverse complement.
ACGGGAATAAGCGGCGCGAAAATATCAACTTCAATTTCAGAAACGCCGCCGGGAGTTCCCGCCGCGCTGTGATAATGCAAAAATTCCGCATAACTGTTCGGCTGATGCACCACGGGAATATCCACGGGTTCTATTTCGCGAAACCTAAGGACACCAGTATCCCCGCGAAGCGTGAAGAACGCGACAACCGCAATGCCCAGCACTATGAAAAAAACTATCTTGCTTCTGTGTTCCTCAAAACCACCGCTCATATAAAAACCCTCCGTTTTTGGAAAGTTTGGAGTTTTCTCCAACAAGTCTACCAATATATCGGCATTCTAGCACACACATTAAACAGTTGCAATTATTTCTTTGTAACAAGTTCCAAAAGAAAACCTGTGTTTTGTAATGTTTTTCTCGCGACTTGACAAGCCGTATATAAAAAAACTATCCTGTATGAAAAATTTATGTAAGGGAGCGTGACCCATGAAAATTTTAGTAACCGGCGGCGCAGGATATATCGGAAGCCACACCTGCACAGTGCTTTTAGAAAACGGCTACGACATTGTCGTGGCAGATAATCTTGCAAACAGCTCCATGGACGCGATTGACGGAATAAAAAAAATCACGCAAAAAAGCTTTCCTTTTTATAAGACGGATTTATGTGATGAAGCCGCTACGGAGGAAATTTTTGCATCGCACAAATTCGATTGCGTTATTCACTTTGCGGGTCTTAAAGCCGTGGCAGAATCTGTTGCAAAACCAATTATGTACTACGAAAATAATCTTATATCCACGCTAAATATTTGCAAGTGCATGAAAAAACACCGCGTACCGAAAATAATTTTTTCATCATCGGCAGTGGTGTACAAAAACGACAATCCCATGCCGCTTACGGAAGACTCACCCCTTGGGTCAATCAACGCCTACGGATGGTCTAAATTTATGTGCGAGCAAATTCTGCGCGACTTTGCGGCAACAGAGACGGATTTTTCCGTTGTATCCTTGCGATATTTCAACCCCGTAGGTGCGCACACAAGCGGACTTATCGGCGAAGAACCATCAGGAATTCCAAACAACCTAATGCCTTTTATTGCGCAAACGGCGCGTGGCATTCACAGCGAAATAAAAATTTTCGGCAACGACTACGACACCCCCGACGGCACGGGTATCCGCGATTACATCCATGTCATGGACTTGGCGGAAGGCCACATGAACGCTATCAATTTCGCAAACAAAAACACGGGCTTTGAAGTATTCAACCTTGGTACGGGGCGCGGCGTTTCCGTTTTGGAAATGATTACTACATTTGAAACCGTAAACGGGCTGAAACTCCCCTACTCTATCGCGCCACGCCGCGCAGGCGACCTGCCCGTAAGCTACACCAGCCCAAAAAAAGCCGAGAAAATTCTCGGCTTCAAAGCAAAACGAACCATCGAAGATATGTGCAGGGATACATGGAATTTCCGACGTTAGCCTATGATTCCTCCTGCGGTGTGATTCTTACGATTAGGGTAGTGATGTTTTCATTATTTGGGTTGGGTCGGAGTATCGGCGGCTCGCCTGTAAGTTCATAGCCTGCGCCGTATGTCAGCCATTCAGGAATGTAGTTTTCAAAAAGGTCTTTTACGTGTTTGCAAACGTCACCTATGTCGCGAATGTTTGACGGAATATGTGTTTCCAAATATTTCCCCGGTGAAAATTTCACCGCCGGCTCATCGGGGGATTCAATCAACAGTGTTTCAATGCCTTCCACGCCCGTTATGGTTGCTTTTTCGCAATGGCGTTGGAATGTTTCCGTGTCGAATACCAGATATTTGAATGTTTCGGGGCTTGTGTAGTTTGGCGTGTGTGAAAATGGCTTTATTTTTACTTCTATGCTTTTTATCAAGAATGGCACGGTTCTGGCGATGTGGCCTGATGAAATTCTTATATGGGGGATTGTTTTGTCTTTCATTATTGGGAAGATGTGTGCTATTTTGAAGTCTGCGCCGTCGGAAATGGAGTGATAGCCTACGTTTTCGTAGCCGTCTGCAATGCCTGTTAGCTCGATACCCCCCCTGCTTTTGAGCTTGCCTGTCACCCGCCCGACAACTTCGATATAGCAATAATTATTGGGTTGCAGGTTCATTTTATCAGTTTTTACATACACGCCGTCCCAATCGTTTTTCCGTTTTTCAACCAAAATAGTGCCTTCGCTGAAGGTAAATTCGGGGTTGCCTGTGGAAGCTATACCTTTCGATTCAGAGCCAAAGCCGCCGTTCTTTGTGCCGTTTTCTTGCCCCTGCACATATTCATCCGTGGATAGCGAGTACACGGTTTTCCAGTTCTCACTGTCAAATTTTATGGGAATGTACCGCTGAAGCTGATGATAACCAAGCCCAAGTTTTATTTCGCTTGTGGGATAAATCATATGCCCCATAAAATCCCGCGAGGTATCATGGGCAAAGTTTGTGCCTTTAAGCCACGAAAGTACATTGCTGTGTACCTTGTCCATGCTCTCATCGTCCATGTCTATGCTGACAGATGTGGCATATATCCCGCCTTCAAAGTCTACAATTTCATAGGGCGCGGTGTCTGTCGCGGTTACATCGTCTTTAATTGCCCACAACCAATAGGCTTTTCCGTCTTTTTCGCACAGAAAATCAGGGCAGTCAAACAAAACATCTTTGAAAAGATGGCGATTCTTATTCATCCAGTCATCAAAACACCCGCCGAACAATTCGTCAAATGCCATCATTCCCGATGTTACCGCTCGGAATTTTGGTATGTTTACTACCATTACACCGGGTATTTTCTTATCCATTTGCGCGGTTACTTCCATAAGACGCTTAGCAGGATTTTCCAGTTGTTTTTCCATATCTCTGGCTTTTTCGTAAAGCTTTTTTACATCAGAACCATTTGAAAAATCCAACGTTTCAATTTGACGAATAAAATCCAACACAAGTTTCTTTAATTCATGCAAAAGAGCGGCTTCGTTGTCTATATCATCAGCTTTTTTCCCCAACACTTCCAATATAATTTCCGAACCCGTTGAATTAAAAATGCGCTGAATATCTTTTATCGTAATATTAAGTTTGCGCAAAATCAAAATTTGTTCCAACTTTTGTACCGCCGATTCGTCATACAAGCGATACGCATAGTCGTCTAAACGGGTACTTTCCAACAAGCCGATGTCTTCGTAATAGCGCATGGTCCGCGCCGATACATCGTACTTTGCCGACATATCCTTGATTTTAATAAGATTACCCATTCCAACCCCTCCAAAATTTTATTTACAGTTATTTTACCCGCTTCCGTAAAGGAAGAGTCAAGTGAAAGGCAAAAAAAATTCCCGCCAACCGGCGAGAGAATTTGCGAATTCAATAAGGGATACAACGTGAATGTAAGCTATATGTTGTAAGGGGTGTAAATAACGTCAATGCTTATTTTGCTTATTATGTCGATTCGTTTTTGAAAGTATAAGAAATGGCTTTCTTAGGGCAAATGTCAATACATTCTCCGCACAATATACATTCTGCGTTTTTCATGTCGGAAGTTTTGACCATGCTTTTCACATCTAAACTCATAGGACATTTTTTTGAACAAAGGTTGCACCCGTTGCAACTATCTTGATTTGCTTTTAGGCGCAACCTCGGTAGCCTGAGCCAATCAGACACATTTGTTCCTATAATCATAAACGGTGCTATCCAACAAGCGCATTGACAAAAACTGCGCTTGCCCAGCAATAGTTGAAACACCAATGTACCAAAAAGAACACCGAAATAAATCGCATAGCGATAAGGAGTATGTAAGAATATCCAGCCACCTTCAAGACCTGCGAAAAAATCAACTTCACTTACACCGCCCGCCCATATGAAAGAACCAACCGTAGCAATGACTAAAAATGCCCAAACGATATATTTTCCGACTCTGAGTTTGCTGTTTTTTACCTCTTTATCGTTAATTCGCATTAAGCACTCGCTCACTCCACCACCCGGACATACAAACCCGCAATAAGCTCTGCCAAAAAATAGCGCGATAAAAAAATGCAATAAAAACATAATAGTTGCACCCACAATAATTCCGCCAAACCCATAAATAATCGGCATAGCAGGTGACATCCATGCAATGGTGACAGGAAATGTAAAAAACATTCCAATGAGAAATGCTTTTCTAATAGTTTGTCGCTTGCTCATTTTTTGTTGAATCTCCGTTCCATGACTGCTACATCTATAATAGATTTAACACATATACAAGCTATTTTAACACAATTTTTGAATTCCTGCGGCGATGTGTATTCCATGTGCATTATTTACACCCTTCGCAGATAACGTACTAGAACGCACATTGCAAAGGGTGGAAATAACGCTATTAAAAAAGCTATTGGACGGAGCATTATATTAGGGCAGAAATTGCGGCAGTAGGTGTACTATATTTTAATTAGATACATTTTGACGCAGAGTGTTGGTTTGAAAACTCATATTAGCGGAGGTGTAAATGTGCTTGAACTTGTTAATAAAAGATTATATGAAATTATTTGCTTGTTTCTTGACGGAAAAATGGAATATGCTGATATTGCCTTACTTACCCACGACATTATGAGTGTTTCAAATGCTTGTTGCTTGACAGATGAACTTACATTGGAAGCGTTTATGGCTATGTGGCACAGTAACGAAAAATACTGTGAAATGCCAAAAGAAGAAATAATATATTACAAAAAATGCTTTGAGGGTAACGAAATATTTTCAAGAGAAAAAAGAGATGTAATAATCGAAAAAAATAAACATTAGACCTGTCCGAAAACTCCGTAATGCCGCCAAGGCGGCGTTGCGGAGTTTTCGGACAGGTCTGCTATAAAGGATGTAAATAACCCATAAACCGTCTGAACAAATCTTTACTTGCATTTATTTTTTGTACGCCACAGCATCAATTTGAACTTGCAAGCCACTTTCACCGCCGTTGTGAGCAAATTCTGTGGATATAGTTTTACGGGCAGGATAAACGCCTTTGAACCGCTCCTTAAATACCTTTTCCATAGTAGGAATGTTCCATGGGTCTTTCATCATTACGTCAACTTTAACCACCGATTCAAGTGTTAAGTCAACCTTTTTTAATCTCTCTGCCATGTTATCAAGCGCACCGTTTACCTGTGCTTCAACAGATTGCCCAACATTTCCAACGCAAAAGGACAGGAAAACAAAATCTCCCGCTTCAACAATTTCTGAATAGGCATTTCCTTCAGCAGTATCGTTGTCCAAATTATACCTTTTAATTTCACTCATACAAATCTTCCTTTCATTTAGAACTTTAAAACGGCCATTCGTAACCGTTAAAGTCTACCATTACAAGCCTGTTTTCATCGTGGAGCGGCGTGTCGAAGTAGCGGGCGGCTTTTTCGCCAATGTAATCGGGGTCGTATTTTCCTTCTTCGGCTAGAGAGCCGTCTTTTTCGCGGAACTTCATCCAGCCGGGATGAAACAATCGAAAGGTGTAACCTTGGGGGAAAAGTTCGTTGTGCATTAAGCGAATTGCCATGTTCATTGCGGCTTTGCTCATGGGGTACGCGAAAGAATCAGAGTGACGGTTTTTCATCAGATTAATACAAGCTACTTCGCTGGAGACATAACAAAGGCGTTGCAAGCCATTTTTCATCAATGGCAAAAACGCCGCCGTCAAGCGCAAAACACCCAGCGCGTTTACATTAAACGAACGCCAAACAGCGTCCAAATCCATGGGCGGCTCGTTTATTTTGCAGTTCACCTTTCCCATCAACGCCGCGTTGGAAATTATCATGTCAAGCGGATTGCCCGCCAATACGTCTGCCGCGTCACGCGCCGCATTTGATATGCTTTCCGCGCAACTCATATCAATTTTTAGAATGTGAAGGTTTTTGTTTTCACGTTGCAAATCTTCAAGCAAAAAATAGTCTTCCATGTATTTTCCTGCGAAAACCCGCCGGCCGCGATTTAGAAATTCTTTGCACAGGCTAAGGCCCAATCCTCTGTCCGCGCCTGTGATAATTACGTTTTGCATGACAAATCCCTCCATTTAATGTTAATATACCAAGAAAAATTCCTCGTAGGAAGTGAAATCTTGAAAAAATCTGACAGAGACATTGCGGTTGCAATTTTAACGGAAATTTTGGACGGGGGTGCATACGCGAATATTGCGTTGCGAAAAACCCTTGCGGGAACAGACCGCGCCCCGCAATCCCGCGCATTTATCACGGAGCTGGTAAACGAAACGGTGCGCAATTTAATTTTAATCGACCACATAATTGAAGCATTTTCAAATACACCTGCGGCAGAAATGAAGCCGTTTATAAGAAATGTGTTGCGCATTTCTGTTTGCCAGATTCGTTTTCTGGAGCGCATTCCCGAACGCGCCGCCGTGGACGAAGCCGTTAAGCTTACCAAAATCTACGGCTTCGAGCGACTTTCGGGTTTCGTAAACGGCATTTTACGCAATATCGCCCGCGAACCCGAGAAGCCCGCGTTTTCGCCAAAAGACATTGCTTTGCGATTTTCGTATCCGCCGTGGCTGGTTAATTCGCTGGTTAAATGGCTTGGCGGCAAAGGCGCGATAGCGTTCTGCGAAAACAGCCACAAACCCGCGCCGCTTACGATTTTAGTAAACACATTAAAAACGGACGCGGCACACGTTACGCAAATGCTGGAAGCGGACGGCGTTGAAGTTTCCCCCGTGGAAAATGAAAACGCGCAAAAATTTCCGATGCTTGCCCTGCGTCACACAGGCGATATTTCTAAGCTAAAGGCATTCAACGAAGGGCTTTTTATAGTAACCGACCCCGGCGCGATGGCGGCGGTTGCCGCGCTGGACGCACAACCCGGTCAAACCATTTTGGATTTATGCGCCGCACCCGGCGGAAAATCCTTCGCGGCGGCATTCCAAATGGAAAACAGGGGGCAGTTGCTTTCCTTTGATATTCACGCGCACAAAATTGGTTTGCTGAAACAAACGCAAAAACGCCTTGGGCTTTCGGTTATCAAAACGGGCGTACACGATGCGCAGATATTCAGCCCGTCCCTTGCAAACCAAGCCGACGCGGTTCTTTTGGACGCGCCGTGTTCGGGGCTTGGCACAATCCGCAAACATCCTGAAATTAAATATACCCGCACGCCTGATGACATTAAATTCTTGGCAAAAAAACAAGCCGTGATGCTGGAAACCGCCGCAAAATACGTTAAGGCGGGCGGCGTTTTGGTCTACTGCACCTGCACCGTGGCAACCGAAGAAAACATGGAAATCATAAACCGTTTTGTAGAAGCCAACCCCGAGTTTTCGGTACAAAGCGCGAACCAAACTTTACCCTGTGCCGCATCGGACGCCTTTTTTACAGCAAAGCTTATTCGCGAACAATAAAACATTGCTTACGTGTTTCCCGTATGGCATAATGTTAGGAAAATCTCTTAGGAAATTTATCGGAGGCGGCAAATATGCGTTTAATCACCAGAGCGGATTTTGACGGATTGGTATGCGGTTCAATTTTACTGGAACTTGGAGTTATAGATAAATGGAAGTTCGTACATCCCAGAGATTTGCAAGACGGCAAAATTAAGGTAACGGAAAACGACGCGCTTACAAACGTGCCATATGTAGAAGGTTGCGGCCTGTGGTTCGACCATCACGCAAGCGAACTGGAACGCGTAGGTGCTAATGTGAACGTGGAGGGCGCGAGATATTTGGCACCAAGTTGCGCAAGGATTCTTTTCAATTACTACGAAGGCGAAAGCCGCTTGCCGCATATGTCTGAAATGGTAGACGCGGTAGACAAAGTGGACTCTGCACAGTTTACCGTGGAGGAAATTGTAAACCCAACCGGTTGGGTATTGTTTGGTTTTATCATGGATCCGCGCACGGGGCTTGGACACAGAAAAAGATTCACTAAAGGAAATTGGGAGCTGATGGAAGAACTGATACAGGCCTGCCGCGACCTTACCATAACCGAACTTTTAATGCTTCCCGACATAGCCGAACGCATTGAATATTACAATCAGCAAGCCAACGACTTCCGCAATATGATACTGGAATATTCGGAATCCGTTGGCAATGTAATTCTTACAGACCTTCGCGAAGCCGAGAAAATAAAAACGGGCAACCGTTTCCTTTTATATAGCATTTTCCCCGAACAAAACATATCCGTGTGGGTGGCAGAAGGATTTGCGGGCAACTGCGTAATAGCCGTAGGACATTCCATCTTAAACAGAACCTCCGAAATAGATGTTGGCGCGTTAATGGCAAGGTATGGAGGCGGCGGTCACAAACAGGTGGGCACCTGCCAAGTATCCTACGAAGACGCCGATACCGTAATCAGGGAAGTTATAGAATTTATTAACGGCGAGGAAATAACCCTTCCTTAACAACATCTCTCCGAAATGAAATTCAGGAGATACTGCGCTTGCTGAACCAGCCTTCCGCGTGAACCTTCGCGTATAATTTCCGTGGGCGGCGTGCGTCCTATCCCAATTATAATTCCTTCGCTGGTAAGTTCGCCAAGCCTTTTAACCGCAGAATAAATAAACGACATACGATACCATGTGGCGCGGTCTACAATACCGTTCGGGTTTGTGTTCCCCAACTCGCGAATACTTTGAAATGCCCTTACTGCCGCTTCCGTTTGCGGCCCGTAAATTCCGCTAACATTGGTAATTGCGGGCATATCAAAAGTGGCAGTAAAAAAGGCTTGTGCAATAGGGGTTTCGGGGGAATATTCGACACAATAAAACAAGAAGGCACGCATAATCTGCCTTCTTATTTTATTTTACCTTATGTTTCAACATGGAACAAGCCCGCTAATTTTCATGCCGAAAAATTCCGCTTGTATTCGCATATCTTGACAATATTCGACACAGTTACTTGTCTAGTTACTTGTCTATGTAGTTTTTTGTAATTCCGCTATTTTTTGTTTCGCCTGTTCCTTTACTTTTTCGGCGTGTTTTTCGGCTTCCTTTTTGGCTTGTTCCTTTTTCGCCTCGTATATCTCCCGCCGTGCCGCTTTTTGTGCCTCCGTTAGGGGCTTAGTTTTTGTGTAGGGTGCTTTACGCATTATTTTTAGTTCTACGTCGTTTAATTCGTCTTTTGTCACTCGATTTATTACAGATTTTACATGATACTTTCGCCTGCCGTATATTTCCAATTTTGCATAGTGGGCTATAAGGCGTTCAAAATCCATTTTGCGGGCTTTTGACATTGGAAGGGTCTCTTTGTCATAGGGAACGCCGTCAATTAAAATAACGGCTTGTGCAAGGTCAACAAAACTGCTCGTGGTTGTTCCCTCTAATGCCTGTAATGCGTCCTTATTTATGGACGGCAAATATTTTTTGTGGCTACGTTTTTTTTCGCCATTTGAATTATTGGCGTTTCCTTTCTCCTGTAAATTGCCGTCAAGCCCAGTGATTTCGCTACTTGCCACTACACACACCTCCGCATACACCTATCAATAAACCGCAGAAATTTGAAATTACTTGCGTAAAAATCAAATTTTCCACAAGAGATGTTTATATTTCGGCAGTCGTAAAAAATGGAATTGAATATAGTACCCCCGAGACATTTCTCCCTGTACTGATTTCAGTAATTAGAAATCAAAGGGACATAAATCAAGGGGGCATACCGTACCGATACTATTATTTCTTTGAAGTGATTGAAGTGATTGAAGGTCGCAATGTAGTTGTATTTAATCTTGACAGAATGGTAGTTCGCGGTCGCTTTGGGCGCATTATAGAAAGATGAATCCGTCCCGCTAAAATTCCCCGCTCTACATTTCGCGGGAAGGTTCGCTATACACTGGCACGTTTGTTCCTTTTACAAATTTTTTCGGTTTTCTATACTCGGAAATTTTCAAAGATTGGATTATGCAAAAATTCATATTAGAAAAGCAACGCCACGCATATACATCTACTATCCCGCTTTTTGGTAGGTGTTTTTTATGTTCGCAAACGAACAAGAAGCCCTTTCATACATAGACGATAACAAGCCCGCTTTACTTGCGGAATTACAGGAAGAACAAATAAAAACCATATATACAAACGAAAACACGCGCATAAACGTAATGCGGAACGGCAAACGCCTGTTAAAGTTTATAAACCGCTTTGAAGGTGACAAACACTTGTGCGATATTTACAAAGATATGATTGACTTAAAATTATTTTAGCGCGTTTGTTTTGTGATTGACTCCCGCGAATAGTAAATGTATCCTTTGCTCACCAAAAAATTACAAAGGGGGTTTTACCTTATGAAATGTGCAATCTATACGCGAGTTAGTACCGACAATCAAGAAACAAGTATTGTCAACCAGCAAGAATATTTCAAGGACTATATACAACGCAACAACCTTGAAATATTCGACATTTACAGTGATGAAGCATTTTCGGGAACGGAAACGAAAAAGCGGTTATCATTCCAACGGCTATTGCAAGACGGCAAAAATAAAAAGTATGACATTTTGCTTGCTAAGTCTTATTCCCGCTTTGGACGCAACCAACGCGAAACGCTAACGGCGTTATCGCAACTTGTAGACTATGGAATTAGAGTTATTTTCATTGAAGATAACCTTGATTCCCGCAAAGATATGGGGCAGTTCGGGTTGTTCGCGTGGCTTGCGGAACAAGAAGCCCGCAAAATATCGGAACGAATAAAAATGACTTGGCAACTTTACAACAAAGAGGGCAAAATTCATAGCACAACCGAAACATACGGTTATAACTATGACAAGTCAATACGAAACTTTGTTGTAAATGAGGAAGAAGCCGTTGTTGTTAGAACAATTTTTGATATGTATTTGCAAGGCAACGGAACAGCAAAAATTGCTTTTCATCTACGCAATAACGGAATTTCCACAAAACAGGGCAAGAACTGGTGCGGGGTAGCGGTGCAACGTGTGATAGTAAACAAGTTTTACTTGGGGTATTTGATACAGGGGAAAAAGCACACAATAGACATTTCCCTCAAAAAACAAAAATACCTTGATGAAAAAGACTGGTATATTCACAAGGGCAACCACGAAGCAATAATTCCCGAAGATATATTTCACAAAGCACAAGCGGAATATAAAAAACGTGGGGATTATCTGAAAAGCAAAAACCCAACACGACACAGTAAAGCGTATCTGTTTTCTAATCTTGTAACTTGTAAAATATGCGGTTCGTCTTGTATGTCACAGGAAAAAAAGCATATGAAAACAGAAAGGTGTTATACCTGCCGTTCTTACGAAATGAGGGGTAAGCAAGATTGCGGACACAGGCGAAACGCTATCCCGCAAAGTAAATTAACGCTTAATGTAAAATCCTCTTTGGATATGTTAGCGGAAAATGATTTTAAGGTTGTCAGGGATTACTACAACCAAAACAGTGCGGATAAAATGCGGGAACGTGCTACACTAAGCCTTGCAACGCTTGATAAACAGATAGAGGAACAAACACGGCTTGGAAATTCCTTGCTTGAATTGTTTACAGAGTGTATAATAGGTAAGGAGCAATACAAGGCACAAAATGATTCCATTGCCAAAAAATTTCAACTTTTAACGGAACAAAGGGAAATTGCTCTAATTGAACAAAACTGGCTAAACGAAAATGTTGACAATGAAGGGGAAACAATAAAATTTATTGATACCCTGTTAAAAACCGACATTAACGATTGGACAAACGAAATGATGAAGAAGGTGATTGACAAAATTTACATTGATATGCGTAACGAAGTAGTAGAAGTGGTATATAACTACGCAATTACAGGCAACTAAACCGACATAACCCATATTGGACAAGCTAAATTTACATAGATACCATTTTTGATATTTCCGCAATCGGCGGAATGGCAGGGAAATTCACACGTATTCTGTTAAGCCACATTTGCATCGTGCGCACGGCAGGGCCGCTCATTCCCGGCCGCAAATCAAATCCCGGGAACGATTCCGTTACCCCGCCGATGTTATCCGTTTCCACAATTTGCACATCGTTGGGATAGTAATGCCGCAAAATTTGCAACGCATTAAGCCCCTGATTCGCAAGCGTAACCGTTCCCCACTGCCACAGCCCCGGACAGGTGGACTGCCGCCCGTCGCAGTACTCAATGAAACATAGAAAAAACGGCAGTAATTTCCAGTTTTAAGGATAGGCTCTCGCCGTCTTTGTCCTTATTTTACTGGATTTTACGCCGCTGTTCAATGGTAATTGTGTACTTTGTGCGGCAACCATGTACCGCTAATGTTCCTCGTTGCACTAAATTTTAATAATTTTATTGAATCTACAATTAAGATAGTAATAACAATAAAGCGGCTCCCCCATACAATGATGAACCTCCCAATACTTGACCAACGCAAGTATCACTACCGCTTCCGTTACCTTTGTAAACTTTTTCACCCAATACTTGACCAACGCAAGTATCGCTACCGCTTCCGTTACCTTTGTAAATTTTTTCACCCAATACTTGACCAACACAAGTATCGCTACCGCTTCCGTTACCTTTGTAAATTTTTTCACCCATTATTTGACCAACACAAGTATCGCTACCACTTCCATTGCCTTTGTAAACTTTGCTACTCATTATTTGACCAACGCAAGTATCGCTACCACTTCCATTGCCTTTATATATCTTCGACATTTTTAGTCCTCCCTCTTTTATTTGAAATTTATGGAAAAAATTTTTATTTCTTAATACAGTTACCTTCTTTAATGCTGTGAATAGCCTCTATTCTCAACGCAAGAGGATGATAGCATAACCTGTCCCATATGGCAAGAAAAAAATGGCAAGGCGTTCACCCCTGCCATTCCTGCCATTCCTTAACCGCCGCCGCTCCCGCAAGCGCGGCGGCGTATATTTTCAAATCCTCTTTGTACCCCTCGAACGTGTCTATTCTCGTTATATCGTACAAAACGCCCCGGTATTCGATAAAGGTATTGGCGGCGTTTATATCGTTGCGCCAGTTTATGGTAAAAAGCATTTCCTCTTTCTGCTGTACGGCTTTCGCGCTGTAAAACTCCCCCGCCGATAATTGGCGTACATACGCCCACAACTTACCCGGATGTATTGCCGTGTAAATCTCGCTTGCAAAACCCGCGCTATCCTTTACCGTTGTTTTTCTGCATAGCACTATCTTTTTATCTTTCAAGTTCCGCATACTTCCCGCCCTTTCCCGCCAAAAAAAGAAATACAATCATAATGCCGCCGTGTATTCTGCGTAATGCTCAT